>NZ_ASSC01000573.1 GCF_000520735.1 Paenibacillus forsythiae T98
TGTCTCCCCGAAACCCGCATAAGCCTATATGACTAATATGGGACTTTTATCCTTCGTTTATTCCAACCGGTAAATCTATCAATTCGTCAAATTTCGAGCCGTTTTGTATAAATATATTGACAAAAGTAGTGCTAGAAATATATTGTAAAGGGAAATTATTCTTTATATTATAAACTAAATAATGGGCAAAATTCTCCGAAAGGGAATGACGCAAAGCCATGGATCTACAGTCTCATTTCTTCTTGAGGCCATGACAGCCAGGTTGCTGGAGAACCTGAACGCTTATATATCCGGCGTCCTATATGGTGACTTGTCAACCGACCTGTGCTCTGTTTGGAGTGCAGGTCTTCTATTTTAGAACAAACAATATGAATTTGTGGGGTGGATCTTTTGAAGACAGTCGCAGATTATATGGCGGAAGCACTACGCAATCTCGGAGTAACTCACTCATTCGGCATTATCGGTAAATCGATTTGTCCCATAGTTCTTAAAATGGTCGATTGCGGTATTGAATTTATTCCCGGGAGACATGAAGCCAGCTCCGGATTCGAAGCTTCCGGCTATGCCCTGAAGACAGGAAATCTCGGGGTGGCGTTCGGCACATCCGGTCCGGGAGGAACCAATCTCCTCACCGCGGCGGCGCATGCCAAAGCCAATAACCTTCCTGTGCTGTTCATTACGGGACATCAATCCATCAAGGAGCTTGGAATTCCCCAGTGCCAGGATTCCTCCTCCTATCTTGCCGATTTGGCGGATATGTTCAAACCCGCTACGCTATTCAGCAAACTGGTCGAGCGGGGGGATCATTTCAGCACGATTTTTAACCATGCCATTTCTCTTGCGCTTGGCGGACAGCGCGGACCTGTTCATCTCTGCCTTCCGTTTGATGTTCAGACAGAGCCGCTTGAAGAATGCCGAATTGTAATCCCTGAACGGGAAGCGCTCGTCAATTATGCCCATCTCGACCGGATTATAGGCGCCATTAATCGTTCCGACAGCCCTCTGATTATTGCCGGCAAAGGCGTTAACCGCTCCGGAGCGCATCAGGAATTGGTTCAATTCGCGGAGACCTTTAATATTCCGGTCGTCACTTCACCCGGCGGCAAAGGCGCTATAGCCTGGGATCATCCGCTGTATCACGGTCCGATCGGCGTTGGCGGATGCAAGCATGGAGACGACTTGTTGAATCGCAGTGATTTGTTCATTGTGCTGGGGTCGCGGCTCAGCGATATGACCATCTGCAACCTCAAAGCGGAGAATCACCCGGAGAACCTGATTCAGTTTGATATCGATCCAACCTTTGTCGGAAAAATACTAACCTCCTCTACGATTCCGGTTGGCGGCGATTTGCGCGATAATTTGTCGCTGCTTCTCCGGAATGTTGATACTGCGGCGATCAGGACACGCGAAACGGAGACCGCTGTTCATTATGCGGAAGAACTGCCCGTTCTGCCCAATCTTTCACTTGCGTCTGTGATGAGCGTGATGAGCGACCTGATCCCTTATAACAATACCGTATTTGTTGATGACGGCAGCCACGGCTTCAATGCTGTAAAATGGTACAACGTGAAGAAGCCCGGCAGTTTTGTCTTTGACGCCTACTTTGCCTGCATGGGAAATGCTATAGGCATGGCGATCGGGGCCAAGGTCGCTTCTCCTGAGGAAACGATATTCTGCATTACCGGCGACGGCTGCTTCATGATGCTCGGCACTGAGATTAATACGGCCGTTTGCAAGAATATCCCGGTCATTTTTATCGTTGTGAATAATAAGCAGCTCGATATGGCGCTGAAGGGAATGGAAAAAACGACAGGCCGAATCGACGGAACTCTGTTTGAAGTACCTTTGGATGCCGTGAAATTTGCCGAATCGCTCGGAGCCGCCGGCTTCAGATGCGAGACCGCGGAACAATTCGCTTCCGCCATCAGCGAGGCTGTGGCCTTAAACCGCGTTGCCGTCATCGAGCTGTTGACCGACCGTGACGAAGTGCCTCCTACCGCACACCGTACACTAAATCTGAATTAGGCCGCAAACCGGCAATACAAGCGTATACTTCTTCCGATAAATGATTAAAGAAGCATGCGCCAGCACAACTTTTAGGGGGCATCTCATATGAAAGACAACATAAACAGCGGTTTCAACCATTTCTCCAATCTTTCCGGCGACTATGGGGCCAAAGCGATGGCTCCGATCAAAGACCATTTTCCGGAATTGGCTGAATTTATTATGGGCAACGCTTATGGCGATATTTTTCAACGGACCACTATTGGCGCGGATTGGAAAGAAATTGCCGTGATTTCCTCTTTAATTACGATGGGCCAGTTTGAGCAGCTTGGCGTTCATTATGTGATGGCGCTTCGCGTAGGCATGACGGTCGACCAAATCAAAGGCATTCTATTGCACCTGGTGCCATGTGTTGGCGCTCCGAAGATCATTTCGGCCTTTAACGTCCTTCTCTCGACACTGGAGGAAATCCAATAACCACTTTTTTCGACAAAATAATATAATAATCGACTTTTTTCTTGCATATTTGAGAAATATAAGTATACAATTAAGAAAAATATCCCAAAGCAAAGGACACTTGAGAATAATCTGTTCTCAAAATGCGGTAGATGTATTCCCCCTGCATAATGGAACGACCGTTCCCAAAATATTGCGAAAGCGGGTTGATATGATGCGATTTAAAGATAAAGTGGCAATTATCACGGGTGGAGCAACAGGTATCGGAAAAGCTACGGCTATGCGAATTTGCAGCGAGGGAGGAAAGGTGGTTATCGCCGGCCGTTCCGTGGAAGCGGGAGAGGAAGCCATAAAGGAGATGAAAGGCCTTGGGTACGAGGCAGTCTTCTTCCCGACCGATGTCTCCAAGGTAGAGGATATCAAGCAGCTTGTAGACAATACATTGGCAGAGTTCGGTCAGATTGATTGCATCTACAGCAATGCCGCCATAACAGGAAACAATCAAATGCTCGAAGACTATGACATTGAAGTGTTCGACAACGTTTTTGCAGTAAATATCAGATCCCAATTCCTGTTGATGAAGTTTGCCGTACCCCATATGAAATCAGGAGGCGCCATTGTCAATTGCTCTTCCTTGCATGGAACGATCGGCATGCCTGGAGATTTGGCATACTCCGCCAGCAAGCACGCGATTATAGGCTTGACCAAATCTGTTGCCGCTGAGCTAGGTCCTCGGGGAATCCGAGTGAATACCATTTGTCCTGGTCCTGTAGCAACCAAGATGATGCGCCGCTATGAAGGCATGCTCTCACCTGACATCGATGCTCTTGAAGCGTATATTGCCCAGGGAACGGCCCTGAAGCGGTTTGGAACCGAGGAAGAAATTGCAGGTTCCGTCTGCTTCTTGCTAAGTGCAGATTCCGGATATACCACAGGAGCCACTCTGATTAGCGACGGTGGATATGGTGTATTTAAAGTTTAAGCTTAAGTAAATCTAAGCTTTAATCTACTATTATATAAACTGGAGGAATTTATTAATGTCCGCTTATACTATTAATTATGATGAAAAAAGAAATCTGATTATCGTAGTGGCTGATAGATTGGATGAAAATGCAGCCGCCTCTTATATCAAAGATTTCGAGGATATTCTCGAAAAAGTTAAGCCCGGCTTCTCCGGCATCACAGATGTCCGCAAAGCCAAGTCTGTCCTCTCGCAAGAGGTAGTAACCCTGCTTTCGCCTACGATGCAACTTGCACTCAACCGGGGTCTTAGCACGGATAAGAAGTGGGTATATCTCTCCGATAATCCGATCTTCACTATGCAGCTCAACCGCATGTTCCGCAATCAAGTTGAATATAAAGAAACGTATGAAGAGGCTTATACATATTTCAGTTCTTAATTTCTTGCAAAATATGGATCGCCTTCACACTCCGGGCAACCGCAAACCACTTGCGGCTTGCCCGGAGTTTTTATGTTAAGGCGATGGACAAGAATTGGGCTGGAACGGCCCGCATGGAGATGCTCTGTATGCGCCGTTTGGGGCCTGGAGCTAATACGTATTAAGCTCAAGCTGATGTTGGACGATGCGGACGATATCGGCGATATAATCCCCGATGATCGGCAGGTTGAGAGCTCCCAGCACCTGAAGCACGTAAATGATCGTAGCCGCGAAAAAGGTAAAGCCAATCGCGATTCCGACGCCGCGCGCGGTACCCGACAGCACGTTCAGCCAGATCAGCCGCCAAGGAGAATGCAGCAGCTCCAAATACTCCGAAATCCGCGACTTTTCCATTCTTTGCGCCCATTCGGTGGCTACCCGGTATATGGTGTCGATCTTTTCCTTCTCAGGGGATTCTGGCGGCCCTTCCCTTCCATTCTCCGGCGGTTTCCAATGCTTCGCCTCTCCGCTCAGGTTCGTTCCCCCGTTCCGGTTGTCCTTCATCTAGCGTCCCCCGTTTGCGCCAAAACGTAAACGAGCCCGGCGAATAGAGATTGCCTGTCTCTGGTTTCGCACGGGACTCGCCGGTTTGCGCCGAAATATTTTAAGCAGGATGATTTCCCGCATGAACGCCTGCGTTCATACTTCTGACGCTAGTATATGCACTTTACGGATGGGACATGCACCAATTCAGCCGATGAGAATGCCGATTGTTTTGCCGCCGATATCCACCGTTTCAAAAGAATCGCCGCTGCAGAAATCAACCGTCGTCACGAGGACATTTTCCCGGAGGACATTCTCGAACGCAGTAACTGCGGCTTTCAGCTCATCATCGACGTTCAGAGTAAGCGCGACGCGCTTGTCGATCGCCAGATCCAGCCGTTTGCGGTAATCCTGAACGGCCCGCACAATCTCACGCACCCAGCCCTCTTGCTCCAACTCGGGCGTAATTTCGGTGTTCAGCGCTACCGTGATGCCGTAGCCGGATGCGGACGCGAAGCCCGGTTTGGCCTGCTTGTCGATGAGCAGCTCGTCTGCGGTGATTTGCAGCTCTTCGCCTTCCGGAGAGGTAATGACTACCTTGCCGCTTTGAACCGCTTCGCGTGTAGCGTCGCTGTCCATCGATTTCAGGAAGCCTTGGATGGAGCCGACGTTTTTGCCGTATTTTTTGCCTGCAACCTTCAGGTTCAGCTTCAGGGTAAAATCGACAAATCCGCTGTCGCTCGTCTCAAGCACAATCGACTTGACGTTGATCTCGTCCTTGATGATCTCCTCATACTCCGCGACATTGAAGCTCTGGCTGATGGAAACGATCAGCTCGGAAAGCGGCTGACGCGTCTTGATTCCGGTCTCGTTGCGGACGTTGCGCGCCAGCTCGACGATGTTCCGGGCGCTCTCCATGTCCTGCTCAAGCGTAAGGTCGATCAGGCTCTCGTCGGCTGCCGGATAATCCGCCAAATGCACGCTTTCTCCGCCGCCCAGGTTGACGAAAATATCCTCGGCCAGCATCGGCATGAACGGAGCAACAATCTTCGCCGTCGTGAGCAGCACATGCGTCAGCGTACGGTAAGCGTCCAGCTTCTCTTCCCCAAGCCCGCTGCCCCAGAAACGGTCGCGCGAACGGCGGATGTACCAGTTGCTGAGTTCGTCGATAAAGTTCTCGATCGCTTTGGACGAGTTGACGAAATCATTGACCGCAAGCCCTTTATCCACAACCAGGATCAGGCTGTTCAGCCGGGACAGAATCCAGCGGTCGAGCTTATGCCCGGACAGCTTGAACGGATGCTCGGACGGATCGTAGCCGTCGATCCCCGCATACAGCGTCAGGAACGCATGGGTGTTCACCAGCGTATCGACGACCTTCGACTTGCTCTCGCCCACAAGCCCGCGGGAGAAGCGCTTGTTGTTCCACGGCGCGCTGTCAGCCAGGATCGCCCAGCGGAACGCGTCGGTGCCGGATTCGTTCATGATATCCCAGGGATTGATGACATTGCCTTTGGATTTGGACATCTTCTGGCCGTTCTCGTCGAGGATGTGGCCGGTCGCGATAACCGCCTTGTAAGGCGCTTTGCCCTTGAACAGCGTCGATACCGCAAGCAAGCTGTAGAACCAGCCGCGCGTCTGGTCAATCCCTTCGCAGATCATGTCCGCCGGATATTGGTCCTCCAGCTTATCCGCGTTCTCGAACGGGTAATGGCTCTGGGCAAACGGCATCGAGCCGCTGTCGAACCACACGTCGATAACCTCGGACGTCCGCACCATTTCAGCGCCTTCCTTGAACGGGCTGCGCAGGCGGATGTTATCCACATACGGCTTATGCAGCTCAATATCTTCCGGCACGTCCCCTACGGCCATTTCTCTCAGCTCGGCAATGCTGTGCGGCGCGAATTCCTTGCCCGTCTCCTGGCAGACCCAGACGTTCAGCGGCGTGCCCCAGTAACGGTTGCGGCTGATGTTCCAGTCCACCAGCTCGTCAAGGAACTTGCCGAACCGGCCTTCGCGGACATGACCCGGATACCAGTCGACACCATTGTTGTTCGCAATCAGCTGATCCTTGATCGCCGTCGTGTTGATGAACCAGCTGTCTGTCGCATAATACAGAAGCGGCGTGTCGCAGCGCCAGCAGAACGGATAGCTGTGCTCGTATTTTTCCTTGCCGTACAGCAGACCCTTCTCCGACAGCGCCTTGACGATATCGAGGTCGCAGTCCTTGACAAAGCGTCCGGCAAAATCACTCACCGTACCGGTATATTTGCCCGACGCATCCACCACGTTCACGAAGCTGATGCCGTTCTCGCGGCAAGTCTTGTAGTCGTCCTCGCCATGAGCCGGGGCCATATGCACAATCCCTGTACCGCTGGCGTCCGTAACGAAGGAAGCGCCGACGATGACATTGCTTCTCTCCGCCTGGATATAGCTGAACGGAGGCTGGTACGTCTTGCCGATCAGATCGGCGCCTTTCAGCTCAGATAACACCGTATGCTCGCCCTTCGCCACTTCTTCGACCAGGTTCTTGGCCATGATGTAGACGCCGTCCTCCTGCTGCACCCGCACATAGTCCATGTCCGGATTAACCGCCAGCGCCATATGCGCCGGAAGCGTCCAAGGCGTCGTCGTCCAGGCCAGCACATATTCGCCACTGTCGTCCAGCTTGAATTTGGCTGTGGCGCTCAGATCCTTGACGGTCTTGTACCCTTGGGCCACTTCATGCGAGCTGAGCGTCGTCTGGCAGCTTGGACAGTACGGGCTGACACGGTGGCCGCGGTACAGCAGCCCTTTCTCATGGACCGTTGCGAGGATGTTCCACACACTCTCGATATACGTGTTGTTCAGCGTGATGTACGGATTGTCGAGGTCGGTCCAGTATCCGATCGCTTCCGTAAATTCGCGCCACTGCTTCTCGTAGCCGAAGACGCTGTCTTTGCACTTCTTGACGAATTTCTCGACGCCGTAGGCTTCGATTTCCTGTTTGCCGGAGATGCCAAGCTGCTTCTCCACGCCAAGCTCGACCGGCAGGCCATGGGTATCCCAGCCGGCCTTGCGCACGACGCGGTAGCCCTTCATTGTCTGGTAGCGGCCAATAAAGTCCTTGATCACGCGGCCGAGAACGTGCCCGATATGCGGCGCGCCGTTCGCGGTCGGCGGACCTTCGTAGAACACATAGTTCGGCTTGCCTGCGCGGTTATCAATGGATTTGCGGAACGTATTCTCCTCGTTCCATTTCTTCAAGATGCGGACGTCTCTGTCCCGCGCTTTTTCTTTGATATCTACTTTGTGCATAATGGATCAACTCCTTTAAATTTCGATCCCCCTAAATCCCCCTTTGCCAAGGGGGACCCCAAGGGCTCCGCCCTCTGGACACCCGGAAGGTTGTCTGGGTCCGGGGCAGCGACGTTCTTTATAGTTACTGTTGGAGTAGTGCCCGCTTGCCGCAAGCGGCCGCTCTACGTTGCACCCGAGCCGCGAACCCGCCAGGGCAGCCCTTGCGAGGGGCCTTCCGCGAGCGGGGCGTAGCCGCTCGCGACCCGCCGCGCCGCCAAAGGCCCCTCCCGGCGTCCCCTGACGGGGATGCCGGGAGGAAGGGCCGCTCCGACGCCAACCCTCGCTCCCCATCCGCCGAGCCCCGTGCACCTTACCAATCCTTGCGGGTGTCCAGAGGGTGCAACCCTTGGGGTCCCCCTTGAGAAAGGGGGATTTAGGGGGATCGCCCTCCCAAAACAAATAAACGCCCCGCCCCCAAAGGGGCGAGGCGACGCTCGCGATACCACCCTAATTCCGCGCGTATTCCTCCCGGTGAACAACCGGGGTACAGCGCGATCTCAGCTCCCGCGCTAAGGACGCGGGTCCGGTGTAACGTCCGGTAGACGGCTCGCCTTACGCACGACACAAGGTTCGTTTCAGGCTCGCTTCTTGGGGAGGATATTCCGGCATGGCTTGAACATCGGCTTGCAGCAGAACGCCGACTCTCTGGGGATCGCTACCATGACGTACTTGTCCCGTCATCGAATACATATAGAATGTTGCAGATATGTTCTAGTTATAGCCTCTTTGATGACAAAAGTCAACAGGCCAAGGCAATGTCTCAAAATACTTCTTCACGAGCCTCGCGGCTTTCCAGCGCATCCCAATCATCCTGGGACAGCAGCTCAAGCTGCGCTTCCACCAGTGTCCGGAACCGCGTACGGTAAATCGAAGCCTGCTTGCGCAACTCTTCGGTCTCAATCGCGATTTTGCGGGACTTGGACAGAGCCTCGTTGATGATCCGGTCAGCGTTCTTCTCCGCTTCCTTGATAATCAGCTGGCTCTCCTTCTTGGCGTTGTTCTTTACTTCATCGGCAGCTTCCTGGGCAACAATGATGGTCTTTGACAAGGTCTCTTCGATGTTCGTAAAATGGTCCAGACGCTCCTGCAGAGCCATAAGCTGATTGCTCAGCTCCTTATTCTCACGGATGATGCTCTCGTAATCCTTGATGACCTGATCCAGAAACTCATTGACCTCGTCTTCATCATAACCTCGGAGCCGCCGGGTGAACTCCTTGTTATGTATATCGAGCGGCGTTAATGGCATGCTGTGCACCTCCTAGAAATTTCGGGCCTCGCCCAACTGTTCGTTCGTCTCCATGGATGAAGAAGAACGTCTGACATCAACAAGTTAGGAATGGGCGAGCGGCCCAGTCTTCCTGTGACTGCCTTAAATCTCGCCTCTTCTACAACTATCGGCGTCCAGCTCCACAAATGTTAGCTGCCCTCATGAGTTAATCAATTTCGACAAGCGGGCCTAAATTCCTGCAAGAAAATTATACAAATTTACCGATCCGAACCCGGTATCGGCCTTTTTTGGTCAGCCCTCCAACCTCCAGCACCTTAAACCGGCCAAAGCCTTGAATAGAGATGACGTCGCCTTCCTTAATATGGGAAGAAGGGTCCTCCTCCACCTTCCAGTTCACCCGGACGCGGCCTGCTTTAACGGGAACGAGAACCTTGCTTCGGCTAAGCCGGCACACATCCGCCGCGATTCCGTCCAGCCGCAGGGAGGACACGGTAATCTCCATCGATTCCAGCCTGGCTTCGGCGCTGCGAAGCTCTGAAACAGGGAGCACCTCCACGGTGACGGGAGCACGGCCTACGCTGCTCATATGCAAGGCCAAATAATCGGCGATATCCGACGTCACTACGGCATGGCAACCGTTCTCAAGGACGTGAATATCGCCGATTTTGCTTCGTTTGACTCCCAGCCCGAGCAGGGAACCCATATAATCTCCATGCTCCAATTCCATGAGCTTCTGTGCAGCCGGTGTAATATTCAGCACTTTCAGTCCCATATCTTCATCTTCCAGATCACGGTAATCGGGAGCGACCAGCGCTCTGCGCCGCTCCGCTTCCTCGCCCCCGCCTCCCCATCTGACCCTGGCATCGGGGTGACGATTCACCAAAGTTTGCAGGATGTATCCCTGCCTTGGGTCGAGGAAATCCGTCAGCTTCAGTTCATGATAACGGGCCGCATTCTCCACCCATTCATAAGCCTGATCCACAAACGGCCGTTCATCCGGATGAAAATGACCATAAATTTCGTTCTTCATCGCTTATCCTATCAGGTAAATCAGCACGGACCGCAACCCATTCAGTGCGAGCTCAAGCACGAGCAGCGCGACGACGGGAGAAAAATCAATCGTTCCGAACAAAGGCGGAATAATCTTGCGAAACGGCGTCAAATACGGCTCCACCAACTTTCCGAGCAGCTCTCCGATGAAGTTGTCACGGACATTGGGCAGCCAGGACATCAGCACGTAGAAAATAATCATATAGAAATAAATTTGAAACAGGATATTGATAATGGAAAAGATTTGGTAGGACAATGCCCGTTCACCTCATTCTGTTATAGTCTTGATCGTCTGCAAGCATTTCCGAAATGGAGCCTTGTATTTCAACGGTATCCGGCGAGCAGAGGAAGATATTCCCCCCGATTTTGGAAATGCCGCCGCTCAGAGCGTATACGGTTCCGCTTAAAAAATCGATGATCCGCATCGCCTGATCGTTGCGGACCCGCTGCAGATTGACGACAACGGTACGGTGTGAGCGAATGTGGTCGGCGATTTCCTGAGCTTCGTCATATGACCGCGGTTCATACAGCACAACTTTTACATTTTTTTGCGAATGGATGCTGACCACGTTCCCTGTACGCTGGTTTTTGCGCGTTTCTACAGGAGTCGGCGCATGTTCTTCCTCATCATTCTGGCCAAGCTGTTCGCGTTCTACAATCTCCTCTTCATCCTGTAAACCCCAAAAGCTCATAAACCGGTTCATAAAGCCCATTAAGATCCCTCCTCATGGCCTACCAGCACCGTACCCAGGCGCACCCAGGTGGCTCCTTCCTCAATCGCCACTTCAAAATCATTCGACATACCCATCGACAGTTCTGTCATCGGCTCGGGAGTCAGCCCCATGCCGTTAAGCTTGTCCCTCAGCTCGCGGAGGCCGCGAAATACCGGGCGCGTAAGCTCCGGATCTTCATGCGGCGCCATGGTCATCAATCCGACGATTTTCAGCCGGTCCAGACCCGTGATCTCCCGCAAAAAATCGGGAACCTTGTCCGGATGCAGACCGTATTTCGACTCTTCCCCGGAGACATTCACCTGAACAAAAACGTTCACATAAAGCCCGGACGCTTCAGCCTTGCGCTGCAATTCCTTGGCCAGAGACAGCCGGTCCAGCGAGTGAATATATTGAAATTTTCCAATGACATCCTTCACCTTGTTAGTCTGCAAATGGCCGATGAAATGCCACGTTCCCCGGCTCCCGAGCGCCTTCCACTTGCTCTCCGCAACCTGCCAGCGGTTCTCGCCAATATTTACAAGACCGGAAGCCAGCACGGCGGATGTCGCCTCCACAGACACATATTTCGTCACAGCGATGGTATGGACATCCCGGCTGTCGCGTCCGCTTCTCAAGCACGCATGCTCAATCCGCCGACTGACTTCGGCTATTCTTTCCTGCAATGTCGAGGACAACGGTCAACTCTCCTTTATTCCGATCCAGCTCGCCATTCTTCCCGTAACCCCGTTTTCCTTGCGGTAAGAGAAGAATAGATCGTGATTACAGCTTGTACACCAAGATGTACATTCGATATGAGTCGGCAATATTCCTGCTTTTATCATAATGCGTCGGTTTAATTCTTTCAAGTTAAGCAGCATTTTGCCATGATGCGCGGTCGACGGGCGGTACAGACGGTCTGCCGATTCCTCCGCCTGAGCCAGACTCCCCTCTATCTTCCGAACATGATCCATGACGAAATCGTCGACTTCATAACAGCAGCCGCCGATGCTCGGTCCGATCGCCCCCCGGATGTCCTCCTTCCGGCTTCCGTATACCGCTTCCATCCGCCGAACCATGGCCAACGCGATTTCCGCCACCGTTCCTTTCCAGCCCGCATGGGCCAACCCGACAGCGCCTGAGACCGGGTCATGGAAAAAGAGGGGGACGCAATCCGCATAAAAGGAAGTCAGCAGCACGCCGGGCACATCCGTCAACAGGCCGTCCGTATCCGCGAACGCCGAGGTCCGGTCCAGACTTCCGCGTCCCTTGTCACCTGCCGTGACAACCGCGATTTCCGCGCCATGCACCTGCTCCCCGCATGTCCAGTCTTCGAGTGAAAAGCCAAGGCTCTCGGCGATCATCTTCCGGTTCTTGACGACATCCTCTTGGAAATCGCCCACATGAAGAGCGCAGTTCAGGCTCTCGTAAGGCGCGCGTCCGGCGCCCCCGGTCCGTCCGGTAAACCCGGCTGTTATGTTGGCAAACCGGTCCGTCCATGGCTTCAGGCTGAATAATGCCGGACTGCCGCTATTTTGTACAAACGGTTCCATTCTCTCACCCCGCCTTTAAGTGTACCATATGACAGCTCCACAGAGTGGAACCTTGTCTTTTGGAGCCTGCCTTGACCCGGTGCAGCTTCGGCTTGGATATGGATCACCGGTTCCCGCTTCGCAAAAAAGACAGCGCAGCGTCAATACGCGCGCCGTTCATTCCGGTCTTCCCGCTGGAGCACCAGCATTTCCCTCTCTTCCGCGTCCTGCAAAGGCCGGGGCTCCTCCATTTTGACGAGCACAACGTCCGAACCGATCTTGACAATGTTCCGCCAGGGTATAACGAGATCCGCGCCTCCGCCGAACAGTCCCAGGAACCTCGTGTACCCCGGAACGATAATCGCGTCAATGACTCCCCGCCGAAGATCCAGCTCCAGATCGCTGATTTGTCCAAGACGTCTCCCGTCGATAATGTTGATAACGTCCTTGGCCTGAAAGTCGGAAATTTTCATTTTTTTGCCCGAAGCCGGAGTTTCCTGATTCATGTCTGCCACCTCTGTAAGTTCAAACGTATACTTCAAGTATATGTACCGGCGGCTTGTTTAAATGCCCGTTATCCTGGCTTATCAAAAAAATAACCCCATCGTCAGGCCCGGCCCTCGGATGGGATTGGTTGTCCTATTCAAGACTTCACATGCTTTTGCATCTGCTGAATGGCCGACTTCTCCAGCCGGGAGACCTGCGCCTGGGAAATGCCGATCTCATCGGCGACCTCCATTTGCGTCTTGCCCTCGAAGAACCGCATCGACAGGATGCGTTTTTCCCGCTGTCCCAGCCTCTGCATTGCCTCCCGCAGCGCAATTTCCTCAATCCAGGAGACGTCTTTGTTCTTGTCGTCGCTGATCTGGTCCATGACGTAGATCGGATCGCCGCCATCGTGATAGATCGGCTCGAACAAGGATACAGGGTCCTGGATAGCATCCAGCGCGAATACAACATCCTCTTTCGGCACGCCCAGCGCCTGGGAAATCTCGAAAATCGTGGGCTCCCGCGAGTTCTGGTTCGTCAGGCTGTCGCGCACCTGCAGCGCCTTGTAGGCGATGTCCCTTAAGGAACGGGAGACGCGAATCGGATTGTTGTCGCGCAAGTAGCGGCGGATTTCCCCGATAATCATCGGCACCGCATAGGTGGAAAATTTAACGTTCTGCGACAGGTCAAAGTTATCGATGGCTTTCATCAGCCCGATACAGCCCACCTGAAACAAATCGTCCACGAATTCCCCGCGGTTGTTAAAGCGCTGAATCACGCTCAGCACCAGTCTCAGATTGCCGTTTACCAATTTCTCTCTGGCGGATTTTTCGCCATGCTGCTGCAGCGAAGTGAATAGCTCCCGCATCTCCGCGTTCGTCAGAACGGGCAGCTTCGCGGTATCCACACCGCATATCTCGACTTTATTTCGGGTCATGATGATTAACCTCCCAAGGAGAAACATTACTGTACATTATCTCCCCGGCCGGCCATTTTATTCCTTGCCAATTCCTCCCGAAAGGGTCCCTTAAGGACTGGTTAGACCATCTTGTTGAACTCTTTGCGGAGCCGTTTGATTATTCTTTTTTCCAGACGGGAAATATAGGATTGGGAGATGCCGAGCAGATCGGCGACGTCCTTCTGCGTCTTCTCCTCGCCGCCGCGCAGCCCGAACCGCAGCTCCATAATGAGCCGCTCCCGCTCGCTCAGCTTCTCCAGCGCCTTTTGCAGCAGCTTGCGGTCCACCTGTTCCTCGATGTTGCGGTAGATGGTGTCATTCTCCGTCCCGAGCACATCCGACAGCAGCAGCTCATTGCCGTCCCAATCAATGTTGAGCGGTTCATCGAAGGATACCTCGCTGCGCGTCTTGTTGTTGCGGCGCAGGTACATGAGGATCTCGTTCTCGATGCAGCGTGACGCGTACGTGGCCAGCTTGATTTTTTTCTCGGGATCGAATGTGTTGACCGCCTTGATCAGGCCAATCGCGCCGATGGACACCAGGTCCTCGATATTAATGCCGGTATTTTCGAATTTGCGGGCTATGTACACGACCAGGCGCAAATTGCGCTCAATCAGCATGGCGCGTACGGCCGCATCGCCCGAAGGAAGCCGCTGAAGCAGGTAATCCTCCTCCTCCCGCGTCAGCGGCGGGGGAAGCGCCTCGCTGCCTCCGATGTAATAAATTTCCTGACTTTTCAGCCCCAGCAGAAACAGCACCCGGTAATATTGGAGCTGCAGCGTCAGTTTCCATTTAATCATCTTTGTTCCTCCTTCAGAGAAGTGCGCGCCAGGAAGCTGCCGAACATGCTCTCCCGCCCGTTGGCGCAAGGCCAATCTTTCCGGTATGAAACTCGGGCCGCTCTGGCATAATTTTAAGTCCCATCAGGCGACCCCTCCCGGCGGAGCGGCAGGCTTCCCCTGGGCCAGATCGGGGTGGATAATCGCCCGGTAGGCCCCGTCTCCGGACAGCGTGCCCCCGTCAAGGCCGATCAGCACCTTCCGATGCAGGACGGTCTCTCCGCCGAGCGTTACAGCAACCTGATCGGGCTTCAGCGCGAGCATGAACGAAGCTCCCCTGTTCACTCCACGATAGGGCACGAGCCTCAGCCGGTCCTGCCATCCAAAGGACTGCCCGTCCGTCTCCAAAAGCAGCTGATCCGCCCCTTCCCGGGATAGACGCCCTTTCCACTCCTTCGGCAAATACGCCTCCCATAGCGATGCTTCCATCACCATCACCGGGGTTTTTGTCAAAGGATCGTACAGCCTGTTGCCTGTATCGAGCAGTCCGGAGCAGGTGACCGTCACGCCTTCAATCTCCACCTGCACTGTGCCGATATAAGCTTCGAGCTTCTCTCTTCGGGCGCGGGAGGAATGAACGGCCCTATAGCCGTACAGCACCGGCAGCAGGATCAGCAGCACGAACCAGAATCCGATTTTGAGCCGGTATGCGTATCCTCCCGCCGTCGTATACAGAATTCCATTCCAGATATCCCCCGAGCTTTGAAGCAGATAATGTACGCCAAGGATACCGCCCGCAGCTGCAAAATTGATGATATAGAAGGCGCCCATACTCCGGAGGAAGCTCTGCAGGCTGGGATAACCGAATGCAACCCAGAGCATCACAACCGACAAGCCAAACTTGATTAAAAAGGTATACATGAAGGATAGCTCCGGCACAAACATCATAACGACATAGAGCGCTCCGACCAGAGCGGATAAACACAGCCGCCGCCACTTGATTCTCGCCTTGATCATCCAGCCGGTCAGCCAGAGCAGCGCCGCGTCGATCAGCAGATTGGCGGCAAAGATCAAGTCGATATAAACTACCATTCACTCACCTGCCCCGGCTGCATATTGACGGCAACAACAATGCCTGGCTTGAGGTCCTTTGGCTGCGATAGGAATAGTATAGAAAGTCTCCAGTCCAAAGTCTGTCTAAACCTGGGAGGCGTTAGCGGGCTTTTTTTGTCGAGAATTCTTGTATCTGTCAAGAACAGCTTATGCCCGGAGGCCGAGGATCAGTACATCCAGTCCAACTGAATATGAAAAAAAGAAGCGGCTCCCTTGGGAAGCAACTCCTCCTATATCTGCAATACAAAAAACCGGGTTCCTTCGCCTTATGGCCAGGAAACCCGGTTATTCTTCTCTCCGAGGGAAAGACTTGCCTATCGCTTGCTTATGCGATCAGTCGTGATTGCCCCGCGAACGGTTGCGCAGGAAGGTCGGGATGTCCAACTGATCAGGGCTCATTTGATTGCCGAACGGACGAAGGTTGTTCGTCTTGTCCGCCGAAGGCTCGGTCTGATTCGCAGTCGGACGGCGTCCCGGCGCGGCTGGAGCGGCCTTGGTTTCGAAGCCGGTGGCGATAACCGTTACCTTGATCTCATCCTTCATGCTCTCTTCGATAATCGCGCCGAAGATCATGTTGACTTCGGGGTCGGAGGCGGAGGTGACAATTTCCGCAGCTTCGTTGACTTCATACAGCGACAGATTGGAGCCGCCGGTGATGTTCATAATGACGCCTCGGGCTCCCTCGATGGAAGTTTCAAGCAGCGGGCTCATGATCGCCTTACGTGCGGCTTCCGATGCCCGGTTCTCGCCTGTCGCGATGCCGATACCCATCAGAGCCGATCCGCGTTCCGTCATGATCGTCTTCACGTCGGCAAAGTCAAGGTTGATGAGGCCCGGAACTTTGATCAGGTCGGAAATACCTTGTACAGCCTGACGCAGTACGTTATCCGCTTCGCGGAAGGCTTCCAGCATCGGAGTCTTCTTGTCAACGATTTCGAGGAGGCGGTCGTTGGGAATGACGATAAGCGTATCGACCTTTTCCTTCAGCGCCTCGATACCGAGCTCGGCTTGCGTGGAACGCTTGCGGCCTTCAAAGGTAAAAGGGCGGGTAACTACGCCAACGGTGAGCGCTCCGCATTCCTTGGCGATTTCGGCAATCACCGCCGCGGCGCCGGTACCGGTGCCGCCGCCCATGCCTGCGGTCACGAACACCATGTCGGCTCCCTTGAGCGTATTCGAGATCAGATCACGGGATTCTTCGGCCGCTTTCTTCCCGACCTCCGGATTGGCGCCTGCGCCCAAGCCGCGGGTCAGTTTATCCCCGATTTGCAATTTATGCTCCGATTTGGCCATATGCAGCGCCTGGGCGTCCGTATTAACCGTGATGAACTCTACGCCCTGTACGCCGTTTTCAATCATCCGGTTGACCGCATTGCTGCCGCCGCCGCCAACGCCGATGACCTTAATTTGCGCCAGGCTCTCCATTTCAAAATCAAATTCCAACATATTGTTCCCTCTCCCCCTCAATGTGCTTGGATGGCCGGTCCAAGTGTATCTGGACGTTCACTATATGAAATCGCTGAAAATATTTTTTAGACGCTCCACAAAGCCCTGCTTCTGAGCGGTCTCCTGGCTTGGCGCCGCACTTGGTTTGCTGCGGCCCGGCGGCTTCTTGTTCGCGCTCGCGCCCGCGCTGCTGCCCCGTCCCCGAAAGCTGCGGACGACATAGTGCAAAATGCCGACGCCGCTCGTAAATCCGGGATCTCTTACCCCGATGTAGTCGGGAACGGCAATCCGGACGGATGCGGACAATTCCGCTTGCGCCGCCTTTAATACGCCCGGCATCGATACAGTGCCGCCCGTTAGTATATACCCCCCCGGGAGGTCGCTGTAACCAAGTCTTTTCACTTCCTGGCGAATCAGCTGGAAAATCTCCTGGACGCGCGGCTCGATAATCGCCGCCAAATCCTCCTGGTTAAATTCCTTCTCCACATTGCTGCCGATTCTCAGCACCTTGAAGACGACCTCGGAAGCCGCATCGTCTATCCAGGCGCAACCGTATTTGAGCTTGACCTTCTCCGCCTGGTCGGTCAACGTCCGCAGTCCGTAGGCGATATCATTCGTCACAAATTCTCCGCCGATCGGTATGGTTGAGGTTGCAATAAGGGAACCTTCTTCATATACGGCTATCGTCGTTGCGCCGGCTCCGATATCCACCAGCACTGCTCCCCTGGACTTTTCGTCTTTGGAAAGCGCTAACCCGCCGGCTCCCAGAGACATCAGCACAAGGTCCTTGACTTTCAGTCCTGATTTCTCCACACAGCGCAGCAGGTTATGTATTGGCGTCTTGGCTCCGGTAACGATGGTAGCCTCCACTTCGAGACGGACACCTATCATTCCGCGCGGGTCCTGAATGCCTTCAAGACCATCGACGATATATTGCTTGGCGACGACGTCGATCACCTCGCGCTCCGGCGGCAGCGCAATAACTTCCGCAGCTTTGAGAACGCGCAGGATATCTTCTTCGCCGATTTCGCGATCTTCGTTCTGGACGGCAACGACGCCATGGCTCGATTGCAGACCGATATGATTGCCGGATATGCCGACATACACTTCGGATATTTGAATGCCGACCATCTGCTCAGCGTGCTCTACAGCGCTTCTGATGGACTGGACCGTCTGGTCAATATCTACAATCGCACCCTTGCGTATACCTTCCGAGTCGGCAGATCCTACACCGATAATATTCAAGGTTCCATTGGTAACTTCCCCTATAATTGCCCGAACTTTGGATGTACCGATGTCCAAACTAACAATGATGTCATTGTTGCTCAAGTCCTATGGCACCTCCTGATTAATCATAATAGTTTCCCGTCGCCGCATAGGGACGAGAGTGTCTTTCTACCTTATTCCACATGCCTATTCCTTTCCCTCTTTTTTCTGCAAATTTTTTGAGCGAAAAGACGAGTCTTCTCTAGGAAATATAAGCAATGGCAGCGTATTGGCAGGCCTGCTTGTATTTTAAAAAATCCGGAGAAAAAAGAGGGATATAACTTTATTGCCCATAAAACCGATTGTAGCATTTTTTACTCCCTGTGAGTAGTGGCTATTTATTCATTAGCGTCCTCTTGCACGCTGTCCGTCTGGAAGGGAACATAAGAGTCGGCCTCAAGCATGGTAATCATTCCCGGTTCTTTCGTTTCGATGACCTGATTCAGGTACTCCACCTTGTCTTTCAGCAGCGAGACGGCTGTAGTGACTTCAAAGTGCGAACGGGTATACAGCTTGATCCGGTCCGGAAAAGAAAGCGTCGGCGACGGCACGATTTCGGAAATATCGCTGGTCAGCTCATTCGGTATTTCCGCCAGTGCTCCGCACAGTTTCGCTTTATAAGGATCGGAAGCCTTCCAGCCCGTCAAAATGGGCTTCTCCACGGCAATCCCGCTCTCGTCGATGGAAACCGACGCTCCGCTGGAGAGGATGGCTTTCAGGCTCCCGTTTGGATCAATCTCGTAGGCAACCGCCGGAAATTCCTTGATCTGCACGGAAACGACGCCGGGGAAATGCTTGTCCACCGTCGCCTCCTGGACCGTGTTCAGCTCAAGCAGCGATTTCTCCACTTTACTCCTGGATACGGCGAAAAACTGCCCGCCCTTCCTGAGACCGCTCTGGCGGAGCAGCTCTTCCGGGGTAGAGTATTTGCTGCCCTGGAAATGGATGTCGGTAATGCGGCTGGCCGACGAACGAAAGAAGATAACGCCCAGCAGCGCAATAAACAGCAGCAGCAGGATCGCCGTAACTTTACGGCTTCTTTTTTTCTTGGGCTTGTCCTCTTGCAGGACAGGCAGTCGGGTATTTGACATTCTTTAGTCTCCGTAGTAAGGCCCTGTCTCCCCCATCGCTCAGTCTGGAGGAGACAGGGGAGTTTAATTGGCCAGATCGATCGGCCCCGGCACAGGTGTCTTGCGGCTGATCCGGGCGCCCAGCTTCTGAAACAACAGTTCAATGCCGTCGTAGCCTCTGTCAATATGATGAGCCTGCTCGACGACCGTGGTGCCTTGCGCAGCCAGCCCCGCAATGACAAGCGCGGCTCCGGCCCGCAGATCAGTCGCTTCCACTGTCGCGCCATAGAGCCGCTTGACGCCGCGGATAAACGCGCGGTTCAAATCGGTAGAAATATCGGCGCCCATGCGCACCATTTCCTCCACATGCTTGAATCTGCCTTCAAACACGGTCTCCTTGATGACGCTGAAACCGTCCGCCAGCGCCAGCAGCACCATGATCTGGGACTGGAGATCCGTCGGAAAAGACGGATAGGGTGAGGTCACAATGCGTTCTACCGAGCGGGGGCGCGCCATACAACTAATATTAATTATATCATTGCACACTGTAATTTGAACACCGGCGCGCTTCAGGACATGAATCAGCGAATTCAGATGGCCCGCGTTTGTGTGCGTAAGCGTGACCTCTCCCCGGGTAGCCGCCGCCGCGATCATGACGGTGCCCGCGACAATCCGGTCGGGAATGACCTCATAGCTGCAGGGGTGCAGCTTCTGTACGCCCTGGATGGTTATCGTATCGGTGCCCGCTCCGATAATCGAGGCGCCCATACGGTTCAGGAAATTCTGGAGGTCCTGTATTTCCGGCTCCCGAGCCGCTCCCGAAATCGCCGTGGTTCCCTCCGCCGTCGCGGCGGCCAGCATAATATTCTCCGTCGCCCCCACGCTCGGATAGTCCAGATGAATGTCGGAGCCCCTGAGCCGGTCCGCCCGGCAGGAGATTTTTCCGTCCGCCTCCTCGATTTCCGCCCCGAGAGACTGCAGTCCCCGAAGATGCAGATCAATCTTGCGTTCGCCGATGGCGCAGCCTCCCGGCTGATAGATCGTTACTTCACCGAACCTTGCCAGCAGGGGTCCCATCAGGAAGATGGATGATCTCATTTGCTTCATCAAATCTTCCGGAACATGGGATGAACAGGCGGTTGATGTGTCCACCGTTACCTTGTCCCCGTCATGTCCGGCCTTGCAGCCGAGCCGCTCCATAATCGCAAGCATCGTTTCGATGTCCAGCAGCTTTGGCACATTATGCAGCGAGTGAACGCCTTCGGCCAGCAGGCTTGCCGCCAGTATGGGCAGCGCCGCGTTTTTTGCTCCATGGATACGTATGGTGCCTGACAGGGGAATTCCACCCTCAATCACCAATTTGTCCAATGTATCACCTCCGAGATTACCGCTCACCCCCCCGCTAGGGCGCCGCTGGCGCTTATAGGATAAAAGCACGCTTAAACCGGCAAGGGCAGCAGCTTCCGGAAGCTTCGGGCAGGCGAAGGCTCCTCTCTTCAGGCAGGGGAACGGTGCTGTCTGCCCTTTCCGGAAGCAGCTTTAGGTGATTGTCACGATTTATACGATATCGTATGTCGATCTCCTCGGGTGTGTGACTGAAAGGAGCCTAAACGCGGGATTGCCCGCTCCCGCTATTGCAAAAGACGGCCCGTTGGAAGTGAGGCATTACTTGCGCCCCGGGCCCGCAAGCCTGCGGAGCTCCTGAACGACCAGGGCGGCGGAGTCGCGCTTGCCCAGCGCCAGCGATGCGGCGGACATTTGCTTCCTGATGGCCGGGTCGTCCGTAATGGAGCGGACCGCCTTGTAGAGCGACTGACCCGTTAGCTCCTTCTCCAGAATCACGGTGGCCGCGCCCGCGCGCTCCAACTGCCGCGCATTGGCTTCCTGATGGTTGTTCGTGACGTTGGGAGACGGAATGAGGACAGAAGGAATGCCCAGCGCCGTTATTTCGGCGATAAAAGAGGCTCCCGCACGATTCACAATCAGGGAAGTGCAGGCGAGCACTTCGGGCATATTATGAATATAGGGCAACACATGCAGCCAGCTTGGAAGGCTGCCCAGCTTCTGCCGCAGACTCTTGCGCGTCTCCTCGTAATAAGGCTCGCCCGTGACATAGACGTAATGAACCCCGGACTCCTTGACGGCAAGGGAGGCCATTTGAATCATGGCTTCATTGATCGCCTTTGCCCCCCGGCTGCCGCCGACCACCAGCACAACCGTGCTGCCTTCGGGTATGCCCAAGGTGGCGTAGCCCCGCTGCGGATTCGCCTTGCTTACCGTTGTTGCGCGCGGATTCCCGGTGTAGATCACGCGCTTGCTTCCCGGAAAAGCCGATTCCGTCCCCTCGAAGCTGACCGCCACCGCGCTCGCATACCGGCTTAGAAAGCGGTTGGTCAATCCCGGTATCGCGTTCTGCTCGTGAATCAGGGTGGGGATGCCAAGCCTTGAAGCCGCGTATACGACCGGACCGCAGACATAGCCCCCGGTTCCGACGACGACATCGGGCTTGAATTCCTTCAGCATCCGCTTGGACTCTCTCACGCCCTTCAGGAAACGCATCACCGTCTTCACATTGTCCAGAGACAGCTTCCGCCGGAATCCGGTAATATCGATCGAACGAAAGGGAAGCTTCTCCTGCGGAACCAGCTTGCTCTCCAGCCCCCGCGTCCCGCCGATATATAGAAATGCGGAGGCGTCTTCCTCCGCCTCCAATTGCCTGGCCACGGCGACGGCGGGATAAATGTGACCTCCCGTGCCGCCGCCGCTTAATACGATACGCATTGCCTTCACCTCGCATAACGGGATAGATTAAGTAAAATGCCGAGCGCCGTAAGCATCAGCGTCAACGAAGAACCGCCGTAGCTAATCAGCGGCAGCGTAATGCCCGTAACCGGCATCATGCCGATGACCACGCCGATATTAATGACCACCTGCACTGCCACCATACAGACGATTCCAACGGCGAGATAGCTGCCGAATCGGTCAGGGAGGCTCATCGCGACCCTCATTCCCCGCCAGATCAGGATAAGGAACAAGGTCAGCACCGCAAGCCCGCCGATAAAGCCCAGCTCTTCAGCCAGAATGGAAAAAATAAAGTCCGTCTGCGGCTCGGGCACATAGCTGTATTTCTGCCGGCTCATGCCAAGCCCAAGCCCGCCAAGTCCCCCGGGGCCGATCGCGTACAGCGACTGGATGATCTGGTAGCCCGCCCCCAGCGGGTCCGACCAGGGGTCAAGGAACGCGGTTATCCGCTTGAGCCGGTAAGGGGCCGCCGCAACCAGCGCGGCGAATCCCGCGGCCCCTGCCGCGCCGAGGCCCAGGAGATGCGTCGCTCTTGCCCCGGCGGTAAAGACCATCATCAGGGTCGCCCCCAGCATAACGGTTCCCGTTCCGAGATCGGGCTGAAGCATGATCAGTCCGAAGGCAGTCCCGATCAGGGCAAGCGGCGGCATCAGCCCCCGCGTGAACGAGGTAATATCGTAATCCTCGCGGCTTAGCCAGTTCGCCAGAAAGAGGATCATCCCCATCTTCATAAACTCGGAGGGCTGGATGCCGAAGGAGCTGATGCCCAGCCAGCTGCGCGCGCCGCCGCGCACAACTCCGATTCCGGGAATCAAGACAATCACGAGCAGAATGAAGCAGACGATGAGCGCCGGTCTGGACAGCTTCTTCAAAGCGCGGTAATCCAGGTTGGCCGTGAAGAACATGGCGGCAAGACCCAGTCCGGCAAACAGCAGCTGCCGCTTGACAAAATAAAAGGAATCGCCATAATTGCGAAAGCCCAGCACCGAGCCCGCGCTGTACACCATTATCATGCCTATGGCCAGGAGCGCCAGAATCGGAATGAGCAGCCAGATATCCGGCGCGGGACGAGTCTTGTTCATGGGGAGCACACCTCTTGCATCGTAGTGGAGGCTTATCCGATTTCCTCCCTACTTACAGATTATGCACCGCCTCTTTAAAAATACGCCCGCGAACTTCATAGGATGTGAACATATCCCAGCTCGCGCAGGCGGGCGACAGCAGAACAACATCTCCCTCTTCCGCGAGGGCGGCGGCTTCCCGCACGGCCTGCTTCAGCACCGAGGCGGCGCTGTCTCCATTATCGACAGTGACCACCGGCTCTATTCCGGCGAGCTTCGCGGCATACGCGAGCTTGTCCTTCGTCTGTCCAAGCGCCACCAGCGCCTTTACGCGCCCCTTAAGGGCCGGCACCAGCTCCATGTAATCGGAGCCGCGGTCAAGCCCTCCCGCGATCAGCACGATCGGCTGGCGGAAGGAGGCCAGCGCCATCGAGGTCGCCTTGGAGTTGGTCGCTTTGGAGTTGTTGTAATACGCCGCACCGTTCCGGTCCGCGACATATTCCAGCCGGTGCTCCACACCCCGGAAGGAAGCCAGCGCCTCGGCGAGTCCTTCAGGGTCCGCTCCGGCGGCAATGGCGACGGCGCAGGCCGCGAGCGCATTCTCCACATTGAAGCGTCCGGGAAGTCCGATAGAGTCCACCTCCGCAATCACGGTCTCGCTTTCCGTGTAATCGCGGTAGACAATGACGCGCTTCAGGCCATCCTCTACCCCGGACGCTAAAGAAGGACGGACAAACACCCCCTGCACCAGTTCCTCGTTCATCGAGAACGGCAGGATGCCCGCCTTGATCTGAGGCACAAGCCCTCTGCAGTACGGATCGTCCCAATTCAGCACAGCCGTATCGCTTACTCCCTGATTGGCGAATAATCTGGCTTTGGAATCCACGTAATCGGTCATATCGCCGTGGTAATCAAGATGGGTCTCGGCCACATTCAGCAGACAGCCCACTTTAGGCCGGAAGTCTTCCGTGCCTTTAAGCTGAAAGCTGCTCAATTCCACAACCATCCAGTTGTCCGCCGAAGCTTCCTGCGCCGCCTGACAGAGCGGTGTGCCGATATTTCCGGCCACGATCGGGTTCATGCCGGCGGCTTCCAGCATTTTTCCAACCCAGGTCGTTGTGGTCGTCTTGCCGTTGGACCCGGTAATGCCGATGATCGGAGCTTCACACAGATGATAGGCGACCTCCACCTCCGTCACCACCTCGATGCCCAGCTCCAGCGCTTTCTGAACCGGGGGAACGCTGTACGGAATTCCGGGATTCTTAACGACAAGCTTGACGCCTTCATGGATCAGTCCGTCCGGATGACCTCCGCATATAACAGAAATTCCCAAAGATTCCAGTTCGGAAGCTTCGGGACATTGTTCTCTCTCCTTTTTGTCGTTAACCGTGACGACGGCGCCGCGCTCATGCAGCACCTTGGCCACCTGAACGCCGCTCTTGGCAAGCCCAAGAACGACTGTCTCTTCACCACGGTACATATCCGGATGTTTCATTATCTACAACCCCTTGCTGATATAAAGTCCAAGACCGGCCAGAACGATGCCTACCGCCCAGAAGGTCATGACAACGCGCCATTCGGACCAGCCTCCAAGCTCGAAGTGATGGTGGATCGGGCTCATTCTGAAAATGCGCTTGCCGCGTGTCTTGAAGGACGCGACCTGCAGAACAACGGACAGCATCTCTATAACAAAGACACCGCCGATCACAACGAACAGCAGCTCGCTCTTCGTGACGATCGCGATTGCGCCAATCGCCCCGCCGATCCCGAGCGAGCCGGTGTCGCCCATGAATACTTTGGCGGGATGCGCGTTGAAGACGAGAAAGCCAAGCACCGCCCCGATCATTGCCGCGGCGCACACGCCGGCCGCAATGGAGGTCGCCTGCATCGCCACTACCGCATAAGCGGCCAGCGCAATCGCTACTGTACCGGACAGCAGACCGTCCACACCGTCTGTGAAATTGACGGCATTGGTAATCGCCATCATCATGATCACGATGAACGGATAATAGAACCAGCCGGTCCAGTCGAAGCTGACCGCAGTTCCCGGAATGCTGATGGCCGTACTGTGATCTGCGGAAATAAGCAGGCCGCACATGACCGCGCCGACAACCAGCTGGCCCAGCAGCTTCTGGCGGGGCGTCAGGCCGAGCGAGCGTTTGAATACGATTTTGATATAATCATCCAAAAATCCGATTAATCCATAGCCGAGCGTAGCTACCAGCAGCACATAAAAGTCCGTATTCACGACGGAAAATTTCAGATAGGACAACGTAAACGCCAGGATGATGACGACACCGCCCATGGTGGGCGTTCCCGCTTTTTTGAGATGGCTCTGCGGTCCGTCGTCGCGAACCTGCTGTCCGAATTTCATTCTGCGCAGCAGCGGAATAAGCAGCGGAGCGGCAATGACCGCAAGGATAAACGATACAGCGATAGTCAGAAGCAGCAGTTGATAATCCACGGGTACACCCTCTCCAAATCTTAACTTTGATCAAAATGGTCATACAGACGCTGAAGCGATTCTTCCAGCCTCATGCCTCTGGATGCCTTGAACAGTACGATATCTCTCTTCCCGCTCTTCCTGATCAGCTGATCGGTCAGCGCGGCCTTGTCGGTAAAAGCATACACCCGGTCCGGACCGAACCGAAGCGCGGCGGCCTCGGCCAAATGGACAGACAGCGGCCCGTACGCAAACACAAAGTCAACTTGCTCCGGGTCCAGGTAGGACCCGATTTCACTATGGAAGGCGGCTTCTTCCGGCCCAAGCTCAAGCATGTCCCCGAGCACCGCAATTTTGGCGCCTCCGCCCTTCATGGACTGAAGCACATCAATCGCGGCTTTCATTGACGTTGGGCTGGCATTATAGGCGTCGTTCAGCAGCGTAAGACCGGAGGAGGTCCGCATGATCTCGATCCTCATTCCGGTCAGTCTGAGTATGCCAAGTCCCGCCGCCATCTCCGCCTCGCTTACTCCGTAATGGCTTGCAACAGCCAGCGCGGCCAGACTGTTCACAACATTATGGATGCCGGGCAGCGGCAAGGTGAAGACATGCTCGCCGTGACGGCTGGAAGTGAACGTCGTGCCGCCGTCATGCGTCATGATCCCTGTCGGGTAGTCGTCGTTCCAGGGCTCAAGCCCGAAACGGAACGTCCTGAGGCCCTCCGGCGCCGCGAATCCCGGCTCGCCCATCGCCTCGGCAAGCAGCGGTTCGTCTCCGTTAAGGATCAGCAGTCCGCCCGGCTTAAGCCCTTCGGCGATCTCCAGCTTGGCCCGCGCGATTTCCTTGCGCGAGCCAAGCTGGAGAAGATGCGATTCGCCCACATTGGTGATGACCGCCGTATCCGGCTGCGCCAGGGACGAGAGCAGCGAGATTTCTCCGCGCGAGCTCATGCCCATTTCCAGTACGGCGATATCCGTATCCGGCGACATGGACAGGACGGTGAGCGGCAGACCGATATGATTATTGAAATTCCCCTGGGTCTTGTGCACTTTAAACCGTGTCTCAAGCAGGGCGGTAATGATATCCTTGGTTGTCGTCTTCCCGTTGCTGCCGGTAACGGCGACCACACGCGGAGCCGTTTCCTGAAGATAAGCGGATGCCAGCCGCTGCAGCGCCGCCAGCGTGTCATCCACCAGCACCGCATTTCCCTGGGGAGGGGCGCCTTTAGCCCGCGTCCACAGCGTAGCGGCAGCGCCGGCTTCGAGCGCAAGTATGCTGTAATCATGCCCGTCAAAGCTGTCGCCAACGAGCGGTACAAACAGGCAGCCGGGCGTAATTTTGCGTGAGTCCGTGACCACTCCCGCAATTTCCGTGCCGGAGGCGCTGCCCTGGGACAGCTCGCCACCGCACATGGCGGCTATGCTTTGCAGTGTTCTTGTAATCAATGGCTTCGACCCCTTATAGCTTCTTGGGCGACGATGCGGTCATCGAAATCGAGAACGGCGCCGCCAATGAGTTGATAAGTCTCATGACCTTTCCCCGCAATCAATACTACATCGCCGGGGCTTGCCATATCAATAGCTTTCATGATAGCCTCGCGCCGGTCGACAATCAGCTCATACTGGCTGCGGTCCACGCTGTCTTCAATCAGCCCGGCCTCGATATCCTTCAGAATCGCCGCCGGATCTTCCGTGCGCGGGTTGTCGGAAGTAACCAGAATAAGATCGCTGTACCGGGCGGCAATCTTGCCCATCAGCGGCCTCTTTGTCCGGTCGCGGTCGCCGCCGCAGCCGAAGACGGTCAGAACTCTGCCCTCCGCGAACTCCCGGACCGTGCGAAGCACATTTTCCAGTCCGTCCGGGGTGTGCGCGTAATCCACAATGACCGCATACGGCTGGCCCTCGTTAACCGGCTCCACACGGCCGCTTACACCGGGCACCGCTTCAAGGCTTGCCTTGATATCCGCAAGCGGAACCTCCTCCAGCAGAGCGGCGGTTATGGCGGCAAGCGCGTTGTACACATTGAATTTGCCTACCATCTTGAGCGAAATATCGGCGTCACCCTTAAAGGTATCCACATGAAACGAAGTGCCCTTGGCCGTAATGGAAATTTGCGAAGCGCGGACATTGGCCTCGTTGTCGATCCCGTATGTAATGGTCTCCGCCGCCGTCTGGTCCGCAAAATAGGCGCTTGCCGCGTCGTCCGCATTCAGCACCGCATACTTCCGGTCTTCTTTCCAGGGAGAAATGACATTTCCAAGTCTGGAGAAGAACAGTCCCTTCGCCGCGCGGTACTCTTCCATCGTATGATGGTAATCCAAATGATCCTGTGTCAGATTGGTGAAAATAGCGGTGCGGAAGTCCGTTCCTTTTACCCGCCCCTGTTCGAGCGCATGCGAGGAAACCTCCATCACGCAGCACTGCACCCCTTTGGCACTCATGTCATTCAGGGCGCGCTGAAGCTCGAGTGATTCCGGCGTCGTCCGGGGCATCGGATAGCTGACTCCGCCATAGCGCATTTGTATCGTTCCGATAAGTCCCGTCTTGACGCCATGATCCTCCAAAATACGCTCGATAAGATACGTTGTCGTCGTCTTTCCGTTCGTTCCGGTGACGCCGATCATCTTCATCCTGCTGCTGGGCGACTTGAAAAATGCATTTGACAGGACAGACATCGCGAACCGGCTGTCATCGACCACAATCTGCGGCAGATCGATATCCAGCTGCCGCTCGACCACCAGCGCAGCTGCTCCGCTTGCTGCGGCCTGAGGGGCATAATCATGTCCGTCCACGGTGAAGCCGGGCAGGCAGATGAACAGATCCCCCGGCTTCACGCGGCGGGAATCCGCCTGCAAATCGGTAATCTCGGTCTCGCCATTTCCATATAAACGCGCGGCCGCCAGACAAGATGACAATTCTTCAAGTTTCATATTCAATCCCTCACTCTATTGTATCGAATAATCTCTCTTTATCATTATGGACCGGAAGAGCCCATATAAATCCGGATCGTCGATCCCCGTTCAACTCTTGTTCCCGGCTTGGGCGCCTGATTGATGACGGTGTCTCCGGTTCCGGAACGGACAAGATTGAAGTTCATATTCATATCCTCGTACAGGTCCTGAACCGTTGCGCCGACCAAATCCGGCACGACGTCAATCGGCGTCTCTCCGGGCTTGTAGACTTTGTTAAGCTGGTCCTTGCGCTGGGGTACCTTCAGATAGTGCAGGGAATCCTCCAGAATATTCTGCACGATCGGCGCGGCCACGACGCCGCCGAATTGAACCCCTTGCGGATTGTCCACCGCAGTATAAACGACAATCTGCGGATCATCCGCAGGCGCGAAGCCGACAAAAGAAACGATATGCTCCGACGCGGAATAACGTCCGTTCACGACTTTTTGCGCGGTCCCCGTCTTGCCGCCGACCCGGTAGCCGTCAATGAATGCCGGCCGGCCCGTTCCCTTGGCGACGACGCTCTCCAGCGCTTCGCGCACCTTCTTCGATGTTTCCTCCGAGATGACCTGGCGAACCATTTCCGGCTTCACTTCAGACACAGTCTCCCCGGTATCCGGATTGATCCACGCTTTGGCGACATGCGGCTTGTAGAGCTTCCCGCC
>NZ_ASSC01000574.1 GCF_000520735.1 Paenibacillus forsythiae T98
GTGGTCGCCAATTCCTTCGGACTGACCGGAATTCCGATGATCGCCTTCGTTGTTCCGCCCGGAGAGATCAATTTCATCCATTATATGATTGGTTTCCTGCTGGCGGCGGGGACAGCCTTTACGGTTACCTGGATTCTTGGAGTCCACAAGCCGCAAGCTGAGGAATAAGCACCCAAATACTAATCGTGGAAGCACAGGAGAATATCATGAAAATCAAAAAAATTCTTAACAATAACGCGGTTGTGGTTCACGACCATGGGGAAGAAAAGATTGTCATGGGTTCCGGTATTGCTTTTCAGAAAGGGAAAAATGATATTGTCGATCCGTACCGTATAGAGAAGGTGTTTATCATGGACGATCCGGATCAATACGGTCATCTCCAGGAGATGCTGCGGACCTTGCCCGAAGAGGAAATCGCGGTGTCCGAGAGCATCATTTCCTTTGCGGAGAACGAACTCTCAGTAACCTTCAAGAAGCATATTCATATCGCGCTGACGGATCATCTCTCATTCGCTCTGAAGCGACTAAGCAAAGGTATGGTCATTCAGAACACGCTCCTGCAAGAAATCCGGATTCTCTATCCCAGAGAATTCCAGATCGGGCTGCATGCCAAAAAGATTATCCGCGAGAAATTGAATATCGAAATTCCGGATGACGAGGTGGGTTATATCGCCATGCACATCCATACCGCCTGGGTCAACGCCGGAGCCTCCGGGTCGGGGGCGGACAAAGCCGCCTTGATCCGGGATATTGCCGAAGGAGTCGAGCGGACCGCCGGTGTTGCAATGGACCGGGGATCGGCCACCTACGAGCGCCTGGTGAATCAACTCGAAAATATCCTTCGATCCGATGAGAGCGGAAAGCTCTGCAACGAGTTAGCTCCTGAAATCGTGCGGATTGCCAAAGAGCGCTACCACACCGCTTACGAGCAGGCCAAATGGGTCGCAGCCCAGGTGGAAGAGGACTATGACTATACGTTTGCCGACAGTCAGCTGGTGTTAATCGCCATGGAAATTAACCGCATGGATACCCGGTTGAAGAATATGGTGAATTGAGTTTCTTCATTAATAAATGAAACGGACCGGTCCATCATGGAGCGGTATCCGTTTCAACCCCGCTAAGCCGCCAAGCTTCTTTCCATCCTGTATTGCTCTTTAATCCGGACACTTCTACCCGATTCCATCCACACTACACTCATTTTATTACTTATTTCGCCAATAAGTTACATTGAATTTGAGTTATTTAGAAATAATTAGGAATAAATGAGGATAGACTGGAACAAAACTCCTGCTTTTCACCTTATCCAAAAAGAGGAAATTTAGGCTATAGAGATTTTGTGCTGAAAAATATAGAATAGCCATGACAACAAAACATTGTCGGGATTGTTACTGCTGAGCAGGCAAGACCTAAAAATCTGATGGGGAATTTCCCTTATTGGAATTTTTAGGTCTTTTTTCTGTTGGCAGGGACAAAATATGGAATGGAGAAGGAGATCAGGCATGAATTTCAAAAAGGTTATGAAGCAAGCGGCGGCAGTAACTTTTACAACAGCTTTATTGGCAGGTGGCGGAACCTCGGCTTTCGCGAAAGGGAAAGACACTACGAGCTACAAAGAAGATTACGGTTTCTCCCACATCACACGTTTTGACATGCTGAAAATTCCTGAGCAGCAACAAAGTGAGCAGTTCAAGGTCCCGGCGTTCGACGCATCGACCATCAAGAACATCGCTTCGGCAAAAGGCTATGATAAATCCGGCAATCTGATCGATCTGGATGTATGGGACAGCTGGCCGCTGCAAAACGCCGATGGAACCGTGGCCAATTACAAGGGTTACCAAATCGTCTTTGCGCTTGCGGGGGACCCAAGGGACGGAAATGACACCTCCATTTACTTGTTCTACAAGAAGGCCGAGGAGAATTCAATTGACAGCTGGAAGAATGCCGGCAGAGTCTTTAAAGACAGCGATAAATTCGATGCCAACGATCCGATCCTCAAGTATCAGACCCAGGAGTGGTCAGGTTCCGCGACATTGACCCCTGACGGTAAGGTGCGTTTGTTCTATACAGACTTCTCCGGCGCGCCGTGGGATGGCGGAACGGGCTATGGCAAGCAGACGATAACAACGGCACAAGTCAATTTGTCCGAGCCGGATGCCGCTACGCTGAAGGTTGACGGTGTTCAGGATCATAAGTCCATCTTTGACGGAGACGGAACAACCTATCAGAACGTTCAGCAGTTTATTGATGAAGGCGCCTATGCTTCAGGCGATAACCATACGTTAAGAGATCCTCACTATGTTGAGGACAAGGGTCGCAAATACCTTGTATTTGAGGCGAACACCGGCACCGAAATAGGTTACCAGGGTGAGGACGCCTTCAATAACAAAGAGTTCTATGGCGGAAATAAAAAGTTCTTCGAAGCGGATCGGGAAAAACTGCTGCAAGGTCCGCAAAAGCCTCTCGCTACGTTAGCGAACGGCGCTCTTGGCATGATTGAACTCAATGACGATTATACGTTGAAGAAAGTCATGAAGCCGCTGATTGCCTCCAATCTTGTAACGGATGAAATTGAACGGGCCAACGTATTTAAAATGAATGGCAAATGGTATTTGTTCACCGATTCCAGAGGATCGAAAATGACCATTGACGGAATCACGGCTAACGATATCTATATGCTGGGCTTCGTATCCGATTCGCTTACCGGACCTTACAAGCCGTTGAACGACACTGGACTTGTACTGCAACTGGATCTTGATCCTGCGGATATTACCTTTACCTACTCTCACTTTGCCGTGCCGCAAGCTGACGGTAAAAATGTGGTTATTACCAGCTATATAACCAATCGCGGCTTCTATCCGGAGCATCGTGCGTCCTTCGCGCCAAGCTTCCTGATGAGCATCAAAGGCAACAAGACTTCGGTTGTCAAAGACAGCATCCTTGAACAAGGGCAATTGACGATCAACTAACGGCAGGCGCCCAAGACTTCTGAACAAGCGATATAGGCCAACTGACCTATATCGCTTTTTTTGAATAAAAAGTGATTTTTAGCGGAGGATTGAAGATAAGGGAGCTCATGTTAGTTCAGGTTAAACCATCTTTCATTCTCTGAAACTGTGAATAATTAACAACAATTTTAGGTATATAAGACGATAGACGGACATGGGGAATCCGCCTTTTAGCCTTAACCAAATCGGGAGTTTTAGTCTATAGTCAGATCATTGTTCAACAATATAGAATAACCCTGACAACAAAATATTACGGGATTGTTACTGTTTAAGCAGGCAAGACCTAAAAACTCCAATTGGGGATAGCAATGCTCTCTATTGATATCCTCACAGGAATTTTTAGGTCTTTTTCTGTTTGAGAGTAACAAAATTCGAAGGAGAAAAGGAGACAAGGTATGAATATCAAAAAGTTTGTGAAGCAAGCAACAGCAGTAACCTTTACAACAGCTTTACTGGTAGGCGGGGGGACTTCGGCTTTTGCAAAAGGAAAGGACAGTCAGTCTTACAATGAAGACTATGGCTTCTCCCACATCACACGCTCCGATGCTCTGAAAATACCTGAGCAGCAAAAGAACGAACAATTCAAGGTCCCGCAATTCGATGCATCGACCATCAAGAACATCTCTTCCGCCAAAGGATTTGATGCGAACGGCAACATTATTGATCTGGACGTATGGGATACCTGGCCGCTGCAAAACGCTGACGGCACAGTAGCGGACTATAAAGGCTACGATGTTGTGTTCGGTCTGGCAGGCGACCCGAAAAGAGGCTGGGACACCTTTATCTATCTGTTCTATAAAAAGAAAGGCGACAACTCCATCGACGCCTGGAAAAGTGCTGGCAGAGTATTCAAGGACGGCGACAAGTATGTTCCAAACGATCCGATTCTGAACCAGCAAGGAGAAGAATGGTCTGGCTCCGCAACACTGACCAAGGACGGCGAAGTTCGCTTGTTCTATACCAACCGTCATGGATGGGACCCGGCTCATGGCTTCTTCGGCAAGCAAACTCTGACTACCGCTCAAATCAACGTATCCGAGCAGGATGCAAATACGCTGAAAGTCGACGGCGTTGAGGATTTCAAATCGATCTTTGACGGCGGAGACGGCAAAATCTATCAAAATGTGGATCAAGCCTTCGGTGGAGGAGACTACTCCGATAACCATACGCTGAGAGACCCGCACTATGTTGAAGACAATGGCCGCAAATACCTTGTATTTGAAGCAAATACCGGATCGGAAACAGGCTACCAAGGCTTGGATTCCTTCAACAATAAAGCATACTACGGAGGAAACAAGAAGTTCTTCGAAGCTGAGAGAAACAAGCTGCTGCAAAGTCCTAAGAAGGATCTCGCTTCTATGGCAAACGGGGCGCTCGGCATCATTGAGCTGAATGATGATTATACCCTGAAAACAGTCATGAAGCCGCTGATCGCGTCCAATACGATTACGGATGAAATCGAACGGGCGAACATTTTTGAGATGAATGGCAAATGGTACCTGTTCACGGATACAAGAGGCGCCAAAATGGTTGTTGACGGAATCGGTGCGGAAGATATCTACATGTGGGGATATGTGGCGGATTCCATCAACGGTCCATACAAACCGCTTAACGGTACGGGGCTTGTACTGCATCAGGATCTTGATCCCAGAGACATTACCTGGACTTACGCTCACTTTGCTGTACCGCAAGTCAAAGGCAACAAAGTGGTTATCACCAGCTACATGACGAACAGAGGCTTCTTCGAGGATCGCAAGTCCACCTTTGCGCCAAGCTTTGTAGTGAAAATTAATGGTTCCAAAACTTCGGTTGTCAAAGACAGCATCCTTGCCCAAGGCCAGTTGACGATCGAATAGTTGCAGATTTCCTGTATAATTAAAAAGAAAATGTCAATGATACATTGGCATTTTCTTTTTTTCTTAAAGAGAGGTATCAAAGTTGAACAACAAGAGAGCAAATAAACGCCGATGGACAGTATGGATGATTGGGTTAGCCGTCTTGATCACGGTGGGGGTAGGGTTAACTATTCATTATTCTGCGAATGAAGAACCCGCCCCTCCTTCATATGAGAAGCCAACCTATCGGGCCAGCTATCATTTCACGACGCCCGACAAATGGATGAACGACCCGCAGCGGCCGATTTATCTGGACGGAAAGTATCATTATTATTATCTGTACAATCGCGATTATCCTGGTGGAAATGGTACAGAGTGGCGGCATGCGACATCAACGGATTTGGTGCACTGGCAGGATGAAGGGGTGGCCATTCCTAAATATACGAACCGAAACGGCGATCCGTGGTCGGGCTCGGTCGTTGTAGACGAAGACAATACGGCCGGCTTTGGCAAAGGCGCTCTGGTGGCCATCTTGACTCAGCCCTCTGCGGACGGCGGGAAGCAGGAGCAGTATTTATGGTACAGCACGGACAAGGGGGCAAAGTTCACCGCTTATCGTGATACTCCGGTAATGCCGAATCCGGGCACACACGACTTCCGCGATCCGAAGATCATCTGGGATCAGGAGTCCCGGAAGTGGATCATGACCATGGCCGAAGGCACGAAAATAGGTTTTTACGAGTCCTCGGACTTAAAAGATTGGCGTTACACCAGCGGTTTCATTACGGAAAATATCGGGCTCGTCGAGTGCCCCGATCTTTACAGGATGCGGGCGGATGACGGAACCTATCACTGGATTCTTGGCGCGAGCGCAAACGGAAAACCGGAGGGCAAGCCCAACACGTATGCTTATTGGACCGGAAGCTTTAACGGCAAGGAATTTGTCCCGGACCGCAAGGACCCGCAGTGGCTTGATTATGGCTTTGATTGGTATGCCGCTGTAACCTTTGAGGACGGGGCGGGCGGAGATAAATACTCGCATCGTTATGCTCTGGCATGGATGAACAATTGGGATTATCCCCATAATACGCCGACGCTTGAAGAAGGCTTCAACGGAATGAATTCGGTCGTCCGTCAGATCGGGCTTAAACAAGCGGACGGGGCGTATCGTCTGATTTCAGAACCTGTGCAGGCATTGGATCAAATGGTACAATCCACGGAAACCCTTCAGCAGATCGGGGTGGATGGTTCAAGAACGCTTGATACGGCCGGAGATACGTACCAGCTTGAGACGGATATATCCTGGTCGGACATCAAGAATGTTGGACTGAAACTTCGGGAATCGGCGGACAAGACGCGGCATGTGGATGTCGGGGTTTTTGCGGAAGGCGGATACTCTTATGTCA
>NZ_ASSC01000575.1 GCF_000520735.1 Paenibacillus forsythiae T98
TCCGGCGGCACAGCGCGCTGGCGGGGCCGTCTCTTTCTCCGCAGCTTGGAGCCTCTTTTCCGCAGCCGCGGATGAAGAGGTCGGCGGAGCCGTTTTTTGCGGACCTTAAGCGAGGTGCCCTTGCGGATTTTACGGGCTTTGCGGACCCTGGTCTTCCGCGAGAGCAGCGCCTTACGCCCTTGGGCCGTTCTTCCCTTGCGCGACGGCTTGCCGCTTGTTTTCTTCATCTCCTGTCACTCCTTCTGGACTCCGTGCGCGCCGGGGCCGGAATGCCCGAAACGCAGGACGAAGCCAGCCACGGCGCGGGGGGAGTCCCTTCTTTGTGTCTATGCAGCGAAATGCCGGTCATCATCCGGCACATGGCGCTCTGGTATTCGCTGAGCACCCTGACATTGTCGCACAGCTTGCGGGCTGCAAGCTCCGAATGGCCGGTCAACTCGGCTATTGTCTCCAGAATCGCCGCAAGCGCGGCCTGGCTGCGGGCGATGGAGCGGATCATTTCCAGCTTGACGGCGCGTTCCGAGAGCTGCAGCCCGCTCATTTCTCGTCTTCCCCGAAGCTGAACCCGCCTTCGGTCAGGCTGCCGAAAGCGTCTCCGCCGCTTTCCTCTTCCCCGGTGTCCAGCATGGCTTTCAAATTGCTGCATAACCCGTTCTCCAGCTTCGTTAATCCCTCCACCAGCTCCACGATCGCGTCATGGATGGAGAGGGACTCCTTCAACTGGTCTTCATGTGTGTCGAACGCCCGGGGATGAATATGATGATGCGTCCACTGCTTAACCTTCTCCGCCTCCACCGCCTTGGCCTCCAGAATCATCGCGATATTCCACTGGATGGCGGCGGTGGATTCCAGCATTTTCAGATAAGCCTCTTCTCTGCTCATCATCCGCCTCCCCTATTCTTCTTCCTGGCCGTTCAGTTCCTTGATGACTCTGCCCACCTGTTCAGCTACCGCCTCCTGAAGATCGGCGAATGCGTTAAGATAGGCGATAATATTCTTGTTCACCTGGCCCGCACTTTCAATCACTCCCGCACTGCCGCCGAATTCCGGCTCCGCATCCGGCAAATCATGGACAATTTGCGCCATACGGACAGCCACGTGGCGTTCGGCGTCAAGAATGCGAGCCATCTGTTCATGCGAATGGGCCATGTGCTCCAAGATTTTGGTGATCTTATTCTGCATGATCATGTCTCCTTTGCTTAGGCGCCCTGCTACAGCATATGCGGCGAGGGCCCGGCAGGTTACGGGGAAGCGGTGGAATGGGGAAATTCAGCCAGTCAGACAAAAAAAGCGGGCACCCCGGCTTGGGGGCGCTCGCCATCCTTTATCGCTTGAAGATCATCGGGATAGAACATATGTCCTTGGATAGAAGCCATATTTTTCATAAAAATGCAATGCCTCTTCATTCCCATATATTACTGAGATCGCAATGGACTCGATGCTGTTCGTCTTAAACCAGTCAAGCGATAGTGTCATCAGCTCTCGGCCAATCCCCAAGCCTCTATAATCCTGCACAACAAAGATAGAGTCCAGTTCGCCCCGAATTCCTCCAGCTATGGAACTGATGCAATATCCCGCCAATCTTCCCGATAGCTCATCGTCAGCCAGAACAATATGAAGAAGTCCCTGTTCCGCTTTGACCAGGAGCTCTTTGGACCGTGCCTGAAAGGTACTAGCCATGATTTGTGCGGCAAAATAATTGGACCTTGATGCATGATGATCTCTCAGCTGTTCCCATAACGGCTCTACCAAATGAAGTCCGGCTTGATCGGTTTGTGTGTATTTTATCTTCATCCGTGCCTTGTATCCTCCTGTATCCGATATTCTGCAAAATCGGCTTTGGCCGATCTTCTCCTGCGGGTGCCCCTTCCGAAGACGCCATGCCGATGACGAGCACCGAGAATAGCGCCAGTCCAAATGACGGAGACAGCGCCAGAGCGGCGATGCAGGCCATGCTTTCAATGAAGTATTAATCCTCCGCTGCCGCCAAACCATCTAGCCCGCGCTGCCGTTTCTGTTGAGATTTGTGCAGATTCAGTTTGGATGTCTGAAGCACCTCCGTGAATGAATTTCCTTAATTATAGTTTATACGCTTGGAATAGAATAGCTAGATTTTTACATCCGATGCAATAAAAAGAAACGGCTCTGCCGTCCTCGCAGGAGAGGGCATCCGTTTTCCGTAGAAATATCTATAAGCGTGAAACGCATAGATTTTTATATTTGGCTATGTTAAACCATGTTGTTTATATTTGACATTTACGAACATTTGTTCTATGATTAGACCATCATATTGGTTCTTGGAGGAATTATTGTGGCAACGATTAGCGGTATCTCCGAAGACTTAGAAAGATTAATAGTTTTTATTTCTGACTTAACCCCTTACTCTGATGATGCTCTTCGCAAGCCAATAGTCGGTACATGGTCGATTCAGGACATTATCAGCCATATTATGGGTTGGGACAAAAGCTTTATCCAGACACTTAATCAGATTATAAACAATGAGGAAGTGAATCTTGAAGAACATCACGATGTGCAGGCATTTAATGAAGCCTCCGTTACTTTCGGCAGAACAATGAAACCACATGATTTGCTAAAGGAAGCCATCTCCCAGCGCAAACAATTGATATTAAAACTCAGTATGGTTCCTGAATCAGCATTCAACAGACAATTCCATAACAGTGCGTATACGTTGGAAACTTTTTTACAAGAAATGTTTATTAGTCATGACAAGCACCACGAAGAACAAATAATGAAACACCTGCAAACGGTCAGATAACATAAGAACAACAATTGGCTTCCCACTGGACGGTTTTCTCGTCCTCAATAATGAGCAGAAGATGACAGAGCCGTATATTTAAAAAAACGCCGCCGTTACGGCAGCGCATCTTTCAGCTTCTCCCCCGCCTCGCGCAAGGAGTCGAAGGTTCCCGCATCGCTCCACCACTCTTTCAGCACATCGTAGCTCAGCTTGCGGTCTGCGGCATACAGATTGTTGACGTCGGTAATCTCAAGCTCTCCCCGCCGGGAAGGAGAAATCCGCCGGATGATATCAAACACGGCCTTGTCGTACATATAAATGCCGGTTACGCAATAGCCGGTCTTCGGCTGCTTCGGCTTCTCTTCGATATAGGCAATCCAGGCCGAATCCGCGCCGTCGAAGACGGGAACGCCATAACGCCGCGCATCCTCCACCGGCTTGAGCAGCACCTTGGCGGTGCCCTCCGGCTGCCGGAGATAGCTGTTCACATAAGGAGCAATATCCTCGGTGAACAAATTGTCTCCAAGCAGCACGACGAACCGCTCCCCCGAGGGAACAAAATCTTTCGCAAGCTCCAGCGCCTCGGCGATTCCGCCGGCGGCTTCCTGAATTTTATAAGTCAGGGACACACCGAACTCGGCGCCGCTTCCCAGGAAATCCGCATACATTCCGGCAGACTGTCTGCTGATTACAAGAAGGATGTCGGTGATTCCGGCCTTTCGCAACCGGTCAACGCCATAACAGATCATCGGGTATTTGCCGACCGGAAGCAAATGCTTGTTCATCATCCGGGTGAGCGGATAAAGTCTCGTTCCCGTTCCGCCTGCCAGTATAACTCCTTTCAACGGCCATTCCTCCTCCACATGTAGCCTAAATAAATTGCCTGGGGTCAATCCCCCATTTTTCGATATACAATCTGCGATTGCGTCCGATCAGCTCATCCCACCCGGAACGGTAGACCTCCTTGAAGCTCGCGCTTCCCTCATGATGCACCAGACAATCGCCGGCAATCAGCAGCCGGTAGCCCTGAAGCCGGGCGCGAATGCAATAATCGTCGTCCTCGTAATGCCCCGGAGAGAATCTCTCGTCGAGCAGACCCACCTTGTCGAACACTTCCCTCTTGAATAAAAAACACAAGCCAACGAGCCGCTTCGTCTCGCTCCATTTGGAGGGATCGGGAATATTCGCCGTCTCCGCCGCCGCGTGGAACCCGGCAATATCCGCATACCCAGTGTTGACCTGCTGCCGGCCGCTGGCATAATTCGTCACGGGGCCGACAATGCCCGTATCCGGAGAGCTGTACAGAGCACTTTTCAGATTGGCCAGCCAATTCTTCGAGACAATGACATCATTGTTGAGCAGCAGCAGTTCGTCCCCGGAAGCGAGCTGCATGCCAAGGTTGCAGGCGATCGGAAACCCGGCGTTGGCCGGCAGCGAAATGAAGGGAATCCTCTCCCTGCGGCAGTATTTTGCCGTTCCGTCGCTTGAAGCGTTATCCACGATAATCAGCTCGTAAGGCTCCGCTGTGTATCGGCGGATCGCATCCACACAGGTCCGGAGGAGACCGAGTCCGTTAAAGGTCGGAATAATAATGCTGGTCCGTGTCATATCCCGTTCCTCCACGCGGCAAGCAGGCGGCGGCTGTCCGGCCCGTTCTCCTGCCAGGGCAGATCATCCGCGCCGCGGGCAAGCACTTCGGACATCGCCTCGGCATGATCGCCGATAATCATTTGCTCCACGTCGTTTCCCGCCCCCGTATTCCCTTTTCGTCTTCTGTTCCGTTTGATTACATTCACTGTACCCGCTTTCTCTACGCGCAGCTTCTCCAGAACGGCAGCGGCCTGCGCCCTGGGCGGCGCCGATAAAGCCTGGGGTCCGATCAACTCCAGCGCTCTGCGGGACAGCGCATGGGGCACGGCCGTCATGGAGGAGGCGCCCAGGTCTTCCCGCCCAAGCGCCATGTTCAGAAACATTTTGCAGCGCGTCACATTGTCGCATTGACCGAAGACGGGAAGCAGCGGATTCAGGTCATTAAGCGCCACGTCCGCTCCCCGGTCCACGGCGGCGGCGAATGGAAACAGCGCCGGAGCGGGGATAGGAATATCGCCATCGAGAAACAGCAAAATATCGCCCTTGCTGAGCTTAGAGCCGATAGCCCGCCCCACATCATGACCGGCCGCTTCCGGACAGTGGACAATCATGGCCCGGCCGCACTGTCTC
>NZ_ASSC01000576.1 GCF_000520735.1 Paenibacillus forsythiae T98
ATGGACGGAAAAATATTTTGCTCTGGACGCTGGTCATCTTCTCGGCAGCCACCGGCCTGTCGGCTCTCGCGGCGGGGTTCGCCCTCTTCTGCGTGCTGCGTTTCATCGCGGGCTTCGGACTTGGCGGGGAGCTGCCCGTCGCGTCCACGCTTGTATCCGAGAGCGTCGAGCCAGCCGAGAGAGGCCGCGCCGTCGTTCTGCTGGAAAGCTTCTGGGCGCTCGGCTGGATCGCTTATTTCATTATCCCGTCATACGGCTGGCGGCTTGCTCTCGTGATCGGGGCGGCTCCGGTGCTGTATGCCCTGTATCTGCGGCGGGCCATCGATGATTCTCCCCGGTTCGCAGGAATCCGCAAGGCGCCCGCCCCGTTCAAAGAGCGGTTCGCCTCGGTATGGTCGGCGGATTACCGCAAATCAACCGTGATGCTCTGGATACTATGGTTTACGGTTGTCTTCTCTTACTACGGGATGTTCCTGTGGCTTTTC
>NZ_ASSC01000577.1 GCF_000520735.1 Paenibacillus forsythiae T98
GCTCCGCTGAGCGGACCTCAGCCGACAGATGCTGGAGCCTGATGCCGCCGGGGATGAGATGGCGGCCTTCCACCGAGCTGTCCGCCAGCTGTTCACCAGTAACGGACTCCGCAGCCAAATGTCCGGAGCCGACCGCACCTTCACCCAGCTTGCCGGCGGTGACACTGCCGTCCTGAAGCTGGACGGACGAGACCGAGCCCGGCTGGAGATGGCCGAGTCCAACGGAGGAGGGGCGGATATGCTCGCCGCCGACAGTACCGGGGGACAAATGCTCCGTTTGCACCGCGCCCGTCCGGATGTGGCGGCCTTCAACCGCGCCTTCCGCCAGATGCTCCGATTGAACAGCCGATGCGGCCAAGTGCTCCCCGGCGACAGAGAATGGAGCAAGGTGGCCGCTCTGCACGCTCGCCTCCTCCAGATGGCGGGAATGAATGGAGGAGGGAGCAATCTTGGAGCTGTTCACCGCTTCATCCTGAAGCTCAATTCTGCCTACAGCGCCTTCGGCCAACTGATCGCTCCCAATGCTCTTCGGGGCAAGCTTGCTTCCGGCAATCGATCTGTCAAGCAGCAGATCCGGGGAGCGCACCTCATCTGACAGATGCTGAAGGCTAATCCCTCCGGGTGCGATATGACGGCCCCTTACGGCACCGTCCGTCAGATGCTCCCCGCCGACGGATTCCGGGGCCAAATGAACGGAACCGACCGCTTTTTCACCCAGTTTATCGACGGTGACGCTGCCCTCTTGAAGCTGGACGGACGAGACCGAGTCCGGCAGAAGATGGCTGACGCCGATGGACA
>NZ_ASSC01000578.1 GCF_000520735.1 Paenibacillus forsythiae T98
ACCATTCGTCTTTAACCAGCTGCAGCAAGTAATGCTCTTGCAGCATAAGCAGCTGCTCATTCTTCTGATGCCGCTCCCGTTCCGAAGCGCGGAGCCGCTCCTGCTCGGAGCCGATGTCCTCGGCGATTCTGGCGAGCATCTCGGTCAGCTCGCCCCGGGCGACGGGCTTCAGCAGGTAGTCCTTGACGCCAAGCTGAATAGCGGCCTTCAAATATTCGAAATCCGAATATCCCGAGAGCACGGCCGTCCGCATTCCCGGATAGCGCTCCTTGCAAATGGAGATAAGCTCTATGCCGTTCATCTTCGGCATCCGGATATCGGAGAGAAGGAATTGGGGAAGCGGCCCCTTTTCCAGCAGCTCAAGCGCTTCGCCGCCGCTGGACGCTTCATATGCAATTTCAAAGCCGGCTTCCTCCCAGTTAATCTTCGCTTTGATGCTGTCGCGAATGCCCTTCTCGTCATCGACCAGCATAATCGTGTACATAGCTTTCAGCTCCTTACCGGCGGCAGCTTCAGTGTAATGGCCGTGCCCCCGCCTTCCTCCGATTCAATTGAAATCTCGAACAAGTCTCCGTAATACAGACGGCAGCGCGATATCGTGTTCCTCAGGCCGATGCTGTGTCCTTTATCGTTTAATATCCCGACTCCGCCCTTCAGCTCCGTATCCGCAAGTACGCCTGTGATCATTTCCTGCGTCATGCCGATTCCGTTATCCTTGACCGTCAGCCACAGGCGGCTGTCCCGCAGAGCGGAAGTCACGCTCACCTCTGCGGCCTCTCCCTTTTCCAGACTGTATTTCACCGCATTCTCTACAATCGGCTGAAGAATAAATTTCGCGATATGAAGGGACTCCGTCTCGGGATCGCTGTGAATGGAGAACATCAGGTTATCCTGATGCCGCAGCTTCTGAATGAGCAAATAATCGCGGATATAGCCGATTTCTTCGCTCACCCTGACCAGATCGCTGTTCAGATCAAGCGAATATCTCATCATTTTGGCCAGAGCCTCCGTCGCGTCCATAACCAGGTCCTCCCGCTTCATTGCGGCCAGACCGCCGATAATTTCCAATGTGTTGTTAAAAAAATGCGGATTGATCTGCAGCAGCAGCGCCTTGTATTCGGCATTCTTGCGCCTCAAATCCGTCTCGAATTCCGTCTCGATCAAATACTTCAGCCGATGCGTCATCTGTTCAAAGACGCTGGCCACATAATCCACCTCGCTCCGCCTCGTCCCGACGTTGGGCATATGCTGCAAGGCCAGGTCGAACCGCCCGTGCTTGACATGCCTCATCGCCCGCGCCATGGCGCTCAGCGGCTTCGTGATCCCGATGGACAGCCACAGGGCGACGGCAATGACAAGCAGCAGCAGGCCAAAGCTTCCCAGCAGAAACGTCTGTTTGATATCGGTGATCTTCGCGTACAGCTCGTCTTCGGGCACTTCGCCGATAATAATCCAGTTCTGCGCAGGAAGCTTGCGGTAGAACAGCAGGTAATTCCTGTCCTTCTGCCGCAGCGGAATGATTCCGCTGAGCTGTCCGGCGGAGTGGGCCTTCACATAAGCCAGCCCCTCGCTGAGCACCTGCTTGCTGCCTCCGAAGTCCTGGTCAAGCACGCCGATTCCCTCCTCGGTCAGCAAAAAGGCTCTCCCGCTGCTGCCAAACCGGATCTTGTCAATATCCCCCCGCAGCAGGCTGGTTGGATAGTTGATCTTGAGCACACCGATATTATTCAGCGACTGGAGCTGAACGAGGGGAATAATAAGGCTGTTCACTTCGCTTGCGCGCATGCTTTCATCGCTCTGGTCGGGATCTCTGTGGGCTCCGGTCCAGCGGATATTGTAGCGTCTATACTGCTTGTACCATTCACTTTCCAGATAGCTTTTGTCCTGCGTCCAGATCCCCCGCCGACCTCCCTGAAGGCGGAAACGGAGATAATGTTGGAGTTATTGACGGTATAGGATGAGAAGAAGTTCCGCAGCTGCTGCATCGCCAGGTATCTCTCTCCGACCGAGCTCCCGCCGTTTAATGCGACCGTAATCCATTGCTGGGTAAACGGGCTGCTGAGCACCTGTTTCCCGGTATCCTCGATCTGCATAAGCAGTGTATCCGCATGCGAGGCGAACTGGTCGATCGTCTGCAGTGTGGAGGACTCAATGGAGGATTGGATCAAGTTCGCGGACTCTCTGCTGAATATGAACACTGCCGCGGTAAAGGGAATGATCAGCAATATGGAAAAAGACAGCATTAATCGGCTGCGCAGCGAGTACAACATACTATTCCAGCTCCTCCCTCCAAGGGTACACCTCTTCGCTTTCGCGCCGATAAACATTAATCAGTATAGTCCTTTATTGAGGAAAAAGGAATGAGGACTCCCCGCATCCTTAATTCCGCCAAAGAGACGGCCGAAATCCTCGGTCGCCTCTTCTGCGTACATCTATTTTCTTCATTCCTCTATCGATAGCAAATGCTTATTTTTGCGGCAGATCGGCGTATGCCTTGTCGATTTTAGTGATGGCCTCGGAGACGGCGGCATCAACATTCCGTCCGCTGATCGTCACTTCCTCAATCATCTTGTTGACCGCTTCGGACATTTGCGGGAAGATCGGCGTAATCGGACGCGGTCGGCCGTATTTCTGGTTCTGTACGACAAAGACGTTCTTCGGATATTCATTGAGCTCCGGGAATTGCTTCGCTACGGAGTAGCGGGCCGGAATATCTTTGGTCATCGAGCAGTACGTCTTCGAGCCTTCCGCTCCCGTAACATAGTTGACGAACTGCCAGGCGGCTTCCGGGTTCTTGCTCTTGGCGGAGACAGCCAGCGCCCAGCTTCCGTTCGCTACGGCCTGCTGCGTTTCCTTAGGCAGCGGAGCGATGTCGTAATCGACGCCCAGCTTGAAGTTCGGGAACTTGTCGGCATAGTTGCCCAGCGACCACGAACCGTCGATCGTCATGGCAAGCTGATTGTTCGGGAACGGGTCCGGCGGATATTCCAGAGAGGATACCTTGGACTTGTTATACAGATCCGAGAAGAATTGCAGCGCTTTTTTCGTTTCCGGCTTATCCAGATAGCCTTTGGCGGTCGTTCCGTCCTCGCTCATAATCTCGCCGCCGAATTGCCAGATGATCGGGTATTTGAAGTAGGCCGTTCCGCCCGCGTTGCCGAAGCCTTGGGCTGGGTCGATGCCGTAGACGCCGCCAGCCGGATCGTTCAGCTTTTGGGCTGCCTCAAGCACTTGATCCCACGTAATCGGCTCATCCGGATTCTTGGAAGGAAGCGGAATGCCCTTGGCTTCGAACATCTTTTTATTATAGAACAGGGCGATGGAGGATTCGGTCAGCGGCGCCATGTAAATTTCGTTCTTGTAAGTATATGTTTTGATGGTGGACTCCGGAATATCTTCCAGATTGCCATCCTTTTTAAAGTATTCCGTCAGCGGCTGAAGAGCGCCCGCCTGCGCATAGGAAGCCATGTTCGGCGCGTCAATCGCCATAATATCCGGCGGGTTGCCCGAAGCAATGGACGTTCTGAGCTTCGTATCATAATCCGCGTACGGGATCGGGCTCATCTCCACCTTGATATCGGGATGGCTCTCATTGAAGGAAGCGACCAGTTTGTCGTACGCCGCGTTCTCGGTATCATTGCCGGAGTTTCTCCAGAAGGTCAGCTTCACCTTCTCGCTTTTGGTCCCGGAGGAATTCCCCTCCGCCGAGCTATTGCCCCCTCCGCTATTTCCACATCCGGCCAACAGACCGGTGATAAGCAGTGCACTTATAGCCAATTTTGTTTTCTTTCTCAATTCTGTCCTCCCCTTTCTGTTATTGAATGCCCTTACATTGCAATCATAGCAGACCCTCTTCCTCATAAAATTCATTATTTTCTGTTGCGCGTTTCTAAAATATTCAGGAATAGCCCGCCACTGCCGGTGTCCCGTTATTGTCTTGTTGCTATAATGTAATCGAGGCTTCATATAACAGGGAGGGAACCGGATTGAAGGTGATTGCAATCGACATGGACGAAGTGATAGCGGACTTTAATACCAAGCATCTGAGCGTGTTTAACCGGGATTATGGAGAGAACGTAACGACCGAGGATTTAAAAAGCGGGCGGCTGGCGGAGCTTCGCCCCCATCTGGCGACGGAAATTCTCAATTACCTGCATGATCCTTTGTTCTTCCGCGATCTGGACGTTATGAAGGACAGCCGGGAAGTCATCCGGTCGCTCAGTGAGCGATTCGATATCTATATTACTACCGCTGCGATGGAAGTCCCAAGCTCTTTCACAGCCAAATATGAATGGCTGAGAGAACACTTCGATTTCCTGAGCGATATGAACTTCGTATTCTGCGGCAACAAAAGCATCATCCGCGCCGATTATCTTATTGACGACAACGCCCGTCACTTCGAGCGCTTCTGCGGGCAGGGAATTCTGTTCACGGCGCCGCATAATCTGGGGGTAACCGGATATGACCGGGTGAGCAGCTGGCTTGAGGCGGCGGAATACTTCCGGGGGAAAGAATAGATACATAGCGAGCAAGTGAAATCGCCCAAGGGATGTCAAAAAAGGGAGGCGGCCCGGGCCGTAATACGGACTGCGGGCAGCCTCCCTCTGACTTATTCGCCCGCTCGGGTCCCGGCGGGCTGCTGCAGAGTTCTCATCCTTCCTGCGGGAACAGCGCATCCCGCGCCGGGCATGGCTGGCGATCCAGAAACTGCTCCAGCGGCGCAGGCATCGGCTGATAAATATCCTTCAGCGAAGTCCCCTCATAAATATTGCCGATAATAACCGGGTGACACAGCTCGGAGATCAGAATGTCTCCGTTTCCGTGCAAGTGCAGCTGCTTCTTGCCCTCAATGCAGTGGGCGAAATAAACGCCCGGCTGCTCCCGGAAACCAAGCTCCTCCATAAACCGGTCCATACAGGTGAAATATAGGACGGTATCCTCTTTTTTATGGGCGATCAGATCGTTTACCGCCTGCTTCAGCACTTCCCGGGCCGCAATCGCTTTCCAGCCGCTGTGATCCATAATAATGCTGTTCTGAATTTCATGCGTGCGGACGCCAAGGGAATGGACATGCTCGCTGATTTCCCGCATACGGCGCTCGGTCTCGCTGAACAGCAGCGTTTCCAGCACGGTGTCCACCTTCGTCTCCGCGAACAGCGCGATATTTTCACGAATTTTGTGATACACGTCAGGGTGGATGTTGTAATACCGTGAGAACTCGTCCGCCGAAGTAAAATTAAACGAGATATGGATCGTCGTCAGTCCCGCCTCGGCCAGCTTGTCGATCCGCGTTCCACTTAGCAAGCTCGCGTTGGAATTAAGCTGCGTTTGAATGCCTCTGGATGCGCAGTAAGCGACAACCTCCAGGCAATCGTCATATTTCAGCGTAACCTCGCCGCCCGACAAACGGACTCTTTTCAGAGAGGGAAGCTCCTCCAGGATGCGGATAATTTCTTTGCCCTCAAGGCTCTGCCCGTCATTCCGGTTGTATGCGCAGCAGTAATCGCAGCGAAAATTGCAGCTTGAGGTAACGCCAATCTCCAGCCCCTCCAGCTCCCAGGTCTGCGGCTTGACAAGCTCCAGTGATTTGTAAGTCATGCTTCTTAAGGTCCTCCCGAGAAAAAGAATTGCGGGCTGCGCCCGATACGTGAACCTTAGTGATTATAGCGGTTTACGCCCCCGGAATATGTGACTTTTATAGCTTCCATTTCTCAGCTCCGCCATCTCCCGATTTCCGGTCAGGCAGCCTTTATCCTCAGTCGCCCAGCTCCACCGACTTGCCCATCTCGTTCCACGCCGCCTGGCCGATCAGTCCGAGCCGCCAAATAGCGATGCCTTTCAGGCCATAGCGCTTGGCCAGGCCGATCTTCGTATTAACGGAGCTTTCATTCTCGCTTTTAAGCGAGATGCCTAGCACCAGCTTGTCCTTCGTCGTCTGCTTCAGGGCCAGCCGGATCGCTTCGTCCACCTTGTCCGTCGGCTCCGGACTCTTCTGATCGCCGTAGGCGTAAGCCATTATAATCAGCTCATCGGCCAGAGCCGCCAGCG
>NZ_ASSC01000579.1 GCF_000520735.1 Paenibacillus forsythiae T98
CAACCGCAGCACGGTTGTCGCCGCACTCGGCCAACTGGCCGAACTCGGGCTTATTGAAGGCAGACAGGGGGGCGGCACAAGGGTAGCGGGGAAAGAGGACCCGCCATGGACGGCGGGAAGCTGGAACGATTATGTGGAGGAAGGCACCCATTATCCCAATTTGCCGGCTATTCAGGCGATCAACCGCCTGGAATTTCAGCCGGAGCTGCTTCGGCTCGGGACCGGAGAGCCCGCCCCCGAGCTGCTGCCGGGTGAAGAGATGCGCTCCATTCTTGCGGAGCTGGCGCGGGAAGAACTTCCGCTGCCGTATGAGGAGCCGCTCGGCAGCCTGCGGGTT
>NZ_ASSC01000580.1 GCF_000520735.1 Paenibacillus forsythiae T98
ATCCGCTGCCTCATCTGGCCGGGGTTCAGAACCTGCTTGACCAGCATCCCGATCTGGAGCTTCGCACGGCGAATCTGAATGTATTTTTCGAGGAAAAGGGGATTACGGATTCGGATCTTCTCCAGGAAGCCCGGGTGCTGCAGCGGGTACACCGGATTGCGCCCACCGCCATGGCCGGGCAAGCACTGCTTGACCTGAAGATTCACAATTCGGCTCAAATTATGTCGCTCGGCAAAGAACAATTCGCGGAAGCCCTGACGGCGACCCAACGGGTAGACAAGCGCACGGCGCTTACCGTCTACGGCCTGGCCGAATATCAGTATGCGCAGGTGCTCCAGCGAATCGCGGATTATCGTCTGGAGCTGCACGGTGCGAATCCGCGCGCCCTCATGGATTTTACTCACTCGGCGGAGGAGCTGCCTTCGGCTTTGGCGGGGATACCCGATCTGGAGGCTCTGTTCGGTTCGCTTGATTTCTGCGATTGCACCGACTGCCAGTCGGTGTACGGTCCGTCGGCATATTTGGCCGACCTTTTGCGCTACCTTGACAGCCATAACTCCGAGACGGCCGGCAAGACGGTGAAAGACGTCCTCTTCGGCCGCAGGCCGGACATCGGCAACATCAAGCTCAACTGTGAAAATACCGAAACGCCGCTGCCTTATATCGATCTGGTGTGCGAGGTTCTGGAGAATGCCGTCCCTGCGGCAAGTCCGAACTTCAGCTTTCAAACGACCCGAACCCCAGCCGAGCTGCGCGCTTCGCCGGAGCATGTCAAGGTTGACGCCTACAACGTTCTGAAAGCCGCAGACTATCCCCTGGACAACGCCTTCAATCTGTGGCAGGAGGAGGCGCGGGGATTGTTGCAGCATTTGGGAGTTGCGCGCTGGGAGCTGATGGAGGCTTTCCAGACGGCCCTGCCGGGGGCCGTTCCATCGCCCTCCAATGTCAGCATCGCCGGAGAATATTGGGGGATGTCGACGCACGAAACAGGGATGGTTACTGTACAAGCAGCCACGGCGGCCAGCCAGACGGTATTCTGGGGATTTGACGCGAATCTCACCGAGATTGCCGTCTCGGACTTCATGCGCCACAGCCGTCTGACCTACGGGCAGCTGCTTGACCTGCTCTGCGTGCGCTGGATCAACCCCCCGAATGATCCGGGAAAAATGGTGCGTCCGAACGCCACCTGCGATACCGGGATGCAAAAAATAGTCAACCTCACCCCTGACCGTCTCGACAAAATGCACAGGTTCCTGCGGCTGTGGCGGCATACCGGCTGGGCCATGTGGGAGCTGGACCTCCTGATTCGAAATGCCGTTCTTGGCGGCGGCAGCCTGAACCCGGACCTGCTGGCGCGGCTTAAGGCATTTCGGCAAGTCCAGGAGCGGCTCGGCCTGCCGGCCGACGAGAC
>NZ_ASSC01000581.1 GCF_000520735.1 Paenibacillus forsythiae T98
CCAATCATAATATCAAGCGCGAAATCCTCCATCGCCGGATACAGAACTTCCTCCACGGTCCGGTGCAGCCGGTGAATCTCATCGATGAACAGCACATCGCCCTCCTGCAGATTGGTCAGCAGCGCTGCTAGATCGCCCGGCCGCTCAATCGCAGGGCCGGACGTCGTCCGCAGGCTCACTCCCAATTCGTTGGCGATGATGTTGGCCAGCGTCGTCTTGCCCAGACCCGGCGGTCCGTACAACAGCACATGATCGAGCGCCTCTCCCCGCATTTTTGCCGCTTCGATATAGATTTTCAGATTCTCCTTAACCTGGTTCTGCCCAATATATTCAGCCAGAAAGCGGGGACGCAAGCTAAGTTCCACCGCCTGGTCTTCCATCATTAAATTTGCGGATATGATCCGGTCCTCCATCTTTCCATCGCTCCACTTCATCATGTACTTAGCGGACCTTCGTCACCTGCTGCTTATCTGCTCATTGCTTCGCCAAATCCAGACTACTTCGCCACGTACAGCAGCTTAAGCGCCTTTTTCATCAGCACGTCGACCGAAGCAGTCTCCGCGCCTTCCTTCTTGAGCGTCAGCCAGACACGATCCAGCTCACTCTCCGTGTATCCGAGCGCCTTAAGCCCATCTCTGGCCTCCTGCCAGGACACCTCGCCGGTACCGCTCTCCGCATTCTCCTCCACAGCAAACAGTCCGGTTTGGAGCGTTACGGTCCCCAGACCGTCCAGCTTGTCTTTCAGATCAAGAATCATACGCTGCGCCGTCTTCTTGCCGATTCCCGGCAGCTTCGTCAGGAATGTAATATTCTCCTGATAAATCGCCGAAATGACATGATCCGGTGTACCCCCCGTCAGAATCCCAAGCGCCACGCGGGGGCCGATGCCCGACACCTCGATCAACTTGCGGAACAGCTTCTGCTCTTCGCGGGTAGGAAAGCCGAACAGGAGAATTGCATCCTCGCGAACATGATGATGAATATATACCGTTACCGGCCCCTCTTGTTTGGCAAAAGCATAGGGATTTGGACAAAATACCCGGTACCCCACGCCCTGAACATCCAGCACCACATATTCCTGCTCCAGATGGACGACCGGTCCCCTCAAATAATCGATCATTTTCGCAATACCTCATTTATCTTCGAATTCAGCGTGTACGAGTGGGCATGACATACTGCAACCGCCAGCGCATCGGCCACATCATCCGGTTTCGGAATGGCGGACAGCTTCAGATACATCCTCACCATTTCCTGAACCTGGCGTTTCTCCGCCTTGCCGTAGCCGACTATCGCCTGCTTCACCTGCATCGGTGTATATTCCGAAACAGCAAGCCCGCGCTGCACCGCCGCCAGCACCAGTACACCACGCGCCTGCCCAACCGACATTGCCGTCGTCACGTTCCGGTTGAAGAACAGCTTCTCCATCGCCACGGCATCCGGTTTGTAGCGGTCGATCAGCTGCAGCATCCCCTCATAGACATGAAGCAGCCGCTCCTCCTCCGGGGTATGGGCTTCCGTCTGAATGGAGCCGTACTGCACCGGCGTAAGCTTACTGCCGTTCTTGTCAATGAAACCGAAGCCGACAATCGCAATCCCCGGGTCGATCCCCAAAATTCGCACAAACCATCTCTCCTCTATTGTAACCGGGAGCCTCCCCGTCCGGTCCAGTTCCCGCATTGAAAGCGAACATATGTATTCCTTCTACCCATTATAGCAAAAATAGGCTGCACAGGGGGCATTAAATTTACCGTACCAGCAAAAAGACCGCAGGCTATCGCCCACGGTCCAATTTCCATTTTCTATTATCAGCTGCTCAACTGCTGCTTTACATCGCCTCGGCATTGTCCCTCGCATAATCGCTGAAGGTTGACAGAACGCTGTTGTACTCATCGATATCCTGCACACGGATTCCACCTTGAAGCTGACTCCATACCTTTTCCGGCAGAGCCGATTTCATAGTGCCTATATCGATTTGAAAAAAGGTTTTGAGCGCCTCCTCCTGCTTCGGAGGGCCTTTGAACAGAGTGAGATTTCCTTCGTTGTCTAGGCCAATGTACGCCTCCTTCTTGCAGGAAGGAGATAGATCGTTCACATTCCGTTCGAGCCAAACGTCTCCATCGGGTCCGATCTTCCCCCGCCAGTCTGAATGCTCGGCAATAAGGGTCTTCAATTTCTCGGGGCTCATGGCACGGGGCACATCATGAATCTCCTCGCCGCTTACGTAGGTTATCTTGTAATGCACTTTCCGGCTAATCCCACTATTTGCAATAACCCGGATTAGCGAATTCGTATCGGCACCGCCCTGTTCCAAGGCCTGCTCCTCCTGACCTTTCTGTTCGAACACAGCGGAAGCCTGTCCGCGCACAAGGGTGTTGTCACCCGAGATGCGTCCATTCAGTTCGGCAAAAGTTTGCTCTGCTGCCGACATTGAACCTGTCAACAGCCTCGATATATTATCCTCGGACATCCGCAGACCAAACCAGGCGCATATACCAAGAACCGAGCAGGCCGTTCCGACCCACAGCGCTTTTTTCCAACGTCTCCATCGGCGCCATAGTTGCTTTTTCAGACGAAAAGCACTCATGTTAATCCCTTCATTCTGATTTTTTCCTTAATTTGTCCCCGGGCGCCGGAATTTATGCAGTTGTGGCGCTTTCGCGATGATAATCCCGTTTTAGGTAAAGCTTCGCATGCACGATAACAAAAAAAGTGGATCAAGCTGTAAATCAGCTTAACCCACCTTATTATCAGTCGATTCAGTTTGGCAAAAGTAATTAACAGCGCGCCCTGAGAGATACGGTCACTTTCGTGCCCGATTGCGATGTATTCCTATCGATGCTTAGGCTCCGACGAACTTCATCATTCGAATCAAATGACGCTTAGATCATTCAATGATGCTTGAAATGGCGCGCCCTGAGAGATTCGAACTCCCGACCTTTTGATTCGTAGTCAAACGCTCTATCCAGCTGAGCTAAGGGCGCATTCTTATGGAGCGGACGACGGGAGTCGAACCCGCGACCCTCGCCTTGGCAAGGCGATGCTCTACCGCTGAGCCACGTCCGCATCTATTTAATTCTAGGAGTACATTTAAATGGCGGAACCGACGGGATTCGAACCCGCGATCTCCTGCGTGACAGGCAGGCATGTTAGGCCTCTACACCACGGTTCCACGAGGCACTTCTTCAAGTAAGAAGATTTGGTTGCGGGGGCAGGATTTGAACCTGCGACCTTCGGGTTATGAGCCCGACGAGCTACCGAGCTGCTCCACCCCGCGTCATTCATAATTTAAGTTCGATAACTAATGGTGACCCGTAGGGGATTCGAACCCCTGTTACC
>NZ_ASSC01000582.1 GCF_000520735.1 Paenibacillus forsythiae T98
GCCCGGGCCTATTTCAAAGCTGCCGTACCAGAGGGAGCCGCCTGGGAACCCGAAATCCGCGCAGAGTTGGCCGGCTCTCCGTCCGAAACGGTTCGGTTGCTGACGAATCTCGGCCGGGATTTGACCGAACCGGGCTCTCCGCTGCGTCTTGTCTTTAAATGGCAGGGCAGCTATACAGGAGAGGCGGGCGGGGCATACGCGTCTGTGAGCTCCCTCTCGAAGTCGCTGGGACTTCAAGCCGTCGTCAAGTCGGAAGAAGAGGGCCATGGGGCTTACCGTTCCTCCCACAAGAATGGAAGCATGAAGACCTCGCTGTTCTGGAGCGAAATGGGCGAGGGTGAGAGTTATGTGATCGTGACGGTGGAGTCGGCCGATCTGGCCCGCACCGCAGGGCTGGCTGAGACCGCCGAGCGGACCGGGACGCTGCTGGCATCCGCAGGCATTGCCGCGGACTGGAATGTCTCCTTGCAGGGTATTGCCAAGGAGCGAGGGGATGCCGGTCAGGCGCTGAAGCTGACGGAACGGCTCCTTGCAGGCAAGCTGCAGGGCATGAACGCTGCTGAAGCTTACGAGGACGAGACTACCGCCAGCATCTCCTATACTGTGCCATCCATTCGGCATACCCTTCAGAGCGGGACGCATCGTCTGGCCATGCAGGCGGCGATTCATAAGGATGTTGCCGAAGGCGGCAGCCGGGTCACTATCGGCTTCCCGCTGATTACCATTGAATATTGATAATTTCCGCTTATATAAGCTCAATTATAGAGAATGATAAGAAAGAGTAATCGAACTTTGCTGAAATCCGAGAGATTTTGTCAGGAATGTAATAGCATCCTTTTTCGGAATATGATAAAATGATATCACGTCATTCATAGCTTTTTTACGAAAATTAGACGTGAGCATGGATAAAATAAACTATATTACATAGAGAAAGATGAGGAGACATGGCTGAAAATCAAACCTTTGACGAATTAAATACACCTGGTGCTGTTTTTTTTATTTTTGGTGCAACCGGCGACTTGGCCCGGCGCAAGCTTTTTCCGGCGATCTACAGCTTGTACCGCGAAGGGAAGCTGGCTGAGGATTTTGCGGTAATCGGCGTGGCGCGCCGTCCCCGGACTCCCGAGGAATTCAAGGAAGATGTGAAGGCGTCGATAACCGAGTTTTGCCGTTATCAGCCGACAGGCGATACCGAATGGACTAAGTTCGTCAATCATTTTGAGTATAAATCGCTTGATATCAACAATATCGACGGATTCCGCGAGCTGAAGGCGCAGACGGAAGCGCTGGAAGAGCGGTTCCGCATTCCGGGGAACCGGTTGTTCTACCTGGCGCTCGCTCCCGAGCTGTTCGGCGGCGTGTCCTTCAACCTGAAAGCCGGCGGCATGCTGGACGGTCAAGGCTGGAACCGCCTGGTGATCGAGAAGCCTTTCGGGTATGATCTGGAATCGGCAGAGAAGCTGAACGAGCAGATCACGCAGGTGTTCAAGGAAGAGGAAATTTACCGGATCGACCATTATCTTGGCAAGGAAATGGTGCAGAACATCGAAGTGATTCGGTTTGCCAACGCCTTTTTCGAGCCGCTCTGGAACAAGCAGCATATCGCCAACATCCAGATTACGCTTGCCGAAACGGTCGGCGTTGAAGAACGCGGCGGCTATTATGATCATGCCGGAGCGCTGCGGGATATGGCGCAGAACCATATGCTTCAGCTGCTGACCATGATTGCGATGGAGCCGCCGAGCCGCCTGCTTGCGGAAGATATCCGCGATGAGAAGGTCAAGGTGCTGCGTTCGCTCCGTCCGTATTTGTCCAGAGAAGAAGTTCGCCAGAACGTGGTGCGCGGGCAGTACACACAGGGCCTGTTCAATGGTAAGACGGCCCCGGCTTACCGCCAGGAAGACAAGGTGAATCCGGAGTCCACGACGGAAACGTATTTTGCGGCCCGCGTATTCGTGGATAATTTCCGCTGGGCTGGCGTGCCGTTCTACATTCGTACAGGCAAACGCCTGCCGGCAAAGACGACCGAGGTGGTTGTGGAGTTCAAGCGGATGCCTACCAATGTCTACCTGGGTCAGAAGCATAACCTTGAACCGAACCTGCTCGTTATCCGCGTGAACCCGATGGAAGGCATCTATGTGAAGATCAATGCCAAGAAGCCGGGCTCGGAATCGGAAATTCAGCCGCTGGCCATGGACTTCTGCCAAAGCAGTCTGGTCGGCATCAATTCGCCGGAAGCCTACGAGCGTCTGCTGCATGATGCCGCGCGGGGCGATTCCACATACTTCACCCGTTGGGATGAAGTGTCCTCGGCCTGGTCGTTCGTAGACCACATCGCCAAAGCCTGGAGAGAGGATTCCAGCGATCTGGCTTCTTACCCGGCTGGCGCCTGGGGTCCGGTTGAAGCGGCCAAGCTGCTTGAACAGGACGGCTTCCACTGGTGGCCGGTCAACGGGCAGAAGGACGACAGCGTGGTCTGGTCGGTATAGTCAAGAGTGAAGTAGGATAGATGCTTTTGGAAATCTCCCTGCCCTAGAGTCCTAGAGCGGGGAGATTTTTTTCACTCAGGCTGTAATTAGGTAGATAATGCCGCCCCGATTTTGATATACTTTAAAGGATGCCCGCTTTAATATCTTCTTCGGCTGTAAGAGCCGCAGGCGGCGGGAAAGAACGGTTAATTTACCCGACAGGAGCAAAGAACAATGGCCATTAAGCCGATTTGATACAGGCATTTTCTCAGGGCGATGATACGTGATGCGAACAATTCAGATATGAAGGGATATGTGCAATGAGTCAAACGATAAATCAGAATTTGCAGCAGGAAGTGGATAAACGCAGAACATTCGCGATTATTTCTCACCCTGACGCAGGTAAAACGACACTTACGGAGAAGCTGCTGCTGTTCGGCGGCGCGATCCGGCTGGCGGGAACGGTCAAGGCCCGTAAAGCTAGCAAGCATGCGACAAGCGACTGGATGGAAATCGAGAAGCAGCGCGGAATTTCCGTTACATCCTCGGTTATGCAGTTCGATTATTTGGGCCACCGGATTAACATTCTGGATACTCCCGGTCACCAAGACTTCAGTGAGGACACCTACCGTACACTGACGGCCGCCGACAGCGCGGTCATGCTGATCGACGTCGCCAAAGGTGTCGAAGCGCAGACGATCAAGCTGTTTCAGGTGTGCGCCAAGCGGGGCATTCCGATCTTCACCTTCATCAACAAGCTCGACCGCGAGGGTCGCAGCCCATTTGAGCTGATGGAAGAACTGGAGCAGGTGCTGAGCATCCGCTCGGTGCCGATGAACTGGCCGATCGGCTCCGGACGCGAGCTGTGCGGCGTCTATGACCGCATGAAGAATCAGGTGGAGCTGTTCCAGGGCGACGACCATTCGGTCATTAAAGTGCAGAAGGTGGAGGATTACAACGATCCCGTCATCCGCGAGATGGCGGGTGACTATCTGCACGACCAGCTGTGCCAGGATCTGGAGCTGCTGGATGTCGCGGGCGATCCGTTCGATTACGAGAAGGTGCTGCGCGGCGAGCTGACGCCGGTCTTCTTCGGCAGCGCCATCAATAATTTCGGTGTGCAGACGTTTCTGGAGAACTTCCTCCAGCTCGCTCCGAAGCCGGAGCCGCGCCGCAGCACGGCGGGGATTGTGGAGCCGACGAATGAGAAATTTACCGGCTACGTCTTCAAAATCCAGGCAAACATGAACCCGGCTCACCGCGACCGGATCGCCTTTCTGCGCATCGTCTCCGGCAAGTTCCAGCGGGGGATGAGCGTAAAGCATGTGCGGGCAGGCAAAGACATCAAGCTGTCCCAGCCGCAGCAATTTCTTGCCCAGGACCGCGATATCGTCGAGGAGGCGTATCCGGGAGATATTATCGGTCTGTTCGACCCCGGCATCTTCCGGATCGGCGATTCGCTCAGCCAGGCGGGCGATGTTGTATTCGACGAGCTGCCGACCTTCTCCCCCGAGATATTCGCCAAGGTCAGCATTAAGAATGCGCTGAAATCGAAGCAATTCCAGAAGGGAATTGACCAGTTGACGGAGGAAGGCATGATTCAGGTGTTCCGTACGGTCAGCTTCGACGATATTCTGCTGGGTGTGGTCGGTCAGCTGCAATTTGAAGTGTTCGAGTACCGGATGAAGGGCGAATACGGCGTGGATGTGCAGCTTCAGCGGATGCCTTATCAGTTCGCGCGCTGGATTGTGGACGAGAGCAAGCCGGACCCGGGCAAGTTCCGGATCAATTCGACGCTTGTTACGGATAAGAAGGGGAATTTCGTCGTGCTGTTCGAGAACGAGTACGCGATGCGGACAGCGATTGAGAAAAATCCGACGGCGACGTTTCTGGAGACGGCGCCTTAAGTTTAGTATGATCCGGCAAGCTGTGCCGGAATGAAAAAGGACAAAAGCCTCTGTCTTTCGCACGTTTTGTGCAGGAAGACGGAGGCTTTTTCCAATGCTTCAATTGCCCCCGGTAAGCGAACCCGGAGTGACGGATTTCAAATGTTCGTACAGCATAGAGACGATATTCTCTTTTTTGGCGGGATCAAGGTCTTTCCAGATCATTTCAAATACGGCGCCGAGTCCAGGCAGCGCAGTTTCCGGACCGTCAACTGAACCGTCAATCATTTCCCGCAGCTCGGCTTTGGAATGGCCGTGGACTTTATGGATGACCGCCTGGCGCAGATCGAGCGTGATGGACATGGGCAGGGCTCCTTTTGTCATAAGAGTGTGCATGCTGGATATAATATGCCCGGCCCCGGGGGCTAAAATTCAAGTTTAATTCGCCTTGTGCTATACTGTTTTGAGACAATCGACTGATACGGGGGGAGAGCAGATGGCCAAGAAGCAATTCGCCATTATCGGAATGGGCCGGTTCGGTTCCAGTGTCGCCAAGGCGCTCAGCGGTATGGGCTACGATGTATTGGCTATTGATTCGGACGAGCAGCGTGTACAGGAAATCTCCGCAATCGTAACGCATGCCGTGTCGGCGGATTCGACGGATGAGGAGGCGCTGCGGGCGCTGGGCATCCGTAATTTTGATGTGGTAGTGGTAGCGATTGGCGAGGATATTCAATCCAGCATCCTGACTACGCTTATTCTGAAGGATCTCGGCGTGCCAGCGATTCTCGTCAAGGCCAAGAGCGAGCTGCACGGCAAGGTGCTGGGCAAGATCGGAGCCGACAAGGTGATCTATCCGGAAATGGATATGGGCATGAGAGTGGCGCATCACCTGGCCTCGCCCAATATTCTCGACTATATCGAGCTGTCGCCGGATTACAGCATCCTGGATATGAAGGTCCCTGAGGCAATGGTCGGCAGAAGCCTCAAGGAGCTCAATATTCGCGCCAAATTCAGCTGCAATGTGATAGCAATCCGCCACGGGGATGAAATGAACATTACCCCGAACGCGGACGAGCGGCTGACAAGCAGCGATGTGCTGGTCATTGTCGGCCACAAGGATAATCTGACCCGGCTGGAAATGGCTTATCAAAAATGAATCGATGGAGCGGAAAGGTTGAATTCGATGGAAATTATGTCTCCGCAAAATGCGCGGGTTAAGGAATGGGCCGGATTGCTGGAGAAGAAACACCGCGACAGGAACGGAAAGTATATCGTCGAGGGCGTTCATCTTGTGCAGGAGGCGCTGTTGGCGAAAGCGGATGTCGAAATTCTGGCTTATGATATCGACAAGGGCATGCCCGTAGAGCTTGGCGGTCTGCTGCAATCTGTTCCCGGTATGGAGACTATCGCAGTCTCGGCGGCGGTTATTGCCAAGTGCAGCAGCACCAATACGCCGCAGTCTGTGTTCGCGGTTATCCGCAAACAGCGGGATGAAGGGGATGCGGCGCTGGACAAGCCGGACAGTCTTGTTGTTGTGCTGGACGGCGTGCAGGACCCCGGCAATGTCGGCACCATTATCCGCAGCGCGGATGCGGCGGGGGCGGACGGCGTCATTCTGGGCCGGGGCTGCGCCGATCTGTACAATCCGAAGACGATCCGTTCCACCATGGGCTCGATGTTCCATTTGCCGATTGTGGAGGCTGATCTGGCGGAGAGGCTGCCAGAAGCCCGGCAGCGAGGCGTGCTGCTGGTCAGCACCTCGCTGCAAGGCGCGGACTCCTGCTACAGCCACGATTTCCGCAGCGGCAGCCAGTGGCTATT
>NZ_ASSC01000583.1 GCF_000520735.1 Paenibacillus forsythiae T98
TCCTCCAGCAATCCCGCGAAGTCGTCCAGCGGATGGCCCGACAGATACAGGCCGAGCAGCTCGCGCTCCAGCTCCAGCTGTTGTCCGGCCGCAAACTTCGGAACCTCGGGATACCGGATATCCCAATTCGGCATCTCGACGAGGTCGTCGAAGAGCTGAATCTGCAGCTCCTCGCGCTCCTTGCGCCATTTGGCCGCCGCCTCCGCCGTCTCGTCCAGCATCGCCAGCAGCTGCGCCCGGTGGCCGGGCAGGCTGTCAAAGGCGCCCGCCTGAATCAGCGATTCCACGACCCGCTTGTTGCAGACTCTCAGGTCAACGCGGCGGCAGAAATCGAGCAGGCTGTCGAACGGCCGCTCCTTCCGGGCTTCCAGTATGCTCTCGACGGCCAGCGTCCCGACGTTCTTGATCGCCGCCAGCCCGAAGCGAATATGCCCGCCGTCGCTCATGCCGCCGTCCACCGGCGTGAACAGCACGCCGCTCAAGTTCACATCCGGCGGCAGCACGTGGATTCCCATGCGCCGGCATTCCAGCACATACTCGGCCACCTTGCGGTGGACGCCTGTCACCGCCGTCAGCATCGAGGCCATGAACTGCACCGGATAATGGGCCTTGAGGTAGGCCGTCTGAAAGGCCAGCACGCCGTAAGCCGCAGCATGGGCGCGGGGGAAGCCGTAATTGGCAAAGCGAACGATCATGTCGTAGACCGCGTTCGCGTCGGCTTCCCCGTAGCCATGCTTCAGGCTTCCCTTCACGAAATGGCCGCGCTCGCGGTCCAGCGTCTCTCGCTTCTTCTTGGATACGGCTCTGCGGAGCAGATCCGCCTCGCCAAGCGAGAAGCCCGCCATGAGCGATGCGATCTGCATGATCTGCTCCTGATAGACGATGATGCCGTAGGTATCGGACAGGATCGGGATCAGATCGGGATGGGGGTATTCCACTTCGACAAGCCCGTGCTTGCCCTGAATATACTTCGGTATAAATTCCATCGGGCCCGGGCGGTACAGCGCCAGCACCGATATGATATCCTCGAATACGGTCGGCTTCAGCTCCTTGAGCACCCGACGGATGCCCGCCGACTCCAGCTGGAACACGCCCGTCGTCTCGCCGTGGCCCAGCATCGCATACGTCGCTTCGTCATCGTCCGGGATCTCCCCGAAATCCGGCGCGCTCCCGGTCATTTGCCTGATCCAGTTCGTGCACCGCTCGATAATCGAGAGCGTCCGCAAGCCCAGAAAGTCCATCTTCAGCAGCCCTATGCTCTCCAGATGCTCCATCGAATACTGGGTCAGGGCCGTTCCCTCATTGCCCTCCTGCAGCGGAACGGCGTCCGTCAGCGGCCCGCGTGAGATAACCACCCCGGCGGCGTGCGTCGAGGCATGCCGGGGCATGCCTTCCACCTTCATCGCCATGTCCAGCAAATCCCGGATCTTCGGATTGCTCTGATACAGCGCATTGAGATCAGGACTGCTCTCCAGCGCCCGCGCGATGCTGATGCCGAGCGCCTGGGGGATCAGCTTCGCCGCCTTGTCCACATCCCCGTAGGGCAGGTTCAGCGCCCGACCCACATCGCGTACGGCAGCCCGCGCCGCCAGGGTACCGAACGTAATAATCTGAGCGACATGCTCTTCCCCGTATTTATCCGCCACATACGCTATCACCTCGTCGCGCCGCTCGTCGCTGAAATCGATGTCGATATCGGGCATCGTGATCCGCTCCGGATTCAGAAAGCGCTCGAACAGCAGATTATACTTCAGCGGGTCAACGTCGGTAATGCGCAGGCAGTAAGCGGTAAGGCTTCCGGCGGACGAGCCTCTGCCCGGTCCCGTCGCAATGCCCTGCTTGTGGCAGAAGGCGATGAAATCCCAGACGATCAGAAAATAATCCGAGAAGCCCATCGCCTCAATAACGCCAAGCTCATAGGACAGCCGCTCTTCCGCTCTCCCGCGTTCCTGATCCGAACTCCACAGAAGAGTGTCCCCGTAACGCTCCTTAAGGCCGTCCTCACACAGCCGCCGCAAATAGGCGGCGGAATCCAGCCCGTCCGGCAGCGGAGAGTAGGCGGGCAGGATATGCTTGCCAAATTCAAGCTCCAGGTTGCACTTGTCCGCGATGAGCGCAGTATTGGCTATCGCCTCCGGCACATGCGGAAACAGCGCGGCCATCTCCTCGCCGCTTTTTAAATAGAGCTGGTCCGTTCCGATTTGCAGCCGTTCCTCGTCATCTACCGTTTTGCCCGTACCGATGCAGATCAGCACATCCTGAACCTCGGAATCCTCCCGGGACAGGTAATGCACGTCGTTGGTGGCAACCAGAGGAATGCCGGTCTCTTCGGCCAGAGCGATCAGCTTCGGATTAACCCTCTTCTGCTCGGGCATGCCGTGATCCTGAAGCTCCAGGTAGAAATACTCGCCGAAAATCTCCCTGTACCGCAGCGCTGCCTTCTTCGCCTCCTCGTCCCGCCCGTGCAGCAGGTGCTGGGGCACCTCTCCTCCAAGGCAGGAGCTCAGACAAACAAGGCCCTCCGCATGTCCGGCAAGGGCCTCCATGTCGATTCTCGGCTTGTAGTGATAACCCTCCAGATGGCCGATGGAGACGAGCCGCATCAGATTCCGGTATCCTTCTTCGTTCCTGGCGAGCAGAATAAGGTGATAAATCGGCTGATCCTT
>NZ_ASSC01000584.1 GCF_000520735.1 Paenibacillus forsythiae T98
TTGTCTTGGTTTCTTACTCATGAATAATCATCCCTTTCGATAATATTCCAATATTAGAAATGCAAATAAATGCACAATCTGACAGACATCATTTTGTTAAACTTAAACCGGCGTAGAACTCGGCGCACTCGGGCAGCAGTTCTTCAATGTCTCCTTTACCGGATATCGCTGCTATTCCTCTCTGCAGAAGCTTGCTGCGCGGGGAATCGCCGATTCCGGAACAGAGAATCGCCTGACAGTCCGCGAATAAAGCGGCCGTATCGTCAAAAATCTTCTTCTTGTCAACCGGTTCGCCGTTATCTGCTCTCCCGGTACAATAGGCCTGAACTTGACGAACCTCCAAAAAAGTCGTTGCCCTGCCTGAAACATCGTAGACCCAAAACTCACTCGCATGTCCAAAGTGGACATTAACTTTGCCCCCGCCCCGTGTCGCAACAGCTATTCGGATTGCCTGGGGTTCGGAGCCAGAGTGATCGGCCGATTCGTTCTTTCGCTCGGCGTCCGCATTGGTTACTTCTGTCTGATTCCGGCTTGCTCCATCGTCACCGATTAATTCCACCCGACCGCCTCTCCTTCAAATGAGATTTGCGAAAAATACAGACATGAGTGTAACAAATGTTACATTTCTTGACTCAACATGTAGAAGTTGTTCTTCTCAAGAGATATCTTATCCTTTCACTTCAAATCTCGTCAATGAATGTTAAGCGCATACATTCATCGTTGACAAATCGTTCGAAATTCACGTCAGGTTATATGACGCGAAACTGCGATTTTCCACTTTTTGCAGCGAAAGATATCGCTTTCATAATTTCTTTCCATCTCTTGATCGATATGGGAACGCGGTTGTCGCACCTCATTCTTGCTGCTGGCAGGCATTTATTGTTCACAAACCTGCCTTATCCACTGCAAATGGCTGAAATAAAGAATGCCGAAATGCAAATTCCTCTTCAGAAAGAAACTCACTTTTGAGCAGACCCCTAGAAGGCAGCAGGAGCCGCAGCGGGAAAAGCTAGAAGGATTTCAACAGTCGATGTCATGAATACTGTCATAAACGGCGCTTCTTCTCTATCTGACGGACGCACTCTTGCTTGGATTCTTTTTTGTTTCTATTATTGAAACTTTTATACATTTTTTGATATTAATCACTCGCATGAATACAATAAAGGCCGAAATCAATACGCAGAAGGGAATGAAAAATTTGGGACAAATTAAAACAAGCACACGCGGGTTTCTGGCTCCGGCTATGTATATTCAGGGCTACGGAGAAATAAGCAAGCTGGAGAGCCGCACCCATTCATACGGCACGAAATTTCTCGCTTACATCGATTCTTTTTTATTCGAATCCTTTGCGGCCAGACTGTACGGCGCATACCAGACCGCCAGCATTGTTTGTGAACCGTTTGAGGGGCAGGTGTCTATCGAAAATTCGGAAAAATATATCCATATTGCCCGCAGTGGAAACTATGATGCGATTATCGGCATCGGCGGAGGAAGAACGCTTGATATGACCAAAGTGGTGGCCAATGCCCTGAATTTGCCGCTGATTATTGTTCCTACGTCTGCGTCAACCGATGCGCCTACCAGCGCTCTGTCTGTCATCTATTCACCTGCGGGCGAGCATATCAACGAGATTTTTTACGACAAAGGGCCTGACCTGGTTATCGTTGATACCGAAATCATCGCCAGCGCTCCTGTAAGGCTGCTTGTAGCCGGCATGGGCGATGCGCTAGCCACTTTCTTCGAAGCTCGGGCGTGCAAGGAGTCCGACTCGCAGAACAACATCAAAGGGGAGTTCAAACGCACGCTGGCCTCTTATGCCATCGCAAAGGAATGCTACAATGTCCTCCTGCAAGACGGGTTAAAAGCGAAGCTGGATGCGGAAGCGGGTATTTGCTCGCCATCAATGGATAACATTATTGAGGCCAACACTCTGCTGAGCGGCATCGGGGCTGAAAGCAACGGAGCGGCAGGTGCCCATGCTTTTCATGACGGCTTTACCGCTTTGGAGGAATGCAAGCCTTATCTTCATGGAGAGCGGGTTGCCTTTGGAGTGTTATGCCAGCTTGTGCTGGAAAATCGGGATAACAGCGAGCTTGAACAGGTGATCCGCTTCAGCCTTAGCGTTGGACTGCCTGTGACATTGCAAGAAATTGGCGTGCTGGAGCCGACTGAGGAGAAGATACGAACGGCTGCAAAAGCGGTGCTGCAATCCCCTCTTATTTTGCGGGAGCCGCTTGATGTAACGGAAGATACACTGTACCATGCTATCCGCTCTGCCGACAGATTGGGGAGTTATCACAGAAATCGAGGTCATCAGTAAGCTTTACATGTCCACAAAACATATTTCACCTTGAATCAATCGAAGCGGAGGACGAGTCAAACTTTTATGTATGTTGAACAGGAGCTTGAAGATGCCGGACAACCCAGGGGGCTACCGCCCCCATTGTCCAAGTCGATTCATCCCCTGCTTGCAGTTAAACTCAACGATCGACAGGCTGCTAGAATTGGAGTACCACAGCGGTCTAAGCGAACAGATTCGGAAACTGTTTAACGATCCCGGCGGTAAAGGTATCTGCCATTTCCAGCGCTTGCTTCTCAATCTTGGTCGTAAATCTCAATATCGGATTTATAATTTCCGGATAGCCGGAAAACTGCTTCATCCTTAAGCAATCGTAAATGCTCATGCAGCATCTTCCTTAATACCGGCTTTGGCCAGTTGGGGTTGATACTGCTTAGGAAAGCCACAATTTCATCCGCATTGGCGTACCATTTCTTCTCCACTTCGGAGGCTGCCTTGTTATTGCCAGCCTTCGCCGCCTTGACAAGCTGTGCTGCCAATACAAAATGCTCTTTCATTAAAGCGCTGAATCGTGAGGCATTCTTCTCACCATAGTATCGTCTAATCACGGCAGCCATGTCCGGAGCATTTCGAAGAAGTCGTTCAGTGACCAGCGCCTCATCCGGCAAGCTTGCGGCAATGCTTATGATAACCATCCTCGTCCAAGCTACGTGCTGTTCCCAAAGCATCCGCCAAATTTGATTTAATTCTGCTTCTGCCTTACTGATACTCGTATCCCTGTGTACTGGAACTGATTCATTCCTTAAGTATGGCGCTAACGGCTGCACATAAGGAACGTTATTCCACTGCCAATTGTGAACATTGGAAGAGTAATTTCCCGGATAGACGCCAACCACGGGATGATACGGAAATGGGGACCGTGGATGTGACGACCACGGCGCTGAGTAGAACATGTATGTTTCCTCCCGGACATAGTTATTTACCTAATCATTTATATGTGATGGGGAGTGGATTGGGCACTGATTACTTATTTGAGAACATCGGCATATTCGGTATGACGCTCGAATCGTCCCTTGGCGAACGGACATAAGGGTACAATCTTGATCTCCTTTTCCCGCGCATATTCTACTATGGCCTTCACAAGCTTGTCCCCCAGGCCCTGGCCCCGGTAAGCATTGTCGACCCATGTATGATCAATAATATAAAGTTCCGGACTTGAGGTTACGTACGTCATTTCCGCAGCAATTGCGCCATTATTTCGAATAAGGAATCTTTTATGGGCTGTGTCATGATCTACAATATGCATGCTTCCCCCTCTTTCTTCAGAGTTTTCGTCGTCCAAACGTTTATACGTCAGTGCTCCGCTCGGACATTTATCAATATGCCGGGCAATTGCTTCCGCAGAATCGGCATCGGGATCAACCCAAGGACGCTTGCTTAAGTCAAAAACGGCAGGAAGACCCTTCACACAAATGCCCGAATGAATGCATTTTTCCGAATCAAACATAACATCAATATCTTTGCCATAGTATAATTTCTGCTGGCTCATCATTCCTTCACACCTTTCACTTCTGAGATTGCTTAAAAATTAGAACCCATTGTTCGAAAGCTGCCAGGAACCTTTCCAAATGGCGAAGCGTTGTTTCGTCGTCCAATTCTCCGGTGGCTGCATTCAATTTTTCGTGAACGCTGCCAATGAGAACTTTCGGCCCCGGCATCGTATAGGCATTCAGGGCAAGCAGTGTCTGCCTCACCTGTGCTTGGGACTGTGCTGTCCCTCCGCTGCCCGGAGTAGCTCCCGCAATCGCGAAAGGCTTCCCAATCAGCACCGAGCTTTTAGACGGACGCGAAGCCCAATCCAGAGCATTCTTCAAAACGCCCGGAATCCCCATGTTGTATTCAGGAGTGACAATCAGCACACCGTCCGCCTGACGGATACTTTCTTTAAGCTCAACAACCGGCTGAGGATCTCCCTGGCTCTCAATGTCTGCATTGTAAAGGGGGATCAACGATAAATCGGCATGATGGATCTCCCAATGCTTTGGGGCAAGCCTTTCCATAGCTTTCAGCACCCTTCGATTGAATGACCCCTCACGAAGACTTCCACATATGGCCGTGATGGTAAATCTATGTTCGCTCATCCTTGCGCTCCTCTTCTTGATTGGACTTAAGTGATTGTTAGTTTGGCGATGCCAAAATTCAATAGATGCTTTAGGTGAATATACCCATCCTCAACAGGAATTAAAACAGGTGCTAATTCCGCAAGAGCAGCCGCAAATATCCAATCACAAAAGAGCACCAGCTCACAAAAGAGTACCAGCCGCATTTCAGCGTCAAGAACAGCGCTTGAAACTATAAAAAACAGACCGATAAAACTGCTTGGGAGCAATTTTATCGGTCTGTTTCAGTAGTGCCGGTGAGAGGACTCGAACCTCCACGGTTTCCCTCACGATTTTGAGTCGCGCGCGTCTGCCAGTTCCGCCACACCGGCGCAGAACAAACTAAAAACATATACTTACAGGTGCTTGTTAAAAGCAATGGAGGCGCCACCCAGATTCGAACTGGGGATAGAGCTTTTGCAGAGCTGTGCCTTACCACTTGGCTATGGCGCCGTATTAAGTTGGAGCGGACGACGGGAATCGAACCCGCGACCCTCG
>NZ_ASSC01000585.1 GCF_000520735.1 Paenibacillus forsythiae T98
CGAGCGAAGCGCGCTTCTCCTTGAAATACTCGTAATTGCCCGGGAACACGGAGAGGCTTCTGTCCTCTAAGGCCCAGATGCTGCCGAAGCAGCGGTTGATGAAATAGCGGTCATGGGATACCGCAAGAACGGTGCCCGGGAATTCCTCCAGCGCTTCTTCCAGCGCCTCCCGGGAGTCGATGTCAAGGTGGTTGGTCGGCTCGTCAAGAATGAGCAGATTGGGCTGGCGGTGCATCAGCACGGCGAAACGCAGCCGGGTCCATTCTCCGCCGGACAGCCCCGCGACGCTCTTGAAGACATCGCTGCCGTAAAAGAGGAACCGGGCGAGCTGCCCGCGCGCTTCGCCTTCCTCCATACCGGCCTGTTCGCGGAAATAGCTCAGCACGGATTGGCCGGCGTCCTCCGGGACGGCTTCCTGGGCGAGATAGCCGACCGCTGTCCGCGAGCCCAGCCCGCAGCTTCCCTCGTCCGGCTGCTCAAGCCCGAGAATGATGCGCAGCAGCGTGCTTTTGCCCGCGCCGTTGCCGCCGATCAGCGCCGTCGTCTCGCCGTAGCGCAGCACGCCATCGACCCCGGTGAACAGTGTGCGCTCTCCGTAACGCTTGCCGACTCCATCCAGAACGAGCGCCCGGTTGCCTGAACGGTCCTGCTGTTCAAGCTGCAGATCCATCGCCTTGCGCTCCAGGATCGGCCGCTTGATCTTGATCATCCGGTCCAGGGCCTTCTGCATCGACGCGGCCCGCCGGTGAAAGGAAGGATT
>NZ_ASSC01000586.1 GCF_000520735.1 Paenibacillus forsythiae T98
GCGCGAGCGTCAGGCGGTGCTGCATCACCGCCTGGAGCGCTACAGCCCGCGCGAGGGGGCTGCCGCCGCGCGGCGCCGGAGCGACGCGGCCAGGCGTGAGCTGGCCGCCGCCATGAGAGCGCGACTTGCGGACAAGCGCTCCCGCTTTGCGGCGGAGCTTAAGGCGCTCGACGCGCTCAGCCCGCTGAAGGTCATGGCGCGGGGATACAGCCTCGTCTACGACGAGCAGGAGCGGCATTTGATCAAATCGCTGAACGAGGTCCAGCTCGGCGACCTGGTGGTCGTCAAGCTGGCCGACGGGCGGCTGGATTGCCAGGTATGGGGAATGAAGGAGGAAGCGAAGGATCATGGCGAAGGAAGAAGCGGAACTGGGGTTTGAGGAGGCAATGGACCGGCTGGAGCTGATCGTGCGTGAACTGGAGCAGGGCGATGTTCCGCTGGAGAAGGCGATTGATCTTTTTCAGCAGGGGATGAAGCTTTCGCAGCTGTGCGGAGCCAAGCTGGAGCAGGTGGAACGCAAAATCGAAATGATTGTCGAAGAAGACGGAGAACTGCGCAAGAAGCCGTTTGGCTCCGCATTGGAAGGGGACGGCGATGATGCCTTTTAATAACGGCCTTCCCGGAAATGAACCGGCGGAGGGTCGTAGACCTGACCCCATAGACCGCCAGCCTTTAAATGAATATATCTCCGGAGTGGGCGATCTTGTAACGGGCGAGATCACGAGGCTCTTCCCGCCCCATTGGGAGGTGCCTGCCAAGCTGGCGGAGGCGATGAGCTATTCGCTGCTCGCCGGAGGCAAGCGTCTTCGCCCTTTGCTTGTCATTGCGGCGTGCGAGGCGCTCGGAGGAAGCCGGGAAGCCGCGCTGCCTGTGGCCGTGGCGATTGAAATGGTGCATACG
>NZ_ASSC01000587.1 GCF_000520735.1 Paenibacillus forsythiae T98
TTCCGGGCACGGTCAACGCGCATAATCACTCCTTCCAGAGCCTGCTGCGGGGAATTGCGGCGGACCGGCCATTTTTGGAATGGAGAGAGCAGGCTCTGTATAAATATACGCCGTTATTGGATGAGGAAGCGATATACACCGGCGCTCTGTTGGCCTTTGGCGAAATGCTCAAATACGGCGTGACTACGGTCAGCGACTTCTTCTATGTGCATAACGGCGGAACCGCTATGGATGAAGCCGTAATCAAGGCGGCCGGGGATTTGGGGATTCGGCTTGTAATGGCGCGGACGATGTATGATTGGGGCGGAGCTCCCGCCAGCTACCGGGAAACGGTGCGGGACGCGATCAGGCGCACCCGGGAGCTGGCTGTACACTACCAGGGAAATCCGATGGTGACCGTCCATCCCGCGCCGCACAGTCCGCACGCGGCTTCGCCGGAGATGATCCGGGCCGGTCACAAGCTCGCGCTGGAGCTGGATACGCCTGTTCACATCCATGTGGCGGAAGAGCCGTTCGAGGTAGAGGAGACGCTCGCCAAATACGGGCTGCGGACGGTTCATTATCTGAATAAGCTCGGCGTCCTGGATGAGCGGATGATTGCCGTCCATCTCGTGTGGCTGGAGGATTCCGAAATCCGGCTGCTTGGAGAGAAAGGCGCGGGCTTGGCCTATTGTCCCTCCAGCAACATGTTCCTGTCGGACGGAGTCACGAATATTCCCGGCCTGCTCGCGGCGGGCGTGCGGGTATCGCTCGGTACGGACGGCGCTTGCAGCAACAACCGGATCAGCGTGTTTGAAGAGATGCGAATGTGCTCCCTGCTTCAGAAGGTTACCCGGCTGGACGGCACCTGCATTAACGCCGGGCAGGTCTTTCATATGGGAACGAGGGCCGGCGGCGAGCTGCTGCGGCTGCCCGTAGGGGACATCCGGCCGGGATATTGCGCGGATTTCATCTCAGTGGACCTGAATGATCTTTCACTTTCGCCAACAAGCGAGCTGTTCGCCCATATCGTGTACTCCATGCAGCCGACCGCGATCAGGGATGTGGTCGTTAACGGCAAGCTCGTAGTCGGCGGCGGCCGGCTTCTCACGGTGAAGGAATCGGACATCGTGCACAAGATCAATGCTCTGCTGGGCAGGTGGGGGTGAATTTATAACGGCTGCCGTCCTTGATAAAGGACGCCCCAGCCGTTTTTTCTTATGAAAAAACGGGATTTTTTAAGTTCTTTTTAAGAAAAGTGGCGTATACTGAATGCTTAATATAGATAAGGAGAGGGTCAGGTTGCGCCATTATATGCCCGGCAGACGGCTGGGAATCATGCTGCTGACTTTTTTGGTCGGCGGATTCGTACTCAATTTCATCATGCAGGCCGCATCGCTTGGGATGGATGTCGGAAGCGTTTTCGCCTGGATTTCGAGGTACTACTGGCTGTATGCGGCCGGCAGTCTGTTTTTTTTCTTCGTGCTGCTCGCATTTGCGGCGGTTATACCGAATTTATACGCAGGCTCCTTGATCGCCTTTATCGCCTGCGCCATTCTGGGCATCGCCAATTACAAAAAGCTTGGGACGACGGGGGAACCGCTGTTTCCATGGGACCTTATGCTGGTCAAAAACGCTGGTGAAATGAGCAAGATTACCCAGGGTATGGTTTCGCCGCTGGCGCTTGTGCTGGCTGTGGTTCTGATTGCGGGACTGATCTATCTGCTGCGCAAGCTTCCCAGAATCCGGATCGGACTGCCGCTGCGGGCGGGATTTACGGTTCTTTCGGCGGCCATGATTGCCGGATTTATCGTGATGGTCGGCGGGCATTCCACGCTTGCGACCTCCATTCACTATCAGGATATTTACTGGGACCAGAAGGCGAATTATACGCATAACGGATTCTTGTTCGCTTTCGCAGGCAATCTGAAGCAGAAGGTAATGGAGAAGCCGGAGAATTACAGCCGGGAAGCGATAACCCGAATCGCGGAAAAATACGGCGCCCTGCCGGACAGCAGCGCTGCATCTGCGCCTGCCGAGGCTCCCAATATCATGTACATGATGGACGAAGCCTTCTTTGATCCGACGCGTCTTCCCTCCTTCACCTTCAGTGAAGACCCGCTGAAATTCATTCACCGGGAAGAGAACAATACGCCGTCCGGCTATATGCTGTCCCCCGAATTTGGCGGCAATACGGCCAATATCGAGTTCGAGGCGCTGACGGGAATGTCAATGTATTTTCTTAACGACGGCTCCATCCCTTACCAGCAGCGTATCGTGAAAATGTCCTCGCTGCCTTCGATCGTCAGCATCCTCAAGGACAGGGGATACCGGGCGCTGGCGATTCATCCGTTCGACGAGACGTTCTACAACCGGAACAAGGTCTATCCGGTGCTCGGGTTTGACCGGTTTATAAGCCAGGATCAAATGACGGACGCCAAGCGGATTACGCCGGAAGGCTATATTTCCGATCTGTCCGCTATCAAGGAGGCCGTGCGCCAGCTGGAGAGCTCCGGGCAGCCGACATTCCTGCATCTGGTTACGATGCAGAATCATTTTCCGTTCGTCAAGGGCCATAACGGGCCGAACACGATAACCGTCGGCGGTGTGAAGCCGGAGAGGAAGAACGAGCTGGAGACGTATGTCCAGGATACGAAGCTGACCGACGAGGCGCTGGCCTATCTGGCCGAAGAGCTGAAGGCGATCAAGCGGCCCACGGTGGCCGTATTCTGGGGCGACCATCTTCCGGCGCTGTCGGCCGATATCTATACACAGGCGGGCTGGGACGCGAATCCCAGACTGAAGCATGAGACGAAGCTGCTCTATATGGCCAACTTTGATATCGGCAAGCAGCCGGTGGGCACTCTCAGTCCCGCTTTTATCGGGCCGACGGTCTTTGAGCTGGCGGGACAGAGGCTGCCCGCATACTACAAGCTGCTGGACAAGGTGAAATCGGAGCTTCCGGGCTTAAGCAAAAGTGTGCTGATCGGACCGTCCGGCGTCATTACCGGATTGACCGCGGAGCAGCAGGCGCTTCTTGACGATTACCGGTTAGTGGAATACGACATGCTGGAGGGAGAGAATTACTCGCAGGATCTGCTGTTCTGACAAGGGGATTCTGCAAAAGAAACGGATGCGGCGCTCATATGGGGGCCGCATCCGTTTTTTCTAGGCTATGGCAAAGCCAGCGAAGACCGCAATTCCTCAATCGAACCATTATAGTAGTTAAGGTCTACGTTTCCGTTGATGCCGGGAATGGCGCCGGACTCTGTATACTGCCAGATGTCCCAGTTGTTCCAAGCCTGAATATTCTGGGGAGGCTTGCTGCTGTACTTGGCGATCCACAGCTTATAGTCCGAGAAAGAGGAATCGAAATTCGAGGAAAAGTAGCTTCCGGTATAGATCATGGGCCGGCAGCCGGTCAAGACCTCCAGCTCGTCCAGAAAGGCTCTGGCTACCTCTCTGATCTCCTCCGGCGCCAGCTTTCCGGGGTTGTTCTCATAGTCCATAACAGGCGGCATATCGAGCTGGGATATGCCCCCGGCTTCTTCAATCGCGCTTGCGAAATTGTCAGCCTCCAGACGCGCGTTCTCGGGTGTCACGGCGTTAAGAAAATGATACGCCCCCGCCAGCAAACCGGCTTCCCTGGCGCCTTGAAGGTTGCCTGCGAACTTGTTGTCCCGGAATTTTTTGCCTTCGGATGCCTTGATAAACACAAAATGATAGCCTTCGTCCGCTACCCGGGACCAGTCGATTTGCCCGTTGTGATGCGAGACGTCCAGTCCCTGCGCATAGCGGTCTGCGGCACTGGCCGGAGTTTCTCCCGGTTCGTATACATTGCCGATCACTTCGTCGCCGGATGGCGGGACGTCGCCGTTGGCGTCGGAGACAGGACGGGTCAGCGTGATCAGCTTGTCCGTTTGATCCCAGTAGACGCCCAGACCCATTTGTTCTCCCACAAAGCGGAGGGGGATCAGGGTGGTGCCGTTCTTTACAATCGGCGCGGCAATCAGGGAGACATTTTGTCCATTCACGTCCGCTTTCGAACTGCCGATCTGTAACCGGATTGTCCGATCAGATTGTGTAACCGTCACCGTATTTGTCCCCCTGGTCCAGTCCACGCTGAATCCGAGCTCCTCCACGATCACCCGTATGGGTACGACAATACTGTTATGTACAGTTATAACCTGCCTGTCGCCGGTCAGATCAAGCTCATGCCCGTCCAGAATAATCCGTGTTGCGGCGGGCGCCGCATAGGTCTGTACAGACCATGCCAGGATGATGAGGATGAAGATCATTGCTGCAAAACTGATTTTTCGCATAGATTTCCCGCCAATCAAAAGAAATTTTTCCCAAATATATATACATAGACCCGATTGGTTTGGAAAAAGTTTCGATTTGCTGCAAAAAACTTCCGAAAAATAAAGCGGCCCGTTCCCGGCTAACGTGCCGTGAACAGACCGCTTCCGGATATGCGCCTCTTCGCTTACACAAAACCCTGTTGCCGGATGGGGGACATACGGCTCCTCCAGCCTCCGGATTTCATCCCCGGTCAGCCGGGTGACGGATGCAGTAGCATGAATGCGGCACAAGAGCAAGAAAAAAGCGCATAGCTTTATTTTCGTTAGGCGTTGTATGGTTGATGGGATTGTATCTAAATTCAGGGAAATGAGGGAGCGGAAATGATTAATGTAACGAAACTGCTTACCGGCATGAAGGGAGAAGGCGACGACCTTCGTTATACCATTAAGCCGGGACACAAGCCGCATGGCGTTTCCGCGGGCAGAGGGCCTGTCGTTGTATGGAATTCGACACGGGCGTGCAATTTGACCTGTAAGCATTGTTATGCGAATGCCTGTCCTGCCCATGATCCCGATGAAATGTCAACGGAGGAAGCGAAGGCGTTCATAGATGACCTGGCCGCTTTCCAGGCGCCTGTCCTGCTGTTTTCCGGCGGAGAGCCGCTGATCCGTAAAGATATTGTTGAGCTGATTGCTTACGCCTCAAGCAAGGGGCTGCGGCCGGTAATATCGACCAACGGCACGTTGATTACGGCCGACAAGGCGAAAAGCTTAAAGGAAGCCGGGATCAAATATGTCGGTGTCAGCCTGGATGGACTCGAAGAGCGCCATGATGAATTTCGCGGACGAAAGGGAGCCTTTGAGCAGGCGCTTCAAGGTATCCGCAACTGCTTGTCCATCGGCCAGAAGGTCGGCGTCCGGTTCACGATCAGCAGACATACATACGAAGACCTCGGCGGAGTCCTGGATCTGATCGAACGGGAAAATATTCCGCGCGCCTGCTTCTACCATCTCGTCTATTCCGGACGGGGGAGCGCCCTGCAGCAAGAGGATGTTACCCATGAACAGTCCCGGCATGCGCTGGATCTGATTATGGCCAAAACGCTGGATTTGCACAGCAAAGGCAAGCAGGTGGAGCTGCTGACCGTGGATAACCATGCGGATGGAGTGTATTTATACCAGTGGATGCTGGAGCATGACCCGCAGCGCGCGGACGAGCTGCTTGGACTCCTTCGGAGAAACGGAGGCAACCGTTCCGGAATAGCGATCGGCTGCGTCGATTGGCACGGCAACGTCTATCCCGACCAGTTCACCAGAGATGTCGAAATCGGCAATATCCGCAAGCAGAAATTCAGCGAAATCTGGCGAGAGGCCGCCCACCCGCTGATGGCGGGGCTGCGCGACCGCAAACCGCTGCTTAAGGGACGCTGCGGCGAATGCCAATGGCTGGACGTCTGCAACGGAAACTTCCGGGCCAGAGCTTCTGTGAGCGGAGATTTCTGGGCGGAGGACCCGTCCTGCTATTTGACCGACCGTGAAATTGGAATCGTATAAATTGGAATCGTATAACGCGGGAAAGGAAGGCTGAATACGCATGCTCGTTTCCTGGAATGTGACCAAGAAATGCAACTTATACTGTGAACACTGCTACCGGGATTCCGGACCGGCTTCGCCCGTAGAGGACCAGCTGTCCACGGAGGAAGGCATCCGGCTTATTGATCAGATCAAGCAGGCCGGGTTCAGGCTGCTCATATTCAGCGGCGGCGAGCCG
>NZ_ASSC01000588.1 GCF_000520735.1 Paenibacillus forsythiae T98
TCCTTCGATAGCTACAGACACCCGGACAAGCGGATGTACAGCAGGCGGATGGGCGACAAAATCATACAGCTTGCTGTCGCCGCCGCCCGTGAACAGGCCGTAAGCGGCCAGCGCCTGCAGCGCCTGCTCTGTAGCCAAAGCATCCCCGCTCCCGGACAACTGGTGGGCAAAGCCTCCGTCTGCTGTGCGGAAACTCATCAAACGGCCAATCAGATTGCTGCCGTTCTTGGTAAAGTCCGAACCGACGGGATCGACGCCGTATGCGGTCAGGCCGATGATGGCCTGCGATACGCTTTCACTGCTGTCCCCATAGCCTCCGTGGGTCGTATTCTGCTGAGCGGACAGCCACTGTACCGCTTGTTCCCCCGCAGTGGCAACAGCCGGTTCGTTCTTGTATGGAGACAAGGCCGCCAGGGCCATTGCCGTAGTGTCAGGCCCGCTTGCTCCCCCAATATGAAGAGGAAAGCCCCCATCCCCGTTCTGTCCGGAGAGAATCTGCTGAACCAGCTTGTCCTTCGTCCATTTCGCATCGAACGGCAACGTATAGGCGCCGGAATCCAGCGCGATCAGTCCGTAGATGGCGTTATTCAGACTTTGCCCGGCAATGCCTTCGTTGTTATAAATAGCCGCAATCAGGTTGCTGCCCTCGAAATTCGTCGGGTCCTTGCCGATCGCTTTAACCGCCAGAGCGATTCGGGCGTAGTCCGTTACTGCGGAGAAATTTCCTCCTGCGTTCTTTACTTTATTCTGAAGCGCGGCAGCGTAAGAATCCGGCACTCTGTACCCGGCCTGAGCCAAGCCGACAGCCTGCCACTCCGAGGTTACGCCCTGCTTCAGAATATACTCGGCCGCGGAATAGACGGCATCGGTTACGCTGATTGACGATGATGCACCCGCTGCGTCCGCAGCGTGCAAGATATCCGCAGCCCCCGTCTCCTGATTGACGGCATCCCCCGTCTCGGCAAAAGCCCGCCCCGCCGGGGCATACGGCGCGTCCAGCAATGAGAAAATCATCAATAAGGCCATTCCCAGCGCAAAGATTCTGGAAGAAATCCTGCTCTTCATTGTTCAACCTCTTTCTTCTGAATTTGTGGGAGCCATGAAGCTTATGAATGCGCATAAATCAAGAAAAAAGACCGCCCCCAAAGAGGGACGGTCTTTCCGTGCAACGAACCGGAGACGCTGCCTTTACAAGCCTTGGCATCAGCCGCGCGCAAATGTCCGCGTGTCCTCACCCCCCGAAGGACACCCGGGCCTTGACCAGAAAAAGGCAGGTCTCCTGGCTCATGCTTCATCGCTTCCTCTCGCCTTCCCGTTCTGCATGAACAGTGGCATGCTTTCAGAGGGTCGCTCCGCATATACAGTGGCGGGACCGCGCCGGACTCCAACCGGCTTCCCTTTTAAGCGGACTTTCAAGGCCCGCACCTTTTTAAGAATATATTAAATTTTCGGCAATCTTTATCATATCGGTTATCCGAGAGGTTGTCCATACATTGCCAGCTATTCGGCCTTAAAAATAAACGGTAGGCTCACCCTTACTTCGCCGCGGGGCTCGCGCTGCCGGAAGCCGCCGGAGACGCTGCCGGAGAG
>NZ_ASSC01000589.1 GCF_000520735.1 Paenibacillus forsythiae T98
ATTCATTTAGGAGGGAATTTACATGTCTTTCATCGCCAAGCTTCGGGAAAAGAATCCGCTCATCCACAACATCACCAACATTGTCGTTACCAACTTTACCGCCAACGGCCTGCTCGCTCTGGGAGCTTCGCCGTTCATGGCGGATTCGCATGAAGAGGTGGCGGATGTCGCCGCGATGTCCGGCGCTGTTCTGATTAACATCGGAACGCTGAACGAGCACTCCATCAAGGCCATGCTGCTGGCCGGACAGTCGGCCAACAAGCACGGTGTCCCGGTCGTGCTCGATCCGGTGGGCGCGGGCGCTACCGCTTACCGG
>NZ_ASSC01000590.1 GCF_000520735.1 Paenibacillus forsythiae T98
AGGGCATGACTCCGGATTTAGGGGGCTTAGCCGAAAGTGCAGGTTTTTTCCATCAAAATCGCTCATTCGCAGAAAATCCCTTCTATTGTGCAGGAAATTCCAGCTCACCCGTCTGCATTGGAGATGGAACGAGCAAATAACTGTATCTTAGCAGGTATCCTATCCAGCGAGTGCTCCAAATCCGACAAAAGATGTATAATCCCGGGTTTTCTCCATCATTTGATTCACCTCAACTGGCTCACCGCGCCCCGCTGCAGCTCGTACCGAACCACATGTTTGCCCGTCGCTCCGGTTACGGCGATGAACCAGCCTTTCCCGCAGAGCGCTTGCAGCATTCGAACCGCTGTGCGGTGGTTGATGCTTAAATGAGTCTCCACATCGATCGGACGAAGGGGGCGCGCCAGCATGCAGGCCAGACGAAGGATTTCCCGTTCCGCCACACTGTCCAGGTTAACCGGAGAAGACTGCGGCTGAAATCGGCTAAGCACCATGCGCAGAAGCGTAATGGTCCGTTCAGGACGATGAGCAACATCGTCATAAGCAAAGGAGATGACCTGAAAACCCATAGCCGCTAAAAAAGCTTCCCGGTTCAGCTCGTTGCAATATTTTTTTCTGTCCATATCCGTGACGTGCGGTCCGAAACCTTTGATTTCAATAATGACTCTCGCGAAGGGCGTGATCCAGGCAAAATCGCAGAAATAGGACAGCCCCCGCCAATCCAACACTTCATATTCCGGATGCAAATGGTCGAAATTCCCTTGAAGCGGCCACCATATGTTGCAGCAAAACAGCTTCTCCGCTTCCCGGTGCCCCCGCCCCAGACGGCCTTTTCGTTCTCCTGATCTGCTCCGCAAATGTCGCTCAATAAATGCCGCATGCGCTTCCTCAACATTCATACTGATCATCCCCCTCTAAAATGACAAAGAACGCCCCGGCCCATTCGGCGTGAATGGATCGGGACGTTCTTCGTCTCCTATATTTTAGTCTATCGTAAAATCGAGCAATTCGCTAATACAGTCTGATTGCAGCCACAGGTATTTAGCGTGTGTTTGGAAGGTTGCTTTCGAGCTTCTCGAACGTCTGCCGGGTATCCGAAGCTTTTCTATCGTTAAACACAATATATTCATCCGCCAGCCGGATAACAATATAAGGGGGAGAATGCTTGAAAATATAGACGCGGGTGTTCCCCCAACCTTCCAGTCTGAAATGCCCCCTGGCATACGTATCGGTGGCGATGCCATTCGTCCGTATTCCTTCCGGCAAATCGTTCTCCAGCCTTAGCTCACGGACTTGATCCAGCGAAAAAGAATAACCGTAACTTGGACTTTGCACATGCGCGATTCCATCCGTACCCACGGTCAGTCTCGGCGTCATCCCATCTTCCCTAACCAAGTAAATCCCAAGACCGAAAATACCCATGAAAGCTAATGCAAGGGTCACGCCTATAAAGACTTTGCTACCGCGCATCGCCATATTGAGTGTCAACCCGTGTCCGGTCCGCTTAGGGACCAGCATGCTCCGGTCGTTTGGATTATAATAAGTAATCCCGTTAATCCAGTATTCATCATCGTCGCTGTAAAATGGCGGTCCGTCCGCTTCATCAAGCCGTCTGCTCCACTCATTTATTTTACGATTCGTGTACCAGCCAGCGGCAACAGGCGCCGCCACTTGAAACGCGATGATAGCCTGCCAGAGCGCGCCGAAGTGGGCCCAGGCGTCCAATCCGGACAGCACGACAGCCGCGGCAAATCCAGCGTCCATTACTGCCATAGCCTGAAACAGCACCGACCAGTATCTCCTCTGTACTCGGTTAAGCCCCTTATTTATCGTACTATCAGCACTGTACACCCTGGTTCGCATGCGCCGGAAGGCAAGAGCCAGAAGAAAGTACAGCAGCGTCATCCCGGCCGCCTGAGCGCCCAGCAGCATTCCAAATTCGCTGGAAGCGCGCCGGGCATAGAACACGACGGCCAAAGCGAGCAGAAACGGCGCGATGAACCATAAGGGGGAAATGGACATTTGTTTCTTCTGAAAAATAAGCGTAGTATCGGCCCGGACAACGCGCCGTTCTCCCATGCTCCAATCATGCTCGCGCTTGATCCGGGCTGCCGCACGGTGATACCTCAAGAACAATCGATATCCTGCCCACAGCACGATGCCCACCCAGACCCACCAGTATATAAAGACCAGCGATAAATAACGGCTGAACGCAAGCACCGGTAGGATCACCAATACGCTAATGATGATAAAGAAGGTGTTGCTTCGGCGGAAAGAAGCTTGTAGACTCTTCCATTCCTCGGCGTGGGCGGCATACTCCGGGATGCCGACACCGAAGATGATAATCCCCCCTGCTATGCATGATCGCGTGCCGTAGGACAGTTGAACAGCTAGAAGGAAAATAAGGCATATGGGGAGCAAGATCATTACGATGCTCATTTCACTAACTCCCTTTCTATTCCGCGACCGGACGTTGGCCTTCGGCGAGCATAGCGAAAATACCCGAACAGGTGTCCAGGAACTCCTTGCGGCCAACCCCCTTCAGGCTCGCTTCACTGATGACAAGGGTCAGTTCCTGCTCCAGTTTCTCCCTGTACTCTGTGTTTCCGCCCTCAGGCTTGGTTACCATGGCGCCATGCCTGCGGTCAATCGTAATGAACCCTTCCTTTTTCATAATGGCGAAGGCTTTATTTACCGTCATCGCATTAATGCCAAGCTCCTGCGCCAGCTGCCGGATCGTAGGCAGCTTCTCGCCGTCCTTCAAATCGCCTCTGCCAATCGCTACAACAACCGCATTGCGAAGCTGCACATAAACAGGCGTCTCACTCTTGAAATCGAGCGTAATAATCATGGGATTCCTCCATCAAATAAGTATTATTTGTATTATATATTATAATACAAATAATACAAAAAAACGCCCCCCATGGAGAGACGTTTTATCGGCATATCCCAAACTGTAATCCCGCAGCGAGTCACCCGATCTGGACGGGATATCATTCTGTCCATTTTTAATGTCCTTACGGAATATACAGTACCTGGCCTTCCTCCACGGTCTGCTCGGACAGCCGGTTGTACAGAACCAGCTCGCGGGCGCTGAGCTGATATTTCTCCGCAATCGTATCCAGCGTGTCCTCACGCTGCACGATGCAGAGACGAACCTTGCGGAAAGCCTCCGCGCCGTCCTTGTCCCGCACGAACCGGCTCTTCCATTCGGTGTCTTCGGAGGATTCGGCCGCAATGGCCGGGGCTGCGGACGACGCTTTTTCCGCCGGGACTTCCTCCTGTTCGTGCGCGCGGCCCGAGGACAGCAGGGAAGAGAAGGTCAGATGCTCTTTCGTCTGGCTGCCGCTGTCTTTTTTGGTGCCGAGTGCGATCTTCAGATCTTGCTTATCCTCCGGAGAAAGAGGCGGCTCCGGGAGGCTGCCGGTATCCTGCGCGAGTGCTTCCTCCTGCGAAACGCCGCTTGCCTGAGCGAAGGTCTCAAGGGCGTCGTCGTCGGAAGCGTCGGCACTTTCCGGCTGCGCTGCGCCGTCTGCCTCCGCAAGCTCCGCCGTTTCCGAAGCGGACGTCCGTTCGCCGGCCAACGGGCTGGCTGCGTCTGTGCCCCCGGCGGCGAAATGGCTCCAGCTATTCGCAGTCTTCCGCTGAGCGCCAAGCTCCGTCTCTTCCTCTGCCCCAAACGGCTGGCTGCTCTCCGTATGAATCTTGGCATCCTGGTTCTCCTCCAGATTCAAGATGGGCGATTCATCGCCGTCTTCATTCTGCGTAATGCCCGGCAACACCTGCTCCCGTTCCTGAGCGGCTTCATCCGTTATTCCTTCTCCGTATGTCCAAAGCGAATTTTCATACAAACCTTCGCCTTCTTCCGCAGGATCGGCGGTCTCCCCGGCATCGGCTCTAACTTCTTCATCCGGGGAATAGGCGACAGTGAACTCTTCGCGCTGCCATGCGGGAACAGGCTCCGCCCCCCCGATTCCGCGCAGCGACAGCACACCCGTAATATTCACGCTGCGCATCGTCAGCAGGTCGATATCGAAGTTCTCAATTTCCACCCCGATCTCATCAAGCGAGCTGACCCGGGCCAGCGGTACCGTAATTTCAACCGGAATGGAATGCTCCAGACTGTTCGTTCTGTCATCCTCGCTCCGGTAAAGACCCGTCAGCAGCAGCTGGCCGTGAAGCTCCGCCCGGTCCTCGCGCTGAATGACCTGAATATCCGGCAGCAGTTCGACTTCTTCCAATGCGGCGATCCCCGGAAGATCTTGAGGCAGATGAATCCGTTCGTAAATATCAAACCGCAGGCCGTGGGATTGGTCATACACGGGAAATGTCCTCCTTCTTGGCATAATCTAACCCCGGGACCGTCCCGGAGCATAAGCCCAAAAATGTTACTCTCCCCATGTATATGCTTCTAAAGAGGACACATGACAATCCGCCCCCAAAACCTTAGCTGAACCTCCATTATCACATTCGCCCTCATTTGGGGTACAATAGAGTTAAAAGCGAGAAATTGGGAGCAGTGATGATATGGCTAACAAGGAAGATGAAATCATTCTGACAGCGGAGGGCTTAGTCCAACTGGAGGAAGAGCTTAAGGAACTGAAAACCGTCAAACGCAAGGAGCTGGCGGAGCGCCTGAAAGTGGCGATCAGCTACGGCGACCTCAAGGAGAATAGCGAGTATCATTCCGCCAAGGACGATCAGGCTTTTATGGAGACACGGATCAAGCAGGTGGAGAACATGCTGAAGTATGCCCGTGTCGTTGATGCAGACAGTCTGGACGTAACCTCTGTGAGCATCGGTTCGATTGTTGTGCTTAACGATGTCGAGTTCTCGGAAAAAGTCGAATACCGGATTGTAAGCCCCGCCGAGGCTGATGTGGCCCAGAATAAAATTTCGTATGAAAGTCCCTTGGGCAAGGAGCTTCTTGGCAAGCAAGCAGGCAGCGTCATCAAGGTGGATGCGCCTGCTGGCGTGATCGAGTATGAACTGCTCGAAATCCGGCTGGTATAACTTTACGGCCCGCTAAAAAAGGATCGGAAGCGCTCGGCAGCATAGGCTGACGCGCTTTCCGATCCTTTTTGCTTGCTTACCCGGTTCAGCCGCCCAGGGCATTCCGCAAGCGCAGCATATCCTCCGGCCAGGGATCGGCGATTTCAAGCGCCTCCCCGGTCCATGGATGCGCAAAGCGCAGGAATTCCCCGTGAAGCGCCTGCCGCAGCAGCGGACGGCTTCCCTTCACTGCCGGCGCCACCGGCCCGCCATACAGCGCATCCCCGTATAAGGGATGCCCCACATGGCTTAAATGCACCCGGATCTGGTGCGTCCGGCCTGTCTCCAGCTCGATCTTCACCAGTGACGCCCCCTGCCACACCTCGCTGCCGACAATCCGGGTCACGGCCTGCTGTCCGCCGGGAGAGACCCTCCGGCGCGCGGCATGATGGCGGTCGCGGCCGATCGGCAGGTCGATCACGGTCAGCGAACGGGGCACCGCTCCCCGGACAATGGCGGCGTACCACCGGGAGATCGCCTTGGCGCGCATCGCCTCGTCCAGCACCGCCTGCGCGAATTCATTCTTCGCGTACAGTACCGGCCCTGTCGTTTCCTTGTCCAGCCGGTGAATATGCCGCACGGCGCAGCTCTCGCCGGAGGCGGCGTAATGGGCGGCGACCGCATGGTCCAGCGTCACGCCATTTCCGCTGCCGTCCGGATGAACCGCCATCCCGGCAGGCTTATGGACGACAAGGCAGAAGTCGTCCTCATGCAGCACCTCAAGCTCATGCCAGACCGGTTCGATTCCCGGCTCCCTGGGCGGGAACAGCGCCAGCCGGAGCCGGTCTCCCCTCCACTGGACGCCGCCCTCGCGGCGAAGCCGGGCCAGCAGCTTGTCCGGTATTCCCGCCGTCTCCTTCAGCCAGCGTTCAATGGCTTCTTCTTTATCCTCCGCTGTCGTCACGCTGCGGCCGGGCATC
>NZ_ASSC01000591.1 GCF_000520735.1 Paenibacillus forsythiae T98
GGATGGATCGGCTGGGCGCAGAAGGTATGGTAATCAATGCTGCGGACATAAAGGATCAATCGTCCCAGCGCGAGCAGCACGGTAATAAAGGAAGCGATAAACATACCGTAGCCGTCATAGCCACTCAGCATGAAGAGGATGCTTAAGCCGGTATTAAGCAGGAGAAAGATACCGCTGATCATAAGTACACCTTTCCGGTCATCGTAATAAAGCAGAAGCAGCATGATGACAAATGTAATGATAAAGAAATAGTAGCCTAACAAAAGGATGATATACACATCAAGCTGGTTCATGCTGAAGCCCATCATCGGGAGAAGCTTGATGCCGAGCGCCAGACTGATAACCGTGAACATGAGCTGGGTTTCCATGAGAAACGTCAGTTCGCGGATCAGCGTCCGCTGCATCTCCTTGCGGGCCTCCGATATTTCCTTCAATGTTCCCCGCTGCCGAATCAGATCGTAGTAGCCTCTGAATTTCTCGTAGAAATTGGTTTCGACGGCGACGGTGAAGAGAATGAGGGTCGGCATGACGCTTAAATAGGCATAAAAGACCGGCGTATCATATAAGGGAGAGACAAGAAAGCGGCCTGCGACCTCTTTGTTCTCCGGCCCGAACCAGTACACAAAGCTGTGGGTGTATACCCCCGCATAGAGGAAGGTGCCGATCCCGAACAAGGCTGGATATTTGCCGAAATAGGACAGAAAGTGAAAATATAAACGGGAATCCCGGCCGGGAAACACCTGCTCGAAGTGCCGGTTGGTCAGCAGCAGCACGAGGAAAAATCCCGCATCCACGGCGGCAAGCATTCCCGCCGCTGTCTGAAACGGCGTATATTCGCAGACCGCCCAGGCTCCCAGCGCGGCGGTGCAGGCGCCGAGCAGAAAGCTGCGGAAGATGCGCTTGTAATCCTTGAGCGCCGTAAGGTGGACGGATTGCAGCCAGATCAGGATCAGCTCCATAAACAGGAGGAACGCGGCAGCTTTGTAGGCGAATCCCGCTTCAACGCCTTTCAGGAACACCAGCGCCGCCGCCGCACCGGCCGGCAGGCAAACCGCTGCTGCGCCGTAATAGGAGGAGAGGGCATGCTTGTACTGCTTCTGGAACAGCATATCGGACAGGAAACGGGTCAGAACCATGGAGACGCCGCCGGTGACCATAACCGAGAAGATGAAGGCATACACAATCGTCGTCATGAACAGTTCCCGCTCCAGAAAAGCGGCGCCGGACACCGCCATCAGACGCTGAATTCCGGCCACCATCGCCATACAGAGGATCATCGGTCCGATCGTGGACATGGACGAGTAGGCGTAGGCCCGAATCTGGCGAAGCAGCCCCTGCTGGCTATGAAGTTTTCTTAACTCAAAGCCGATGCCTGCCATGACCGTCCCTCCTCATAGTTCAGATAACATTCGCGGTAGCCCTCGATGAACTGCTCTTTGGTATAGTGTGTCTCCGCGCGTTTAAGACCGCTGCGGCCCATCTGCTCCCGCAGCTCGCGGCTGCGGCCAAGCCGGATGATGGCGGATGCCATTTGATCGTAATGCATGACGGGAACTACAATACCTGCGGGACCGTGCTGATCGCCGCTGCCGAGCAGAAGCTCGCGGCAGCTGC
>NZ_ASSC01000592.1 GCF_000520735.1 Paenibacillus forsythiae T98
GAGCAGCAGTCGCCGGATGTCCATCACTTTAACCAGGCGGTGATGCTGTATCGGGAGCAAGGATTCGACGAATCTGCGCTCCGCCAAGTGATGCGGACCATTACCGAACATCACGATGCGCTGCGGATCGTGTTCCGCCAGCGTGACGGCGGATATGAGCAGTGGAACCGGGGAACGGAGGAAGGCGGCTTATACACCCTGGATGTGTTTGACTTCCAAGGCGAAGCCGCGTGCGCACAAGCTATCGAAGCCCAGTCCAACGCCTTGCAAAGCAGCATCAGCTTGAGCGAAGGGCCTCTCATGAAGCTGGCGCTGTTCCGGTGCGCGGACGGAGACCACCTGCTGATCGCCATTCACCATTTGGCGGTAGACGGGGTGTCATGGCGGATTTTATTCGAAGATATCGCCGCAGGCTACGAACAAGCGGTACGGGGAGAGACCATCCGCTTGCCGCAAAAATCGGATTCGTTCCAGGAGTGGGCGCAGCAGTTGACGGAGTATGCGCACAGCCCGGCTCTGCAGCGCGAACGGGCGTATTGGCAGCAGCTCGAACAGGCGGACACGACGCCTCTGCCCAAAGATTTCGCGCAGGAGAAGCCGCTGCAGCAGGACAGCGACATCGTGAGCATACAGTGGACGGCGCAGGAAACGCAGTCGCTGCTCAAACAGGCGCATCATGCGTATAACACGGAAGTGAACGATCTGCTGCTGACGGCGCTGGGCATGGCGATTCATAACTGGACCGGGATGAAGCACATTCTCGTCAATCTGGAAGGCCACGGCCGGGAATCCATCCTCCCCGATATCGATATTACGCGTACGGTCGGCTGGTTCACAAGCCAGTACCCCGTTGTGCTTGCGATCGGAGAGGAGCAAGAGGTATCCCGGCGGATCAAGAGCGTCAAAGAAGGCTTGCGCCAAATCCCGCAAAAAGGGATCGGGTACGGGATTCTGACGTATTTGTCCGAATCCCCGGACACGGATCGGTTCCAGGCAAAGCCGGAGATCAGCTTTAACTACTTGGGGCAGTTCGGCCAAGATCTGAAAAACAGCGCCTTGCAGCTTTCTCCTTATGCCGGTGGAGCCGCTGTTAGCGGGCGCGCAACCAGAACCTGTGCGCTCGATGTAAACGCCATGATCTCGGAAGACGCATTGGGGCTGACCGTCGGCTACAGTACGAAACAGTACCGCAGGGAAACCGTGGAACGGCTGGCCGGTTTGCTGAAGGCAAGTTTACGCGAAGTGATCGCGCACTGCATCGCGAAAGAACGAACGGAGTTAACGCCAAGCGACGTGTCGGCAAAAGAACTGACCGCAGCAGAACTGGAACAGCTTGTGGAACAAACCGGACTTATCGGCGAGATCGAGAACGTCTACCCGTTAACGCCCATGCAAAAGGGCATGTTGTTTCACAGCTTGCTGGACCCGCGCTCGGGCGCCTATTTTGAACGGGCGACATTCGATCTGCGGGGACGGTTTGACGTCGGAACCTTTGCCGAGAGCATAGAGCGTTTGATGCACAGGCATGCCGTTCTTCGAACGAACTTTTATAGCACCATGACGGAAACGCCGCTGCAGGTCGTCTACCGGAATAAGCCTGCCGCGGTAGATTACCAAGATCTGCGTGCGATGAAGGAAGCGCAGCGCGAAGCGTATGTCCGGAATGTCGCCGACGAAGAGCAGCGCAGAGGGTTTGACCTTGCGCAAGATGCCCTGATGCGCATCTCCATTCTGCGCACGGGAGAAGAGACGTACCGGTTCCTTTGGAGCTTCCACCATATCATCCTGGATGGCTGGTGTTTATCGCTTCTCTACCAAGAAGCGTTCCAAACGTATGTCGCCCTCCGGGAACAGCGGGAGCCCGTGCTTGCTCCCGTTTCTCCGTACGGTCAATACATCGAATGGCTGGCAGGGCAAAATCACGAAGAAGCCGCCCGGTATTGGAGCGACTATTTGGCCGGCTATACGTTGCAGCAGACCCGGCTGCCGGCAGGAAAACCTGCCGGACAGGCGGACGGATATGCCGCCGAGGAACGGGTAGGCCGGATAAGCAAAGAACTGACCCTGCGGATGAACCGGGTCGCGAAGCAGAACCAGGTGACGGTTCCTACACTGATGCAGACGGCATGGGGAATCGTGCTGCAAAAATATACGAACAGTCCGGATGTCGTATTCGGCAGTGTCGTATCGGGAAGACCGGCGGAACTGCCGGGCATTGAAACGATGATCGGCCTCTTCATTAATACGATTCCGGTTCGGCTTCGGAGCGAGGAAGCGTCAACCTTTGCCGAAGTAATGAAAAGCTGCCAGGAGCAAGCCCTTCTCACGCATGCCTACGAGACGTACCCGCTGTATGACATTCAGGCGCGAACCGAGCAAAAGCAGAATCTCATCAACCACATCCTGGTCTTCGAAAATTACCCGTTGGATCAGAAGATGGAACAAATGGGGAACCAGGGTGAAGCTGCTCTTCAGATTGAGAACGTAGCATTTGCCGAGCAAACGAACTATGATTTTAATCTGATTGTCATACCGGGTGAAGAAATGCGGGTTTGCTTCCAGTACAATGCGGTCGTATTTGAACAGGCAGACGTAGAGCGAATTTGGGGGCACTTGGTATCCATCCTGGAACAAATCGTGGACAACCCGCACGTAGCCGTGAAGGACATGGACCTGCTGACCTCGCAAGAGAAGGCGCACATTCTCCGCGTATTCAATGATACGGCAGTCGAGTATTCGAAGGAGAAGACGATTCATCAACTGTTCGAAGAACAGGTAGAGCGCACCCCGGACCAGACAGCGGTCGTATACGAAGGAAGCCAATTAACGTACCGCGAGCTGAACGAAAGAGCGAACCGGCTTGCGCGGACGTTGCGGGACAAAGGCGTGCGAGCAGACGAGCCTGTCGCCATTATGGCCGAGCGATCTCTGGAGATG
>NZ_ASSC01000593.1 GCF_000520735.1 Paenibacillus forsythiae T98
GGTGCGGTCCGCCGGGGTTTCCGCGATCGCCGGAACGTCGATGTCAAGGCATGCGGCGGCCATATTGCGGGATGAAGGGATTAATGATCATATTACTTCCTCCCAGCTTTCGGGCGACCTGATGACCTGGGCCGATCTTGTGCTGACCCTTACCCAGAGCCATAAACGGCATGTTCTGCATTATTTTCCGCAAGCCGTGTCCAAGACGCACACCCTCAAGGAATATGTGCAGGACGAGGAGGCGGTGCGCAGGGACCTGGAGGAACTGGACAGCCTCTATGCGGGAGCGGAGCTGGCCGCTTCGCTGGGACAGGAACCGAAGGCTGCCGACCTGCAGCGGATTATCGAGATCCGCCAGCGGATTCCAAGCGCGGACATTATGGACCCGTTCGGAGGAAGCCGTGAGGACTATGAATATGCGGCGGCTGAAATCCGCTCGTCGCTTCACAGACTGCTGGATAAGCTGGAAGCCTTGCGCCGTTTGTAAAATGATAAGATGGTTGATTTTCGGAGCATGATGATTTAAGATATAGACAAATATCGGTTCCGGTGTAACTGGCGACAAGAGTGGACAAACCACGATGGAGCATCGGAGTAGACGGCCGGTCGCCTGGGCGAAAGAGCAATTCCGTAGCTGTCTGCGGACTGCTCTTTTTTGTTGGAAAGATGTGAATGTATAAGAGTCGCGCATACACCCTGATCCGGATAAGACAACTTTGGTTTTCTTTAGGAGGTAAAGCGGTGAAACATTATCAGAAGCAGACGGAGGAGTCTATTCCTTCAGGCCAGAATGTGTACGGAAGCGGACGCGCTGTACAGGCAGAGCCCTCTATTGCAGAGCAGACGTATCTTGTGCTGCGGGAGTTGGCGGAAGCCGGCGGGATCGGGCAAGGCAAGGTGCTGATTGTCGGCGCCAGCACGAGCGAGGTAGCCGGCGTACGCATCGGCACCGGCGGCGCGCTGGAGGTGGCGCAGCAGTTGTTGTCCGGTGTCCGCAGGGCAGCCGATGAGTTTGGCTTCTCTCCTGTGTATCAGTGCTGCGAGCATTTGAACCGGGCGATTGTCATGGAGCGAAGCCTGCTGGAGCGGCTCGGTCTGAACGAGGTGTCGGCAGTTCCGATTCCCGGAGCGGGAGGCTCTCTTGGCGCGGCGGCATATCGCATGATGACCGAGCCCGCGCTGGCCGAAACGGTGCAGGCCCATGCCGGCGTCGATATCGGCGAGACCCTTATTGGAATGCACCTCCGCCGCGTCGCGGTGCCTTTCCGGACATCGCTGCGCTATATCGGAGAAGCCCGCGTCAATTCGGCCTACACCAGACCGCCGCTGATCGGCGGCGAACGCGCGGTGGATCGG
>NZ_ASSC01000594.1 GCF_000520735.1 Paenibacillus forsythiae T98
CGGCACCTACGGGACGAGCCATGTCGTCTTCATCATCGGAGGGAGCCATGGGCTCTCCGATGAAGTCATGCGCCGCGCGCAGCAGCGCATGAGCTTCGGGCGCATGACGCTGCCCCACCAGCTCATGCGCCTGGTGCTCACCGAGCAGATTTATCGGGCGGTGAAGATAAATCGGGGGGAACCGTATCATAAATAGGGCGAAAATTTAAAGTGATTTTATTGTGGATTTTTTTAATAAATTTTATTACCCCTATGTCACAAATGCCTATGTTTTTTAGTTATATACATGAAAGGAGGTTTCTAATGATCATTGATGAGAAGGATGTAGATTTGAAATCCATATTGGGTAGTATTCAGAAAGGGGATATGCATTCTTATGTTGTAGTCTTAGATAGGTTTCAAAGACCAATATATCTGTATTGCTATTACTTACTTCGAAATCAGGAGGAAGCTGAAGATGCAACACAAGAAACTTTTATTAAGGCATTAGAGCATATTAAACAGTTTAATTACACTGCTTCATTCTCCGCTTGGTTATATAAAATTGCAAGGAATCATTGTACTGATTTGCTTAAAAAGAAAAATAGAGAAAAAAAAATATTAGATCTTTATCATATGAACAAACATCAAGAACAAGATCATAAATATACGGACTTCATTTATGAGTGCTTAGATAAGCTCAGCTCAGAGGAAAGGCAAATATTACTTTTAAGGATTCTCGAAGAATACAGTTATGATGAAATCGCATTTATTATGGATTCAAAATCAGTAAACATCAGAAAGAAATATGAACGTATTCGTAAAAAGTTAATTCAGGTAAAAAAGGGAGTGAACTTATATGAACAATCATATTGATCATCAGGATGATGAGATTATGAAGTTAAAAAAATTAATTTTAGAAACGCCAGTAGAGATTAATTTAACCGACCGAATTATGCAACATTATGGAAAAAATAATATAAAAATCAAAAATGTTACTCGTCATTATAGTAAAGGATGGAGAAAAGCGTGGATATCTATAGCTGCATCAATCATTTTCTTAACCATCATAGCAGGCACTGCATTTATTTCTCCTACAATGGCAGCCTCTATTAAACAGATTCCAGGTCTGAGTAGTATTTTCCAATTTGCAGACGATCTTGGACTGAGAATTGCAGATGAAAAGGGCTTATTAACCAAAATTGATGCAAGCGATACGCATAATGGTTTAACGGTAAGGGCAACAGCTGTATCATTCGATGGAACACGTGTGTCTATTGGAATAGAACGTGAAGGTGCAGATAATAGTCATCTTGGATCAATAGCAGTTGAAGATTTGAAGTTGTTTATTAACGGGGAGTCAATTAAAACTTATGCTGCTTCAGAAGATAACAACTTAAGTATCTTCATGTCCCCTAGTCAAGATAAAAATGCAATGATTTTGGAATTTGCTGATTTGAAAAATCAGGGAGGAAAAACTTTCCCGAAAAAATTTGAATTAACTTTAAATTTTACAGTACCCGGAATTAAAGAGCAATTCAATTTGTACCTTCCAGTAGAAATGAATACCGAGAACAATTTGGTACTTACACCTAATATAAATCGTAAATATGGAGACATAAATTTCAAACTTAAAAAAATTGAATTTACACCAGTGACAACGAACTTAACTACACAGATAGAACTGCCTCAAAACATGAGTATTTCTCAATTATATAGTTCAAATGAAGCGATTGGTTATGATTTATTTGATGAGAATGGGAAAAAAATGCAGTTAATTTCCGGTAATGGATGGAGTCCAACGGGGGGAGGGATTCAGATAAGCGATACTCGTTTTGCACCGTTTGAATCTACACCTAAATCAATAATTATTAAACCATATAAATATGTATACAAAGCAGACAGTAAGAATGAATTCCAATTAGATGAAAACGGAAATATAAAAGTAAAGTACATTCCTGAATTGCAAATCACCGTACCAATCACAACGAAATAAAAATCCTAAAAGCTTTATAACTATCTGTCCAATGATTATAGGCTAAACTAAATAGCAGGCTAAGGAATAACCTCAGCCTGCTATTTAAACAACAAATCAATTTTAGAATAATCGTAGATTATCTTACTACATCCACATAGTACCAACCAAGTAGAGTGCCATCACCTTTATAGGCTCCAACTTGAGCATGTCCATAGCCAATACTAATTATAAGATTACCGCTTAGCTTAACGACAGTACTACCTGACCAAATCAACCAATTAGTTCCACTTGTCATTGGATATTTCTGACCTAGACCAACGAGTGTAACATTTTGATCCATTGTATGAAAACCAGCTGGTACAAATGTAATATTCATTCTAGCATTTTCTGATGAGAAATCAGAAGTGGTTTCAGATGATGTTGGAGTTACCGGTGCAGCGGAAACAGCACCTGCCATAGATAACATTAATGCAGAAATAGATACAGCTAACAATACTTTTTTCATTTGTAGATCATCTCCTAGTATGTTTTTTAGTACATATTACTTATTACGACAAAAAAAGCCTACAAATTATTTTTTTACAAAATAACCATATATTATCCTCCTTTGTGTTCTATTCTATAATTAATTGAAAAACATGTAAATAGCGAAAAATGTAATATTATGAGAAAAATTGTCTGATGTTTTTTTAACCTGAATCGGTGAAATAATCAAAGCCCGAGGAAACTCTCCTCTTGAATTGCAGCGATTCGTGTGACAAGCAAAGAGGAGAGTAGATTTGCCTCCCTTAAGGCACAGGGAAACGGAGCTTGCCTTGCACCAAGCCCTTCCCGAACATACGTCCCCTGTTTTTCAGCCCGACAAGCTCATATAAATACGTCGAAACGTCGGAAACCAGAGACTGTGCCTGTCGAAGCGAAGCTTCGTTTGCCGCGCATGCTCCACCATGCGCGAAACTAACCAGATCAGATTCTCAATGACTGTTTTTACCCGCCTGCGGTTGACCTTCGTTAGCACTGGAGCATCCGGTTCTTGCAGCGAAATTTGCCCAATGGCTCGAAGCAGATTATACGCAACCAAACCTGCACAGAGGACCAGGTCATTCGCAGCAAATTTACCCGAGGGCAGACGCTTCAAATTCAGATCCGTCTTGAGTTCGCTGTGAAACTGTTCGCTCGTGGCATGGTCACGGTAGAGCCGAATGACTTGCCAAGGCGAACAGGTCAGTGTCGTGAAAAACACCTGTACTTCTACGCGTGGCACCAGCAGGAGCTGACCATCGTCCGCTCCATGACTTGATACACGACGTGAATCGGACGTTTCAGCTTCTTGTCCGTCCATTCCATGGAACCTAAATACACGCGCTTGCCTTCCCGTTCTTCACATCCCATCACATCCCATCCTGCCTGGCGATCATCAGCGATTCTTCCGGCGACTCCCGGCGGAGATTGCGCTTGACGATAAAATCCACATTTTCGTTCAGACACACGTTCAAATTCTCGAGCGCATCATTGCCAGCATCCATGCGCACGAGCAGCGGCGAATTGGCGATGCGGCGGGCATAGTCCAGACTGTGCGATAGAAACGCAGCCGCTTCTTTTTGCACATGCATGCTGCCTTCGCGCAGATTGACGTTGATGCCATAGCCTTCCTGCCCTAGATAGGCAAAAAACGGCGCATAGCCGTCCACCTTTTTGTACGTCAGGGACACGCCTTCTTTCCGGGTGTTACTATTGTCGAACGGCGAGACGTCCAGGTCCAGCGGTAGCCAGGACAACGTTTTCCCTTCAGGGAGTGTGGCCTGAGCAGGGGTCAGCGGTGCGTTCAGAGCGTGCAGCAAGTCCGCCGACTCTTCGAGCAAAATCGTCTGCCAGTCGTAGCTGTGCGCAGCGGCTAAATCCAGACGCTGTCGAAGGGTGGGAGAGGACGGGACATGTTTCAGGCCTAGGGACTTCGCGAAAAGTCAGTCCTCCCGAGAGGGCTCGATCTGGTCGAAATTACTTTTTCCCTGGCACAGCAATCCAAGATAAGCTAGGATCACATCCGGGTGAGTGACGGTAGGGTGCTGTGCACCGGGCAGAGCGTACCGAATGAGCCGTTTGGCAATCCGGGTATGAGAAAGAAGCAGGCCAATGAGGGCCAAACCGGAGTGAGCGGTGAGCCACTCCAAGGACTGATCAAGTTGAAAACGTATAGGGTTCATGTGTGCACCTCCCAGGTGAATTTAAGAAATACGGGAATTCTTCCCTTTTCGTTAGTTTACTTCACCGGAGTCTGTTTTTCTAACCTTTTCAGTATTTGGTTTCACGAATTCAGGATTCAGCTTATGTAGAACAAATTGGCTTCGCTTTGAATAAATCGAATGGATAATTTGCAAATTGGGGGTTCTCCATTGTAGGCAACAACAAATGAATGATCGAACACTTGGAAAAATCTGATTCGAAATCTATGATGATAGAAACCATGCTTAAAAATTATATCAGTATAGCCTTCCGATAAACCCGATCTATCGTATATCGGTCGATATTGTTTGGGGATTGTGTACATTTGAGAGGTTTGATGCCAAAATGCCCAATTGATATGACAACATAGCGCTAATTTTGTCGTTGTCTGATATATACTGTCGTGGTAAATTAATGGATAGAGTAGGGGGAGTAAGTATGCATGAGAGCGAATGGTTGCCGCGACTGTTATTAAAATCTGACTTACTGCATATATGCAACCTGTTTAATTTATCGATTGATGGGTTTCGAAAAGATAAGCTTTCAACTCGACCGGTTGAACAATTGCGGGGTGTTGTCACTTCAGCATTAGTTCGAGGGATCGGTACAAGAAAAGCGATACGCGGAAAAATTCCGATGCATTTGTTTTACGCAGAAATAGCAGAAGACGCAAAAGAGCAGATACCTGAGAACTGGAAAAGCTTATCCTTCGAAGAGATTGCAGTGGAACTAGATTTGTGTTCACAGCTTCGGATATACCAGAAAATTGCTATTATTTATGAATGGCATAATGATCAGTATACAGAACACTCTGACGCAATTAAAAAAAATGCAGTAGAGAAAAAGCCACTTTTTCAAGGGATCTTTAATATTAACGAAGATGAGATGGTGAATAAGGCCATCATGAGGATTGGTAATGGCATTCTCTATCCAACGGTAGATGAATATACCGAGTTTATAGAATCCATTGGAGCAAACGAAAAGTGGGAAGCAATAAAGGCGAGGCTTGACGAGAACGAAAACGAAAGGTCGAAACTGAACTACATTGCATCGCTTAATTCGTTTGATAGATTTCTTGCTGTTATAGCAATGCTACCGGAACAAGAACGACTCCAGCAAATTGCATTTTCCATGTATTTAGAAGAGAAGGAGAACCTGAAGACGGAAGCGTTTAAGCAAGTGAAAATGGAGACGGTTGCGACAAACGAACAATGTTCACGCTTGATGATCGAACTTGAACAAGCAAAGGAAAAGAATCACTGCCTACAAGATGAGATAGTGCAGCTTACTGATAAAATCTTAACGACAGACAAAGCTTTAACATTTAGCAAAGCTGAATTGCAAATTGTAAAAAACGAACGAGAGAACGAGAGACAAAAACGAATATATGCGGAAAAAATCAAAGAACTATTTGAGGAATTAGTACCTCTTTCAATAGATGCGATTATCGTCACAGACAGTCCAGACCCACGGATCAAAGAGGTGTTTTCAAAATCGATTTTTTCAAAAAACTTTTTGTTAAAAGAAAAACAAAATGGAACTATCTTTAAACTTAAAAATAAAGTGTGGTTTATTGACCGGCAATCCTTTAAGAATACACAGGATTGGTTACACATTAAGAATTTTCTTAACGAAAACGAATTTTACTTTGAAGAATACAACGATTATATAGAACTTCTCAAACAATACATACAAGTTATTGAAAAAGATATAACGGAGGAATATGTGCCATGAGTTCGATTTTAATAAATGAAAAAGTAAAAAGAGAGATCAGTAGTTGTTATATACTAGGTCGATTGGCAGACGAGTCAGATCCAGACAGAATACCAGCATTGGGTAGGGAAAGAAAAGCAGTTTCCATTAGCCAGCGAAACGAAAACAATGTTGTATTTTACTTGCAGGCAGTTAGCGATGAACCGAAATTACTAAAGGATGATTTGGGCAAAAGTCCAAAGGAATGTTATGTGTCTTTTGATGATTTTAACAGCCGTTACCTTCAGAGTATCAAATATTATGAGCAAGCAGACAAGGTGCAATTTTTACATGAACATTTAGAGGGGAAATTAATTCTATTTAAGCCAAAATTGAACTTGAGACACGATAGTACGGTACACAAATATCATTATAATTTTGAAATTGTGTTAGTGTCCGATGATAAAAATGAAGCAAATGATTATGTGGCAATCCCTCAGGTGAAAAAGGGGGTTCCTGCTGCCAGATTTGAAAGGTCACTTTTAGACAAAGCGCCTGTTCAGCTCCCTGATTACCCCATTTATATGGAAATACCTGAATTCATACTATGCGATGGATACTTATACTTTATACCTGAGCAAGATGTTTTGGTTACAGGAAATAACAATAATTTATATTATGCAATGAAGCCTCAATCCGTTAAGAGATTAGTTGTAAGTGAGATTGAAAATTTTTGGGATCATATGAAATGTGCATACAGAGAACTTGGATTTATAACGGCAAAATATGCTAGTGATCTTCGAGACCTGTTTGATCAGCGTGGAAACAGCATTGTTCAAGGAGAGGCCCCGCAACCGAAAAAAGAAGAAATGAAAGATCAAATACCGAAATCACCACGTACATTATCCGAGGCGGATTTTATCGCGAGACTCAAGCATTACACCGCAGCAGAAGGTCTGGTATATCAAGAAGAAGAAGGGCTTGTTAACTTTCATACAGCATTAAAGACGGAGAATATCGCTGTCCTTGGAGGGATGAGTGGAACAGGCAAGACGCAGCTCGCATTGCTTTATGCCAAAGCACTGGGGCTTAAAAAAGATGAAAATTTATTGGTTGTTCCCATTTCGCCTTCTTATACAGAACCATCTGATATCCTTGGCTATTTAAACCATCAACTCGGTCTTTTCATGGAAAGCGAGACAGGTCTTGTTTCGTTCTTGGAAAGGGCAAGCAATAACAAAAACGAGCTGTATATGGTACTTTTTGATGAGATGAATTTAGGACAAGTTGAGCATTATTTTTCGCCGTTCATCTCGCTACTTGAAATGCCTAAGGATCAACGGACACTCCGTGTTTATAGTAAAGATGCAATTTGTCATAATCGGAAACTACAAGACGGAATCAGTATATATGATAATGTGCTATTTGTTGGCACGGCCAATTTCGATGAAACAACTAAAGATTTCTCCAATAGAATGCTCGATAGGATGAATGTCATTTTTCTTGAAAAAACAGCTTTTGGGCAAGCCATGGAGGAAAAAGAAGAAGAGACCCTTTCTTTTGATATGGAAATGAATGTTAATCGAGATACTTATCGAGACTATTGGGTAGATAAAGAATCACGTCTGGAGGAAAGTGAAATATCCCTTTTAGACCGGCTTCACGAATTAATGCGTGAGTATGATTCACAAACTGGTGTTAGCTTTCGTATAGCAAAGGGGATCGGGAAATACTTATCCAATATTCCGGAAGTCAGCGAAGGAAACCCTTTTGTTACAAGAAAGACAGCATTTGATTATCAGATCAAGCAGCGCATTTTAACGAAAATAAGAGGTCATCGGGAACAAATTCAAGAGCTCGTCGGAAGCTACGACTTGGGCAATAACAAATATCAACGGGGATATATCGCACGTCTGCTTCTAGAAGAGCGTACCGCTTCCAACGGTGAAGATGATTTTAAAGCATCTTTAAACTTCCTTGAGCAAAAAGCGAAGGAATTGACGAGGAACGGGTATGCTTTATAGTCCAGAATCATTGCCTTTTGCATTAGAGTTTTTTACTGACGATACGCCGCAAAATACGAGAGCAGTGAGAGAGTTTTGGAATAGAGGTGGTGTGTCGCCAAAATCCATTCAAGATCTTGTGCAAGTAAAAGAAGGCGTTCAAATTGGTGCCAGGCTCTATCCAAGAGAGGGATTTGTGTTTGACCCCCATGCAAAACTTATCATTGAAAGTAGTACATATAATGATGAAGGAAAACAGGTGGATCTAGAAATCTCAATATCGCATAAAGGTGATAAGAGGTACCTTTTTAATCATGAGAGAAATCAGACATATCCTTGGAGGCTTGGCGTCTATTATCTTGAAGTTCACTATGATGAAGTCATTTACGCTTCTGCGATACTGGTTTCTCCTATTCATCTTTCGTCAGAACAAGTACAGCATATGCACATGGTTTTGGAGCAAGAGATTGTAGGAATATGTTATGAACTTGTGTATACCAGCAGATCAACTGGTAATGAGTATGAACTGCTGAATTCAAAAATGTATTACGACTATGTACTGCAGCTTATAAATGAAAAGGATAGGCTCTATGCTTCGCTTACTTATTTGGAGCGAAACCTTCACTCAGAAGTAAGAACTGAGTATGTAATCAAACCGTATGAGCGTAAGGTAGACCATAAAGGCTTACGCTGGAAGGAAATGCGAGCCTCTGCGTTTGATCTTAATAAAAGGAAGGCTCTCACAGTAGATCTCCCTGCTAATCAATGGATCAAGCATGTGATTTCATCTTGGATGAACGAGCTAAATCAAGTCGAACGGGAGATACAAAGCGATTGCAAGAAACAACAGTTTGTGATTCGAAACAATGAGGAAGAAAAAATGCGTAATGAAGAGCGCAAGCGTTACTGGCTGAATGAGAAGGAAGTTTCTAAAGAATCAAAAGATTCGATGCGATCCATTACATTTCGATTGGACGATGAAATAAAAAAGGCAGAGAAACAATTACAAGTGCTGACAAGATGGATAGACCTCCTTCAAAATTTATATGGGCGTTTTGGATATGTACTTTCATCAACGGGGTTATTAGAAGTAAGCAGGGCACGCAAGAAGCCGCAGTTAAAAGATCGAAGCTATCGAATTATTAGCGATTTATATGAACAAAGTAGAAAAACTCTCGTTGGTGAAAGTAAGAGCAACCATATCGTCCAAATTTTAAAGCCTACTTGGAAAGTGTATGAACAGTTTGTATTTTTTCAGGTCGTAGAGATATTGCGGCAAAATGGCTTTTCGATGCGAAATTCTTATACTATAGATGATTTCCGGGAAATGCCATCCGGGTTTAGAATCGAGTTAGAAAATGAACATTTAATCGTTCATGTATGGTACGATAAAATAATATACATGCGGGGAGATGCTTTAAGCAGGAATGATCCTTTCTATTCCCCCCGTTTAATCCAGCCGGATATCCGTGTTGATTTATACAGGAAAGAGGAGCATTCAGTATTTCTCTCTACGCTTGTAATGGATGCGAAACATCGGAAATACAAAGCTCTTCATAATGACAATTATTCGAGCAATGTATATTCGCAATTATCCAAATACAACACGATCTTTTACCGTGGTGAACATACGGTAGTAAGTTATAAGCGTCCAGTGGTTGACGGAGTTCTTTGTGTATACTCAAGAGATCGAGAAGCACCTGTAAAAAAAGAAGAATACCCATTTACATTTATCCAGCTTTTCCCGGAGATCGATCAAGACCAGATCACTGGATTCTCAGAACTGATGGGTGAGATATCCGCTTGGATTGAACAAAGCAAGGACAACTGATACAAGGGATAATTTGGATTAAATAATAAAGACTTTTCAGCCACGTTCACGATATCACTTCATGTATTCAACTAGCATCTTCATATAATAACGTTATCTGTCTAACTGACAAACACTCATACTGAGTATGTAAAAAAGGAGCTCATCAAATTATGGTGAAGCTCCTTTTTGTGAGTTCTGATTATGAGGTGCGAACCATGGCTTGGTAAATCGAGTCAACCATATGAGGCTCAGGATGTTTGGGGAAGTTGCATGAAAAATGGTTTGGTTCTAAGTAGGGCTTGCTGAATAATGCATAAACGTGAGAAATCGTGAAAGAATTGGAGAAAATATTGGAAAACTGAGATTTTATATTTGACCAAGTGCAAGGTTTTTGCGGGATTTCTTTAAAAAACCTTGCACCTGTAACCATTTTGCCGACCAATATACATCACAAATCTCTTGAAAAAGGACAGCGAACAGAGCATTTTATGCCCAGAGCAGCCTTTTAGACTCTAGATTTTGCCGTCATAGATCCATTCCTGCATATTATGCATGATTTCTTGTATATTTCGGACTTGTTCAGCAAGCCCTAAGTACGCTATGGCGTGTCATACGTGGTATCGTCCACCATTAACGTATCTTCTTCAATACTTTATGACAGTATCTGTAGAAGAGGACTGTCGGAAGCTTAAAATTCCGTCATGCTCTAATTATGAAAATGACGAAAAATTTAGCCGTTATACCGTATAATCTGAGCCGTATCATAAATAAATAGCGGCAAGTTTTTTGAGGAAAACTCGCAGGAGCCTGCATTTACAGCATACCGGCTATAAGAACGGGAGAGTTCACTCTCCAGTCGTTAATGGGCTTCTGCGAGTTTATTTGTGCTACAAAATGAAAAAGGGACTTTTGTCGGGGGTACTCCACGGTTTTTATTTCTATAAGACAGGAATAAAATGCTTCCCCGGCCCCAACAGCGCAGATGCAGTAAGACCGATATTACGTAGCACCAAAATCTTTACTGACGAAGAGCTGTCAATCATTCTTCGATCAATCTTTTATCAAGAAGATAGACATCGAGTCCATGGCCCATACGAAGAAATTATTAAAGACGCTATTTTAATACACTTGTACTTTCAGAATACTGATTACAATTTATCCAAGATGGATATACATAGACTGCGAAAGATATTTGTTGAATTGGGGATTCCTGAGGAACATGTAGAAGCGGAATCCAATGTTGATACGGGAACGATAAGCAGAGACACTGAAGACAGATGCCTTATGCTGGCCGATTTTGCAGAAGTGCTTGCAGGGCAAAACATTATTGGTGTCCCGGAAGATGAACGCTATCGTGAAATCTGCAAGTATTAGCCGGACTCTGATATCTATAAAGTACTTGAAGGTAATTGGTGCGCTGCATTCGTTTACTACTGCTGTATGCAGGCCGGATTGCTACTACCAATTCGATATCCCAATCGTAAGTTTCGATTAGCTGGGGTTGGCGCATGGTTGGATTGGGCCCAGTTGCCTGAAACAGGTTTTTTTCCAGAACGTGGTGATATTGTCGTTTACGAGAAGCTTTTGTCCGATAATTCTCACGGTTATATTGGAAGTGTTTTAGCTTGTGATGACAACAAAGTTTTGGTTGCAGAAGGTAACAAAGACAATAAAAACTATTCCAATGTTTTTATACAGGGATAAAGGTCATTGTATTCTCGGATATATCCGTATAGATAACGGTTACCATTTTAATTTCGATGGCGAATATATGACTATGTGTTAATTACTGTAAACCGATACAGTTATTCAACGGATAGGTAAGTTCAATATTCCAAAGAAAGGGCCATCCGAAAAGGATGGCCTTAAACTTGCCGTTACAGACAGCACGGTGAACCATATCATCAATAAAATGAAATCAACTAACTTGCCTCAATCAAAATGTGATTAATTCTTCTCCAATCCAATCCCCATAGCAGCAATAACTTCCCTTGT
>NZ_ASSC01000595.1 GCF_000520735.1 Paenibacillus forsythiae T98
CCAGCTCATTGAGATGGACGTCGGCCTGCACAATTTCCTGTGCCCTGGACGTATCCTGTTTCTGCAGGGAAAGCACGGCTCCTTCGAGCGCGTTAATGACATGCTCAGCCATCTGGCGCAGCAAGTTCCGCAGTTCGTCAAGATTTTTATCCAATTCCACTCTTCGAATCATAATTAGAGCGTTCCTCCTCGAATCAATAGGTCATCCGGGCAGGCCAATCATATACTCCCCGCAGGAAGCCGATGCTTAGCCGAATCTGCCGGAAATGTAATCTTCGGTGCGCGAATCTTTGGGATTCGAGAATAGCTGCTCCGTATCCGCCGCCTCGACAATCACGCCGTTCAGAAAGAACACCGTTTTGCCCGATACCCGCGCAGCCTGGTGCATGTTGTGCGTAACCATGACGATCGTATACCGGTCCCGCAGCTCCTGAACAAGCTCTTCAATCTTCTGTGTCGATACGGGGTCAAGCGCGGAAGTTGCTTCGTCCATCAGCAGAATATCGGGCTGTACGGCAAGGGCTCTGGCAATACACAGCCGCTGCTGCTGTCCGCCGGACAGACTAAGCGCCGATTTCTTCAGGAAGTCCTTGACTTCCTCCCACAAGGCCGCCTGGCGAAGGCTTTGCTCCACCAGCTCGTCAAGCTCGGCTTTGGGAGGGCTGCCGTGCAGCCTTGGGCCGTAAGCAACATTATCATAAATCGATTTCGGAAAAGGATTCGGCTGCTGAAAGACCATTCCCACCTGTTTGCGCAGGCTCTCAACCTCGACATTGCCGCCGTAAATATCCTTGCCGCCAATCAGGACCTTCCCTTCAATCCGCGTTCCCGGAATCATATCGTTCATCCGGTTCAAGGTACGCAGCAGCGTCGATTTGCCGCAGCCTGACGGCCCGATAAATGCGGTAACCGCCTTCTCCGGAATTTGCAAATCCATGCCTTTAAGCGCATGAAAGGATTCGTAGTAGAGATCCAGCTTCTCTATGTTAATGATAGTCTTCTGTTCTGTGTCAATGACGGACTTCATTATAGGTGTGCGTCTCCTTCTCATCATCTTCCGTACAATCATAAGCCATGATTGTAAATACCGCTCCAGAGAATTGTTAACGCTCTGTAAAATCACTCATCGCAAGCAGTCTTCCCTTGACCTCCAAAGCCCTGTCCGCACTCTGCCGCGCCAGCCGGCAGGCCGTCTCGTCCGCCTTCTCCACTGTGGACACCGCAGTTTGAAGACTTGCGAAGAGCCGCTTCGCAGCCGCTATCTCTTCCGCACTGCCGCCAATGTCTCCGGCGGCGGCTCCAGTGAGCTCCGCGGTGCGGGCCGCCTGCTCCCCAATACTTCCAAGCAGCGAGGAAATGCTCGCCGTCAGCCGGCGGGTATGGCGGGCAAGAGTCCGCACCTCGTCCGCAACGACTTGAAAGCCCCGTCCATGTTCGCCGGCATGGGCAGCCTCAATGGAGGCGTTCAGCGCAAGCAGCTCGCTGGTCTCGGCAATCCCGTCAATTTCTCCTGTCAGGGAAGCGATCTCCGTCACATTATTCAACAGCTCCTCTACCTGGCTGCGCTGATCGGACATCCGCTCCTCTACCCGCAAATATGAAGTATGTACATGACCCAGCTTCCCGGAGCCTGCGGCAATCCACTGCTCCATACGCCCGCATTCCGCGCGCGCCGTCTCTGCGGCGGCTGCGGCTTCCTGCAGCGCCGACCCCATTTCGCCGACATGGACGCAGCTTCCTTCCACCGCAAGGCGGCGTTCCTGCTCCGCCCGCTCCTGAAGACGCCCGGAGAGCGCCATCAAATCCCTGACCGTCAATACGCCCTTGAGCTTACCTTCCTCCGTAACGATAACGCAGTCATAGAATTGTTCTTCCTTTCGCCGCAGCGCCCTTTCGATCAGCCCGGAGGGCGAAGCCGAGGACTCGACCATGAGCGTCTCATTATCGGCAAAACGGGAGGCCGGCCGCGAATAGAACAACTCTGCCGAGAATCTGCCCGACAGCTGGCGGTGGAACGAATCCCGCATAAGAAGACCGGCAGGGCGTTCCTCTTCATCCCTGACGACAATGCAGGGAGCGTTCAGGTTGTCGCGAAATACCTCAAGCGCCTCCAGGCAGTTCAGGTGCAGATCGATTTCCGGAACGCTAATGCAGTAATCCGCAAGCGAAACGGCGGAAGGACGGGCCGTCGGCGCCTCCGTGTCCACTGGCAAGGCGGTCTCCCGCTCTTTCGTCATTACGCAAGTCCCGTTTTCCCTTCCATCTCCCGCTTCTCCGGCAAACTCTTCCGTGGCTTCGGAGTAAGAGGGTCGGGTCTGTACAGCGGTCCGTGACGCACTCGCCTGCGCTGCTTCCAATGAGAGAACCCCCGTCTGGGCCGCCTTTCTCTTTTGCCTGAGCAGATGTTCATTCCGTCCGATTTCCTGGCGCTTGATGGTAAGCTTGTCGTTTGCCGCCGCATCGGTTCGTATGTCCGTTCCTCCTTCGCCCAGCTTGCCTCTCTCCTCCTCAACCGTTGTGAGTGAACCCAATGCGCATTCCTCCTGCATGACTATTATGTACATAGCGTATCAATAAAATGTCATAGGAATATTTTCTTACCGTTAATGAAATGTGAATGAAACCCTTGACCCATATTTATCAAAAAAAGAACCCCTGGCCTCATTAAGCGACCGGAGTTCTCTGTTTGTTGACGACCAGCTTGTATCCGACTCCACGGATGGAATCGATATGAACCGACTCAGGATCAAGCTCCAGCTTCTTGCGCAGCGAACTGACATGTACATCAACCGTCCGCTGCCCGCCGATATAATCGAACCCCCAGACGGCGTTCATCAAATCGTCTCTTGTCAACACAACGCCCGGCTTGCGGGCCAAGTACAGCAGCACTTCAAATTCCTTGGGACGCAGATTAATGCTCTGTCCTCCCAACGTAACTTCATAGCGCTCGGGATAGATTTCCAGCTGTCCGAGAATAATGGTGGAATCGGTCTCACTCGTTCTGGCCTGCGGTTCTTCCGATATGCCCGAAATGCGCCGGAGCACGGCGCTGACTCTGGCGAGCAGCTCGGATACGCCGAAAGGCTTCGTCATATAATCATCCGCTCCCGACTTCAAGCCGCGGACAACATCCTCTTCGGTGTTCTTCGCTGTCAGCACGATGATTGGCGTTGTTATACCCTGACCGCGCAGCTTATCCAGAATATCAATCCCGTTCATTCCCGGCAGCATAAGATCCAGCACAATCAAATCAAAATGCTCTTTGACCGCACGGTCATAGCCCGCCGTTCCGTGATCTTCATGGGTCACATCGTAGCCTTCCTGCGTCAGATTGTAAGACAGCAGCCGAGCCAAGGTTGGTTCGTCTTCGATGACAAGCAATCGTTGTGCCATAGGTTCCCCCGTCTTCATAAGTTTTGACAAGCCCATCATATCATCGTAATGTTATCCCAGTGTAAAACCTTTACTCAAATCGCCCTTTTTTAACCCCACTCTTACCTGCCGGTTCAAAAACAACGAAATTCCTGCAAGAAAAGTTAAATTTCATCCTCCTGAAGCAGCGGAAGCTCCAGAGTGAACGTACTTCCGATGCCCAGATCGCTTTCCACAGAAATAGTCCCGTGGTGCAGATCCATCAGATGCTTGACAATCGACAATCCGAGTCCGGTTCCGCCAGAGCTCCGCGACCTCGCCTTGTCCACCCGGTAGAACCGTTCGAAGATACGGGGCAGATCCTTGCGCGGAATTCCGATCCCGGTGTCCGTGACCGTGAATACAACCGTTTCCTTACCGTCCGCTTTCTGCCGGTTCACCGCCCTCACCTTGACGTTCCCGCCTTCATGCGTATAACTGATCGCATTCGAGAGCAGGTTGAGGAAAATCTGCCGGAGCTTGTCCTCATCGCCTTCAATAAAGAGTTCTTCTGGTACGTCCGCGCTCAGACTGATGCTTTTCTTCTCCGCTACCTTGCTCATCGTTTCGAGCAGCGAATCAAAGAAGGACGCCAGGTGAACCGGGGAGCATTCCAGTTGGACGCGCTTGGATTCGATTTTGGACAATTCCAGAATATCGCCGATCAGACGGTTCAGCCGCTCGTTCTCGTCATATATGATTTGCAAAAAAGAATTTACCGTTCTCTCATCCTTCACCCCGCCTCCGAGCAGCGTCTCCGCAAATCCCTTGACTGCCGCGACGGGCGTCTTGAGCTCATGCGACACATTGGCGACGAATTCGCTGCGCATTCTCTCCAGCCTCCGGATCTCCGTTACCTCCTGAAGCAGAAACAGCATGCCCTGGTAAGACTCGTCCTGCGTCATGGGCACCCCGTCCAGCCGCATAATCCGCTCGCCGGAATTATAGAAGCTCCGTTCCTCATGAACCGGTTCCCTGCGGGACAATCCATCCTCCAGTATTCGGGTTAGCTCGTAATGGCGCTTTAGTTCACGGAAGGAACGGCCGACCAAATCGTCCGCGTCCACATCAAGCATCTTCTCCGCCGCCTTGTTGAGCAGAGCGATTTCTCCCCGTTCATTCACCAGCAGGATGCCGCTGGTCATATTATCAAGCACGCTTTGCAGCAGGTTCTCGTTATCGCGTATCGTCCGGAGCTGGGTCTGGAGACTGTCGGCCATCACGTTGATCGCGGATGCAAGCTGGCCGATTTCATCCTTTCGTTTCAGAGATACCCGGGCGTCATAATCCAGATCGGTAATCCGGCGGGCGACACGGGTAATCTGCTCCAGCGGTGAAGTCAGACTGAGGGCGACACGATAACTGACAACAGCTGCCACTATGAACAGGACGACAAGCCCTCCGGCCATAATCGTCCAGGCTCTGCTCACTCCTTGTTCTACCGTATCAAGAGACAGAGACAGCCGGATATATCCATTAAAGCTCCCGTTCTCCGACATCACCCGCTGGGCAACGTACAGCATATTCCGCATCAACGTGTCACTGTAGCGGATGGCCCGTCCAATGCCATCCTTGGCGGCGATAATCTCTTCTTCACGATTCGAATGATTGTCCATTAGCTGCGGATTCTTCTCCGAGTCGCCGATCACTTTTCCCTTGATTGTGATAAAAGTGACTCTGGAGCTCGTAAGCTTGCCAATGCTGTGGGCCTGACCGGTATAATAATCAATCGCATCCGGGGCATTCATATCGCGGAATTCCATCGTGCCCGCCAGCAAATTTATTTCCCGGGACATATGATCTTCAAGCGCAGTAACATGGGAATTCCTGAACAAATGCGCCATCGTAAAGCCTGCTCCAACCATGGAAATTCCAATCAAAGTCATTAATATTAACGCAAGACGGACTCGAAACGGTTTCATTCGGCACATGCCTTTCTATGTTTGACTAAACTGCCTGAGACTATCGTAGCCCGATTTCGGTGAAATTGCCAGTGCGGGCCTGCCTTCGGCAAGACAAAAACGGAGCGCCAGACATGATGCATCTGCGCTCCGCTCTGCTTCAGCAAGGAAGCAATCGCTTTTTGAAGCCCCGCCCCGTTCAGTGTGTCTCAAGCAATACCAGACTCTTCGGGCAATGAGACTCCCTGGCGGGACGCTATAAGATAAATAAATATAATGGCTTTACTTAAACACCGTTTCACGAAGCAGCGCCAGCTTCCCGGCGGAATCCTTCTCCACGTCGGCATGCAGGCTGTTGCCGTGGGAATCCATGGTCACAATCGCCGCAAATCCGTCTATCGTCAGATGCCACATCGCCTCGGGGATGCCGAATTCAAGAAAATCCACACCGTCCACTTTCTTGATGCATTCAGCGTAATACTGGGCCGCTCCGCCTATCGCATTCAGATAGACGCCGCCATGATCCTGGAGCGCCTGCAGCGTCCTGGCTCCCATGCCGCCCTTGCCGATGACGGCCCGGATGCCGAATTTCTTGATGATATCGCCCTGGTAAGGCTCCTCCCGGATGCTCGTCGTCGGACCGGCGGCTGTCACATGCCAGCCCTCCTCGTCTTTAAGCATGACGGGACCGCAGTGGTAAATGACCGCCCCGTTCAGATCGACCGGTGACTCGTGGTCGATTAAATGCTTATGCAGGGCGTCGCGGCCGGTGTGCAGCTCACCCGACAGGATGACTACATCCCCGACGCGCAGACGGCGTATGTCTTCTTCGCTTATCGGCGTTGTCAGCCGGATCTCCCTCGCCCCGCTTGCCGTATCGGCGCTTTCCCCAGCTGCGGGATGAACGCCAGGGACGCCGGACTCCCCGGCCCCGCCTGTCTTCATATCCAGGGATGTTTCCGCTGCGCCCGCTCCTGCGGATATACCGAAGCCCCGCTCATACAGCCACTCCCGAATCTCCCCGGTACCAGCGTCAATCAGCACGCCTTGGCGGCGAAATGCCCAGCAGTTGTAGGCAACAGAGACAAAAAAGCTCGCCGGCAGCCGGTTCATTGCTCCAACCTTGCAGCCGAGCAGCGTTACCTCCCCACCGAAGCCCATCGTGCCAATGCCTAGCTTGTTGGCATTTTCCATAATATAATCTTCGAGCTGCCGCAGTTCAGGGATCGGATTTGTATCATCCACCTTCCGCAGCAGCTGCTTCTTCGCCAGCTCATATCCGGAGGTCCGGTCTCCGCCGACGCCTACTCCGATAAATCCCGCGCTGCAGCCCTGCCCCTGGGCCTGATAGACCGCGTGAAGAATGCACTTGCGGATACCGTCCAGATCGCGTCCCGCTTTGCCCAGTCCTTCAAGCTCGGCAGGAAGGCTGTACTGGATATTCTTGTTCTCGCAGCCGCCCCCCTTGAGGATGAGCCGGATATCAATATGCTCCTCTTCCCACTGTTCAAAATGGATTACCGGCGTTCCCTCTCCCAGATTATCGCCGCTGTTCGCTCCGGTGAGCGAGTCGACCGAGTTGGGCCGGAGCTTGCCGTCCCGGGTCGCCCGCACAATGGCGCTTTGAATATCGCGCTTCATTTCGAGCTGATTCACGCCTACCGGCGTATGTATGACAAAAGTCGGCATGCCCGTATCCTGGCAAATGGGCGAAACCTGAAGCTCGGCCATGCCGATATTTTGCGTAATCGTCGCCAGGGCCAATCCCGAGCGTGTGGCCTTGTCTTCAAGCGCGCGTCCTGCGGCCACGGCCCGCCGCACGTCGCCCGGCAAGTTCGTTGAGGTCTCAACGATCAGATCGTATACGCTGTCTTCGAACTTCCCCATCATTAACTGCACTCCTCTCATGTCCCGGTTATGGATCGCCTTCACTAGTGTCTATCATATCATACCCGATGCCTCTGCCATAAAAAAACCAACCCTCCGCAAAAAGGAAGGTTGGCTTGAACACGTGGACCTCTTCATCAGCGCGCCGGGCTTTCCGCAAGGATATCCCAATCCTTGAATACCGGCTGCAGCCCGCTGCCGTACAGCATATCCCTGATTTCCGGCACGCTGCGGCTGTCCGAAATTTCAAACTGCGGCGTTCCGCCGTCACTGGTATGCCCGCCCACCTCAGTCGAGACGCCTGCAGACATTTTGGTTACCCCCAAATGCACAAGACGGTCCCGCAATTCAGCGGGCTCTCTTGTGGACAAGGTGATGCCGGAACGGGGCAGGAACAGCCGGTAAGCGAGGATAATCTGCACCAGCGCCCGGTCGGTCACGTCCGATTCGGGGTTGAAGCTGCCCAGATACGGACGGAAGCGCGGCGGTGACAGGCTGATCTCGCAGCCGGGGTAGCGGTCCTGAAGATAACGCGCGTGCATCGCCGTCAGGAAGGCTTCCTGCCGCCAATCGTACAAGCCGAGCAGGGCGCCGATGTTGACGGAGCGGAAGCCCGCAAGGCAGCCGCGCTCCGGCGCATCGAGGCGGGCCCGGAAATTCCGCTTCGGTCCTTTGACATGAAGCTTGCGGTACGTCTCCTGGTGGTATACTTCCTGGAACAGAGTCAATCCGTCCACACCCGCATCGGCCAGCTCCCGGTATTCCTCCGTGGACAGCGGATTGACCTCAATGCTGATGGAAGAGAAATATTGTCGAAGCACCTTTACACAATCTTTAACGTAACCGACCGGCGAATCCTTGCGTGATTCCCCCGTCAGCAGCAGGATATGGCGAAGTCCGGTTGCGGCAATTGCCGCCGCTTCCTTCTCAACTTCCTCCAGCGTCAGCTTCTTGCGCGGAAAATCATGAATGGCGCTGAAGCTGCAGTACGTACAGTGGTTGACGCAATAATCCGCCACATACATCGGCGTGAACAGCTGAACGACATGGCCGAAATGCGAGCGGGTGATCCGCTGCGCCTTCTGCGCCATTTCTTCCAACAGCGGACCGGCTGCCGGCGACAGCAGGGCAAGCAGATCCTCCTTCTCCAGCTTCTCCTTGCCCAGCGCCCGCATTACATCTTCCTTCGTGTACTCCCGCCACAACTCCTTAAAGGGAATACTCTCCAGGGTCGTCAGCGACTCATAAAAGCTCATCTGTCTCCTCCCTCCTATACGTTCAAGAAACCGGTCAATGGCGAAGAAGCTTCCGCCTCCTGCTGAACCGGGCCGAGCCCGGCCAGATACGCCTGCCGGCCGGCGGCAACCGCGCCGCGAAAAGCTTCCGCCATGCCAAGCGGGTCGCGTGCGGTGGCAATCGCCGTGTTCAGCAGCACGGCAGCTGCGCCCATCTCCATCGCTTCCGTCGCCTCGGAAGGGCGCCCGATTCCGGCGTCCACAATGACCGGAAGGCCGGCCTCTTCAATCAGGATGCCGATTAGCTCTTTCGTCCGGAGGCCCCGGTTGCTTCCGATGGGCGCTCCAAGCGGCATCACCGCCGCCGCGCCCGCGTCTCTCAGCCGGAGCGCCGCAGACAAATCCGGGCTCATGTAAGGTAGCACAACGAAGCCTTCGGCCGCCAGAATTTCCGTAGCGCGGATCGTCTCCAGATTGTCGGGCAGCAGATATCTCTGGTCGTTAATAACTTCAATCTTCACCCAGTTCCCCATCCCTGCGGCCCTGGCCAGGCGTGCGATGCGCACGGCTTCTTCTGCGGTGCGCGCGCCGGAAGTATTCGGCAATAGGGTCATGTGTGGCGGAATGTGGCTCAGAACGTTCTCCTCCCGCGAAGCCGGATCGACTCTTCGAAGAGCCACCGTAATGACTTCGGAACCCGAGCGGGCGATTACCTCCGGAATCAGCGTGTTGCGGCTGTATTTGCCGGTTCCGATGAACAGGCGGCTGGACAGGGCCTTCCCCCCGATATGTAATGCATCCTGCATAATAACTCCTCCTTATCCGGTTAATATAATGGTTCAGTGTTCAGCCAAAATAACGGTGATACAAAGAGCGGGCTTCGGCCGGATCGCCCGTGCCGTGAACAAGCACCCGGCCGTCGGGAAAGATCGCCATCCGGTGCCGCTCCAGCGTCAAAGACAGCATGAAAGGATTTCGCTCCGCCCGCCCGTAAGCCGACAGCCGCCGCTCCCACTCCTCCAGATCAAGTGTCACCGGGCCTTGCGGGCGAATCTGCACCGTATCCCGCCCGCAGAGCACGGTCGTTCTGGAGTGGCTCCCCGGCGACAGATAAGGATAAGTGCGCTTGGCGCCGCAGGACGGGCAGTCGGCGCGCTTCAGCCTGGCCGTCTCCACCGAGGAGTGGCGGTTCGTCCACAGATCGAAAGAGACCAGTGTCCCGCGCAGCGCGCTAGAGTTCCCGGACAGCCACTTCAGCGCTTCCGCCGTCTGGTAGGCCGCCGTCATCTGCACGGCAGGGCCGATGATGCCCGCCGTGTCGCAGGTATCCCCTCCGGAGGGAACGCCGTCCATCAAGCAGTGAAGGCAGGCGCTCTCTCCCGGAACAATCGTCATTGAAATCCCATAGCTGCCGGTGCAGGCGCCGTAGATCCACGGGATGCCGTCCCGCGCGGCAATGTCATTCACAATCATCCGCACCTCGAAATTGTCCGCCGCATCCAGAATAAGATCGACGCCGCGGGTATAAAGGCCGATTTCCTCTGCGGTAATGTCCGTAACGATGCCTTCCACCTCCACAGAGGAGTTGACGCTGCGAAGCCTGCGGGCGGCAGCCACCGCCTTGGGAATCCGCTGGGCCGCATCCTGCTCGCTGTACAGATTTTGACGCTGCAGGTTGCTCCACTCCACATAATCCCGGTCGACAAGGGTCACCCTGCCTACGCCCGAGCGCACCATCGTCTCCGCGCATGCGGAGCCAAGCGCCCCTGCCCCTATGATAAGAACCTTCGCCTGCGCGAGCTTCTTCTGACCGTCGGCTCCGATTCCGTAAAACCGCTCCTGCCTGCTGTATCTGTCCTCTCCGGCGAAATTCATCTCCCAGCCTCAGCCTCCCCCAACAAAATGCACAAGCTCAACGCGGTCCCCTTCGGCAAGCCGGACGGTCCCGTAATCATCTCTGCCCACAATCCTGCCGTTCAGTTCAACGATCATCCGCCTTTCCTTCCATTCGGGGCGGCTCAGCAGATCCTCAAGCGTCCCGCAAGCTTCTTCCAGCGAGGTCTCGTTCCCGTTGATATACAGCTTCATTGCCCTCACCTCCTTTCATAGCGAGCAGCCCGGACGGCTGACCGGTAAGACATGGCAGC
>NZ_ASSC01000596.1 GCF_000520735.1 Paenibacillus forsythiae T98
GATTGACGAGCCGTCCGTCAGCCAACAGATACAGCTTGCGTCCGTCCTTAAGCTGGTATTCCTCGATATTTTTACGGACAATCCGCCGCTCCGCCGCTCTCTCCGCAAGCTCCGGCTTGTTGACCTCCACATCGAAATGACCGGCGTTGCACATAATGGCTCCGTCCTTCATCACATCGTAATGCTCACCCCGGATGACATAGCGGTTGCCGGTTACCGTAATGAAGAAATCGCCCAGCTTGGCCGCTTCCAGCATCGGCATGACATGGAACCCGTCCATATGCGCTTCCACCGCCTTGATCGCGTCGACTTCAGTGACAACAACGTTCGCGCCAAGCCCCTTGGCCCGCATGGCGACGCCCTTGCCGCACCAGCCGTAACCGACAACTACAACCGTCTTGCCCGCAACCATCAGGTTGGTCGTGCGGATAATGCCGTCCCAGGCCGACTGGCCGGTGCCATAGCGGTTATCGAACAGATGCTTGCAATATGCGTCGTTAACGGCAACCATCGGGAATTTCAGCACACCCTGCTTCTGCAGAGCCTTCAACCGGATAATGCCTGTCGTTGTCTCCTCCGCGCCGCCGCGGATATTCACCATCAGGTCGGGCCGCTCGGAATGCAGCAGCGTCGCGAAGTCGCCGCCGTCGTCGATAATAAGGTCGGGCTTGCTTTCCAGCGCCTTGATGTTTAGCGCCTTGAATTCCTCGGGAGTCGGATTGTACTTGGCAAACACGGTAATGCCGTCCTCCACAAGCGCGGCGCATACGTCGTCCTGCGTGGACAGCGGATTCGAGCCGGTAATCGTTACCTCCG
>NZ_ASSC01000597.1 GCF_000520735.1 Paenibacillus forsythiae T98
TTCCGATAAAGCGATTGCAAATGTTAGGAGAGATGATCTTGTCGTATTACGTGCAAATTCTAAAGCTTCCGGGCAATGAGGATGTGAATCTTCCACGCAAAATGTCGGAGCAGGCTTCGGGCTACGACCTCTTCGCCGCTGTTGGCGGCGAAATGACGCTTGAGCCCGGAGCGCGGGCGCTGGTTCCCACGGGAATCGCGCTTGCCATGCCGGACGGGCTGGAGGCGCAAATTCGTCCGCGCAGCGGACTGGCGCTGAAGCACGGCATCACCTGCCTTAACACGCCGGGCACGATCGACGCCGATTACCGGGGCGAGATCAAGGTACTGCTCATCAATCTGGGCCAGGAGCCTTTTACGATTGCCCGCAATGAGCGGATTGCCCAGATGGTCTTTCAAGCTGTGCCATCCGTAACGATGGTGGAAGTGGAAGAGTTGACGGATACCGAGCGGGGAGCGGGAGGCTTCGGGCATACGGGAAAATAGAACATTACGTATAGAAAAGCATGGATGCAGAGCTTGCGGAACGGCCGGGTTACGGCTGAACGCAGGCTCTTTTTTTGCTTTCACCCATCCGCGCTTACCCGCATAAGATGCTCTATGGCCTAACAGTGTAATGTTGAAAGGAGCGTCATCCCTATGCTGACTGGCGTCAGGATCGTGTTCCTGGGCGGGGACGCAAGACAAATTGAAGTGATTCGGAAATGTGTGGAGATGGATGCGGCGGTAAGCGCTGCCGGGTTTGATAAATGGGATACCCCTTGCGAGGGGGTTAGCCTGGAGGAAATGTCCGCCCACCTGCTCAGCGGCGCGGACGTTCTGGTGCTGCCGACCGTCGGCTGCGACGATGAAGGCCATATCAGCGCTAAGTATTCTTCCAAGCCGATGAGGCTGCTTGAGGAGCATATCGGGGCGTTGCCCAAGCACTGCACTATTTACACAGGCATGGCGAAAGAATATTTGATACGGCTGTGCGCTCTCGGGGGACTGGAGCTGGTACAGCTGCTCGAACGCGACGACGTTGCGATCTACAATTCGATTCCAACCGCCGAGGGCGCGCTCGTCATGGCGATCCAGAATACCGATTTTACCATTCACGGCTCTGAAGCGATGGTGCTCGGCATCGGCCGGACTGGCTTTACAATGGCTAAAAGCCTTCAAGGACTTGGCGCCAAAGTCACAGTAGGCGTCAGAAAGCGGGATCATTTCGCCAAGGCGGAGGTCATGGGCTGGAAGCCGTTCATGACGGACCGTCTGGAAGAATATGTAACGGACGTTGATTATATTTTCAATACGATCCCCAGCCTGATTCTTAACGCCAAGGTGCTGTCGCGGGTGCCCCGGCACACCTGCATTATCGATCTCGCTTCCGCGCCCGGAGGAGTGGATTTCCGCTATGCGGAGAAACGGGGCATCAAGGCTATCCTGGCGCCGGGGCTGCCGGGAATCGTAGCGCCCAAAAGCGCGGGGAGGATTATGGCGGGCGCGCTTGTTCAGTCGATTTCGGAGCAGATGTTGGCGAAGGGGGATAAACAATGAACTGGCACGGTAAGACGGTAGGCTATGCAATCACCGGTTCCCACTGCACTTTTGCAGAGGTGATGCCCCAAATCAAGCGTTTTGTAGACGAGGGCGCGAACGTCGTGCCTATTATATCGGCTTCGGTGCTGGGTACGGACACAAGGTTCGGCACATCGGAAAATTGGCTAAAACAGTTGAAAGAAATAACGGGGAATGATATCATTTCTACAATTGTTGAAGCGGAACCGCTGGGTCCATCCAAACTGCTGGATGTACTTACGATTGCGCCCTGCACAGGAAATACCACTAGCAAATTGGCCAATGCCATGACGGACGGACCGGTGCTGATGGCGGCCAAATCCCAAATGCGCAACGGACGGCCGCTCGTTCTGGCCATATCAACCAATGACGGACTCGGTCTGAACGCGGCGAATATTGCGAAACTTTTGGTAACCAAAAATATTTATTTTGTTCCCTTCGGACAGGATAATCCCGAGCAGAAGCCGAATTCATTGGTGGCCCGCATGGAACTGATTCCGGAGGCCTGCTATGCGGCGCTTCATGGCTCCCAGTTGCAGCCGATGATTATCGAACGGTTTCATTCAGCATAACATTAATAGACCAACCGTTGCCGTCCTCCGCCTGAGGGCGGTACAATCGTGTTTATTCCTTTAGATTTAGAAGCGAAGTTCCGGCAGCCCGGGATTCATCTGGAGAACATTGTGCAGCCTGTCGTTAACTAATGGAGGAATTATTAATGGGCATTTTGGTACAGAAGTTTGGCGGGACCTCGCTTTCCACCCCGCAGGCCAGAGATCATGTGATCCGCCACGTTAAACGGGAGCTTGGGCATGGCTACAGCCTTGTCATCGTAGTCTCGGCGATGGGCCGTAAGGGCGAGCCTTATGCGACGGATACGCTGCTTGACTGGGTCTCCCAAAATGGCGATGCTCTCCCTCAGCGCGAACGGGATTTACTGCTGTGCTGCGGTGAAATCATTTCGGCGACGACACTGTGCAGCCTGCTGGAGAAAGAAGGCGTCCCCTCGACAGTGCTCACCGGAGCCCAGGCCGGTTTCCTGACGGACAACAGCTACGGAAACGCGCGGATTCTCGATGTCCGTCCGGAACGGATTTTGCGGGAGCTTCGCGCCCAGAAGGTTGTCATCGTGACCGGCTTTCAGGGTCAGACGGAAGACGGGGACTCTACCACGCTCGGACGAGGAGGAAGCGATACATCGGCAACGGCGCTTGGCGCCGCGCTGCGGGCGGAAATGGTCGATATTTACACGGATGTCAATGGCATTCTGACCGCCGATCCGCGAATCGTCGAGGATGCGAAGCCGCTGTCCTATGTTAGCTATACTGAAATTTGCAATATGGCCTATCAGGGCGCCAAGGTCATACATCCGCGTGCCGTGGAAATTGCGATGCAGGCGCAGATTCCGGTCCGCGTCCGCTCTACTTTTTCAGAGAATGAAGGCACTCTGGTCACGCATCCGGAAGGCTTTCAGGAGTCGCAGCCCGGAATTGTGGACCGCTTCGTTACAGGCATCGCCTATGTCAGCAACATTACGCAGATCTCCGTGGACTGCCCGGACGGCAACGGAAGCGGCGTTCAGCTGCAAATATTCAAGAGCATGGCGGATAGCGGAATAAGCGTTGATTTTATTAATGTTACCCCGACGAGCGCTGTCTACACCGTTTTTGACAATCATTCGGAACAAGCGATCGCGGTGCTGCAGGAAATCGGACTCCGTCCGAAGAGCCTGTCCGGCTGCGTCAAGGTATCCGTTATCGGCGGGGGCATCAACGGTGTGCCGGGAATCATGGCCCGTGTCGTGGAAGCGCTCAGCGATCATAACATTCAAATTCTGCAATCCGCTGACTCCAATACGACGATCTGGGTTCTGGTCAAGAAGGAAGATATGGTGCAATCGCTGCGCGCGCTGCATTCCAAGTTTGAATTACACCGTTAACAGGAGGAATTCGGAGTGGATTTCGGAAGACTAATAACAGCTATGGTAACTCCTTTCGACAAGGAGGGAGAGATTGACTGGGACGCGGTAGCGAGTCTGGTTGATTACCTGATTGAAGAACAGAAGTCGGAAGGGCTCGTCGTCTGCGGGACAACGGGCGAATCGCCCACATTAAGCGATGAGGAGAAGCTGCAAATGTTCTCCTTTGTTCTGGAGAAAGCCGCAGGCCGCTGCAAGGTTATTGCGGGCACAGGCTCCTATAACACCAAGCATACGATTGAGCTGACTCAAAAGGCGGAGAAGATCGGCGTCGACGGCGCGCTGCTGGTCGTTCCTTATTACAACAAGCCGAACCAGGAAGGGCTGTACCAACATTTTGCGGCGATTGCGGCCGAGACCAAGCTTCCGCTCATTCTGTATAACGTTCCCGGACGCACCGGAATCTGCATGAGCGCGGGGACTACGATTCGGCTGGCGCAAATTCCGAACATTGTCGCGACGAAAGAGTGTGCATCCCTGGATCACATCGCCTTGATCGTGTCCGGCGCTCCGCAGGATTTTCTTGTGTACTCCGGGGACGACGCCTCGGCATTGCCGGCATTGGCGGTTGGAGGACACGGCATTATCAGCGTGGCGAGCCATCTTGAGGGTGCAAGAATGAAAGACATGATTTCCGCCTATCTCTCGGGAAGCGTTCAGCTCGCCGGGGAGCTTCACCGGGAACTTTTTCCGATATTCAAAGGGCTGTTCGAATGTCCGCAGCCGCTGCCTAGCCCGTCCGCCGTCAAATACGCGCTGGAGCTTCAGGGAATCAAGGTAGGTTCGGTGCGTCTTCCTTTAACCCCGCCGGACGAGGCGGAAGCGGAATTTATCAGAAAGCTGGTACAATAAAAGCTGGGCAATAGTCTTTATTGGTTATGAGCCGGTTCTCGTTATGAGGGCCGGTTTTTTTGCGCTGCCATTTCCGGTGCCCCAATGAAATAATGCTCCCTGTTTACGGGAAGAATACGGGTATCAGCTCCCGCGACTTGTGTTTTGGCAAAAATATCATGTATAATGGAGTTAAGTGACTGGGTGCGGTTAAAATTAAATAAGCGGTAATTCTTATGTCATGTGGTGCACGGCAGGTCTGTTTGGATCAGAGGGAATATTTTTCCATTCGCGGATCTGCTTTGTCGGCAAAGGTTCTCGCGCAAGGGGCGCGGCCGGTTGTTTTCACAGCATAGGTTCGCTAATGCAAATTTATGCTCCCTGCGGCAGGGAAGCTTTTGTTAAGGTTTATTTTTTTGCGCCTTAATGCCCTTTGTCTCCACATCGGCAAGATTTCTGCGTTATTGAATGTGTTCAGTGCTGCTAAACAATTGAAGTTCTTGATTTAAATAACATATGACGTCCAACATATCTAGGAGGGTTAGATTCATTTGTCCAAAAAAAACAACAATGATAAACTGATGATCTTTGCACTCGGCGGAGTGGGGGAAATCGGGAAGAATATGTATGTGGTGCAATACGGCAACGACATTGTGGTCGTGGACTCGGGACTGAAGTTCCCTGAAGAAGATATGCTCGGTATTGACATCGTTATTCCTGATATTTCTTATTTGACGGAGAATCGTGACAAGGTAAAAGGCATTATGCTCACGCACGGCCATGAGGACCATATCGGCGGCCTGCCGTATGTCCTCAAGCATTTGAACGTTCCGGTCTACGGAACGAAGCTTACACTCGGGCTGGTTGAGAACAAGCTCAAGGAAGCGAATCTGCTTGGCGAAACGAAGCGCATTCTAATCAACGAGGACTCGGTGATCAAGCTGGGCAGCTCGCTGGTTGTTAGCTTCTTCAGAACCAATCACAGTATTCCCGACTCGGTCGGCGTGTGCATTGAGACTCCGGAAGGCAACGTGGTTCATACGGGCGACTTCAAGTTTGACCATACCCCAGTCAATGGTCAATTCGCGAACCTGCACCGCATGGCCGAAATCGGACAGCGGGGCGTACTCGCGCTCCTGTCGGACAGCACCAACGCCGAGAAGCCGGGATTCACCCCTTCCGAGAAAAATGTCGGGATCGTGCTCGAAGATATTTTCCGCAAAGCCGAACAGCGTGTTGTGGTGGCGACGTTCGCATCCAACGTTCACCGTATTCAGCAGGTCGTTAACGCTGCGGAGCAAACGGGCCGTAAAATTACCGTAATCGGCCGCAGTATGGTCAATGTCGTATCCATCGCTTCCGAGCTCGGATACTTGAATATGCCTGATGGCATGCTGATCGAACCGGAGGAAATGAACCGGATGGCGGCTAATCGGGTCGTCGTTCTCTGCACAGGCAGTCAGGGCGAACCGATGTCGGCATTGACCCGCATGGCGCGTTCCAGTCACCGCAAAGTGGACATTCTGCCCGGCGACACCGTTATTATTGCGGCAACACCGGTGCCCGGCAATGAGAAGTACATTGGCCGTACGATTGATGAGCTGTTCCGTCTGGGCGCGGACGTCATCTACAGCGGCTCGAACTCCGGCGTGCACGTGTCGGGTCACGGCAGCCAGGAAGAACTGAAGCTGATGCTTAACCTGATGAGGCCGAAATTCTTCATCCCGATTCACGGCGAGTACCGCATGCAGCGCCGGCATGCGCTGCTGGCGAAGTCCGTGGGCGTTGACCCGGACAACATCTTCATCACGGAGCTTGGCGAAGTGGTGGAGATTCAAGGCGGCTCAGCCCGCAAAGCCGGCAAGGTTACCTCCGGCAATGTGCTGATTGACGGTCTTGGCGTCGGCGATGTAGGCAATATTGTCCTGCGCGACCGCAAGCTGCTGTCGCAGGACGGCATCCTGGTTGTCGTCGTTACGCTGAGCAAGCAGAACGGGGCAATCGTATCGGGGCCTGACATCATTTCTCGCGGCTTCGTGTATGTGCGCGAATCGGAAGGCCTGCTTGACGAAGCGAACCGGATTGTTTCCAGCACGCTGCAGCGCCTGATGAGCGAGAAGGTCAATGAGTGGGCTTCCCTTAAGACAAGCGTCAAGGATGCGCTCGGACGCTTCCTGTATGAACAGACCCGCCGCAGACCGATGATCCTTCCGATCATCATGGAAGTGTAAGCCAGGTTAATTGAATTTTATTTAATGATTGAAGCATAAAAGCCTCTCTCCCGCTGGAAATATTGGACGGTTTCCTGGCGGAGGGAGGCTTTATGCTGTTCACCTGCCTATCTGAATAATGTCGGGGTAAGGTAAGTCATACTAACGGGAGATTCATACCATACGCTTGCTAAAGAGCTGGGTTGCAAGCGAACAAGGGAGCGCTGAGCATGGATGGCAATGGCAATACACCTATTGAAACAGCTTACCGAAATGAGGAGCCGGTACAGCCGCCAGGGAGAGAAGAACCGGGCAGTGAAGGAACGCATGAACCCGGCGGCGTGATTGGCACGGTGAAAGAATTCGGACAAGTGGCCGTCCCGTCCACTGAGCCGGAGATTTATTGCATAACGATCATCGGGCAGATCGAAGGACATATCGTCATGCCCCCACATAACAAGACGACCAAATACGAACATATCATTCCGCAACTCGTCGCGGCCGAGCAGAGCAAGACCGTCAAGGGAGTGCTTATCATTTTGAATACGGTGGGCGGCGATGTGGAAGCTGGCCTTGCCATTGCAGAAATGATTGCTTCGCTGTCCAAGCCGACGGTAACGGTTGTGGTAGGGGGAGGCCACAGTATCGGCGTTCCCATCGCGGTATCCTCAAGCTATTCGATCATCGCGGAGAGCGCCACAATGACGATTCATCCCATCCGCATGAACGGTCTGGTTATTGGCGTTCCGCAGACGTTTGAGTATATGGAGAAGATGCAGGAGCGCGTCGTTCGCTTCGTCACTTCCCATTCCCGGATTTCCGTGGATTGCTTCAAGGACCTGATGTTTAAGACCGGGGAGCTCAACAGGGATATCGGTACGGCGGTCGGCGGCTCGGATGCCGTTGCATTTGGTCTTATGGATGAAGTAGGCGGAATCGGCACCGCGATGGCCAAGCTGAACCAACTGATTGCTCTAAGAGGTGCTGCTGCGGAGACAGGAGGATTGACTCAATGATCCTGTATTCCGTCATATCCGCCGATCAGGTGTGGGACGGGGCCATCAAGGCTTCGCCTCCGTTCCGTGAAGTTACAGTACAGGGCATAGTGATGCAGGTCGAGCCGCTGGACGAAGGCAGGGCCAGAATAGTAAGGCTTCTGCAATGCCCGCTGCACCGCTATCTGGAGCCCGGTCTAGCGCCGGGACAAGTGATTTCATATGCATCCGGAGCTGCCGATAACCGCTGAACAAAGAACGGCGTTTTCCGACAAAAACAGAACATAGGTACGCCACGCCATTATATGGTATAATACTGATTCGGGGGTGGCTGGCGTGGCTAAACGGAGAAAACGGAAAAAAAAGAAGGCGCTGCTGGGCAGCGTTTTAAAATATGAGATTTATGGCATCCTTTTGATTACCTTCTCGGTTATAGCATTATCCGGTGAAGCGGCGGTAGGACGTTCTTTATCAAGCTTGGCCGCTTATCTTCTCGGCCGGTTTTATTTCGTCTTGCCGCTTATCGGCATGTATTACGGATTAATGGTCATGATTTACCGGAAATGGCCTTCGAATTGGAGCAGCCGGCACAGCGGCGTCCTGCTGCTTGTGTTCTCCATGTGTCTGATGAGCAGCATCTCGGCTATGGAGCAGAAGCTTGGGCCGGTGTCCATGCTGCATCCGGGCAATGTGCTGTCGCAGACCCAGAAGGATCTGGCCGGGGCCTTGTCTCCAGCCGCGAATGAGGGCGGCGTATATATGCTGGGCAAGGATATAAGCGGCGGTTATGTCGGCGGGCTGGAGTTCGCCGTGCTGCTGTGGCTGTTCGGGACGCTTGGCGCCAAGCTGCTTATGATCGTGATGCTGGCGATCAGCTTTATGCTGGTCACGAACCTTTCCTATATCGAGCTGTTCGGATTATTGAGAATCCGGGCGGTCAAGCTCGTGGAAGGAATGCGGCTCAGAGCGGCGAGCCGACCGCAGGCAGTCCCGGTGCCTGGCCGGGGAAGATCAAAGAAGGACTCTCGGTTATCGCAGGAGGAACCGGACGAGGATGAAGAAGAAGCGGAACCGACGGAAGGGGCTCTTCCGAGCCGCAAAGCTCCGCAGTTCTTTGACAGACTCATGAAGCGCAAGACTCCGCGATCCGGAGCCGATGCTTTGCCGGAGACCGATGATACTTGGGACGAGGAACGGGATATGCCGATCATATCGGGGATGTCTTCCCATTCCGATTGGTCCGGTTCCGATGAGGATCTTGATGTAGACAACGGGGAGCTGGAGCCTGTAACCCCTATTATACGGGATTTCTTCGAACATATCCGTGCGGAAGGCTTGAGCGACGAAGACCGTGAGGAGTGGGGCGAGTTCTCGCCGACTGCGCGAAGCAGCGCGAAGCCTGCCGATGCCCGGAGCCTGCAGGAACCGATGGAAGAGGCTCTCCCCGGCCCCGGTGAGAGCGGCGGTATGATTGTGGAAGCAAGCACCGGCGCCGAAGGCGAGTCCGAAGGAGGAGAGACTCTACCAGCTCCCAAGCCTGCGCCTGCGCCCAAGCCTTACAAGCTTCCGCCGTTCCGGCTGTTATCGAAGCCAAGCAATGGCGGCAAAGCCGGCGACCAGAACGATTATATGCAGACGGCCCGCAAGCTTGAGGCGACGCTCGAAAGCTTTGGTGTGCGGGCCAAGGTGCTTGAAGTCGTTAGAGGGCCGGCGGTTACCCGGTACGAGATTCAGCCCGATATCGGCGTTAAGGTCAGCCGGATCGTCAACCTGACCGACGATATCGCTTTGGCGCTCGCCGCCAAGGATATACGGATGGAGGCGCCGATCCCCGGTAAATCGGCAATCGGCATCGAGGTGCCGAATCCGGAGGTGTCCCTCGTCACCATGAGGGAAGTCATGGAAACGCAGATTTTCCAGGAAGCCGATGCCAGGCTGACCATTGCTTTTGGCAGGGATATTTCCGGTCAGACGATCATCGGCAACCTTGCCAAGATGCCCCATCTGCTCGTCGCCGGGGCAACGGGCTCCGGCAAATCGGTCTGCATTAACGGGATCATCACCAGCATTCTGTATAAGGCGAAGCCTGACGAAGTGAAATTTCTAATGGTCGACCCGAAGATGGTTGAGCTCAACGTGTATAATGGAATTCCCCATTTAATGGCTCCCGTTGTCACCGACCCGAAGCGCGCCAGCCTGGCGCTCAAGAAGATCGTGGTCGAGATGGAGAAACGATATGAGCTGTTCTCCAAATCCGGGACCCGAAATGTGGAAGGCTACAACCATCTGATGAAGGATAATCCCGAGGCGGTTCTGCCTTATATCGTCGTTATTGTGGACGAGCTTGCCGATTTAATGATGGTCGCTGCGAATGATGTGGAGGACGCGATCTGCCGTCTGGCCCAGATGGCGCGGGCCGCCGGAATTCATCTGATTATTGCGACCCAGCGTCCATCGGTGGATGTGATAACGGGCGTTATCAAGGCCAATATCCCTTCGCGAATCGCCTTTGGCGTCTCCTCGCAGGTGGATTCGCGGACCATTCTGGATATGGCGGGAGCGGAGAAGCTGCTGGGCCGCGGGGACATGCTGTTCATGCCGATGGGCTCTTCCAAGCCCGTTCGGGTTCAGGGGGCCTTTATGAGCGACGCCGAGGTGGAAGCGATTGTCCATTACGTCAGCAGCCAGGGCGAGGCGGAGTATGACGAGTCTATCGTTCCGGAAGTGGATGATACGGCGGCGGAAACCGAGGAGCCGCAGGATGAGCTG
>NZ_ASSC01000598.1 GCF_000520735.1 Paenibacillus forsythiae T98
TGCCCCGCCGTGTCAGCGGCTTGACCGGACTGTCCCTGAATTCGCTCGACGTGTTAAGCGGTCTGAAGACGGTCAAGATTTGCACCGGCTATAAATACCGCGGGGAAGTGATTACACATTATCCCGCAAGCCTGAAGATGCTGGCCGAATGCGAAGCGGTCTATGAAGAGCTGCCGGGCTGGGACGAGGACATCACCTCGGCCAAGACGCTGGAGGATCTGCCGGAGAACACGCGCAAATATGTGCAGCGCGTAGCCGAGCTGACCGGGATTCCGATTGCCATCTTCTCGGTTGGACGCAACCGCAACCAGACGAACCAAGTTCTGCCGATTTACGAATAATTAGCGGCGATTCCCCTCGGATCGTATGCGTTTAGGAACCGCAGAGAGCCTGCAACGGCTTTCTGCGGTTTTTCTGCGTGTGACCTATTTTTCTCCTGGAGGTCTATTTGTCACGTTATAACCTCTGCATGAATAAGCGGACGGACGTTTCCCGCAGCCCCTATCGGTCAATACTGGAATAAGAGCAGGCTGATGTGAAAGCAGCGGTTATTGGCGGACGAGCGGATACGAGGGAGAGATGGAAATGAAATTTGTTAAACAGGTGCTGGGGATATGCCTGATTGTCGTATTGGCCAGCAGTCTGTCCATACTGACAACCGGGGTTATCGTAAATGCGTATGTGCAGTCGGTCATGTCCGAGTTCGGTCTGAAGGTGGATACGCCCGCTCCAGGCTTCGGCGGAATGCTGAGCAGCCTCATGGGTACAAGCGGCAAGGCGCCGCCGTCCAAGGGTACGGCCAAAGACGATGGCGGCTCTGCCGGAGCCGGAAGCCCGGAAGTGAAGGAGCCATCCGGCACAGGAGATAATGGCGGGACCGTTCCGGCGGCGACGGCTGACACCGGGGGAAGTACGGAGAGCGAGAAGGCGCCGGACAATGCGTTGCCAGTCATGGGTGCGGCGTCTACCGAGGAGCAGAGCGAGAGCGCGCAGGATCAGCAGCTGGTCATGACTCCGGAGGCGATGAAGGATCTGAAGGACAGCTTGCCGTCCGAGGAAAAGGTCAGTGTGTTCAACATTCTGATGAACAAGGTTCCCCAGGAGGAGATGCAGAAAATATCGGCGGCGATGGAGAACGGGTTGACGGAGCAGGAAGTGACGGAGGTTCAGTCGATTATTTCCAAGTATGTGTCACAGGAGGAATACGACAAGCTGATGAAGATATTGACTTCCGGCACGGGCGGACAGTAAGAGCGCTGCGACAAATGTATAATAAATTGGAAAAAAAGGGAAGTCCAGGACCGGTAGAGACGGTAAGGGACGGCCCTTTTGCATAAAACTGCCTGTTATCGGCGCTGTCGTATCTTCCCCAGTGAAAGTTGAAATTTTTCCGCAGGCTGTGGTAAAGTAAACAGGGACCGAAATTGGTTAATTTTTTGTAACCATTTACCAGTTCATTCCAGTAACATTTGCAGTTTGGACACAGAACAATATTCTCGGAAAATATAGATGAAGCGGTCATACCATAGCTCCGGCTGCATGGCGCAGTACAAGGAACAGACTGAAAGGGAGAGTTTCGTGAAAGGATTGAAGTTTATACTCGGGCTGAAGAAGCAGCAAGAACCAACTTCCATGTCTGCGGCTGAGCGGAGTGACGATGCAGGGGAAGGCATGATGGTCGCTCCACTGATTCATAAATCGCGGCGGCATCCGCTAATGGCCTGGCTGTCGGCATCGGCCGGTATTGCACTGCTGACGGTCTCGATCATGGGGGCGCACAAGTATTATGTGGAGGCGAATACGGAGGTCTATTACCGGGTTCTGGTGCAGGGCAAGGAAATCGGGACGATTTCGGACAAAGAGCGGCTAAAGGTTCTGTTTGAGGAGAAGCGGCGGGAGTATCAGAACAAATACCCGGATGAGGTTATGGTTCTGGAGACAGAGGGTATTGTCACGGAAGCGGCCAGCGGCTATAAGCCGGTGATCGACAATGAACAAACGCTGGACAAGCTGGAAGGTCAGCTAAAGGCGTATGCCGTAGGGGTTAGTCTGGTCGTGGACGGGAAGGCCGTCGGTATTGTTAAAGATCAGGAGTCGGTCCAGGCTGTGCTTCAGGGAGTAAAAGACCACTACATATCCGGAGAGAAGGAAGCGTCCGGCGTTCCGAAGCTGGCCAAGACGGCGGCGGTATCCGCGCCCGCTTCCTCCGGGGAGAAGATAGGGTCGGCGGATATCCGCGAACAGATATCCATCCAGCCGGTAAAGGCCGATCCGACCAAGGTGCTGGATGTCGAAGCAGCGGTCAAGCTGCTCACCGAAGGGGTGGAAGCCCCGCTCGTATATACGGTGCAGGAAGGTGACACGGTCTCCACCATTGCCAGCCGGTATGGCATTGCGCAGCAGGACATCTTCCGGAACAACCCGAACGTGAAGGAGCTGACGCTGCAAATCGGGGATGAGCTTAAGCTGACGGTGCCTCAGCCTCCGGTGACTGTCGTAACGACGGAGAAAATGACGGAGCAAATCGTGACCGAACCCGAAGTGATCGAGCGTACCAGCGATCTGCTTCCCAAAGGCAAGAGGAAGGTAGTGCGGCCAGGCCAGACCGGGCTGAAGGAAATGGAGTACCGGCTGACCAAGGAGAACGGCGAGGTCGTCAAGGAAGAGTGGCTTGGTCAGAAGGTGCTCAAGGCTCCGCTGCCGGAAGTGGTATACCAAGGCACGAAGGCAGCCTATGAAGCTTCGGGATCATTCGCCTGGCCGGTCAGCAGCGCGATCATTTCCAGCACCTTCGGCGAACGCTGGGGACGGCCCCATAAAGGACTGGATATCGTATCGGGCAACCGGACGATTAAGGCCGCCGACGCGGGAACGGTTTCTTTTGCCGGGGTGCAGAACGGTTACGGCAATGTCGTCATCATCAACCATGGCAACGGATATGCAACTTACTATGGCCATTTAAGCGAAATTTCCGTTTCACCCGGCCAGAAGCTGGAGCAGGGAGCCGCCATCGGAATTATGGGCAACACCGGGCGCTCCACGGGTACCCATCTGCATTTTGAAATCCGCAAGAACGGCACCGCCATGAATCCGCTCAAATATTTGCAATAATCTGTCATGATTCGCAGAGGCCGCTCGGGTAATCCCCGGACGGCTTCATTATTAATAGGAAATAGTATCCATTTTTGCGATTTCAAGGCCGGACTGCACACTTCGTAGGATGTGACGGGGGGACAGGTATGCTAAAATAAATATAAGAAGCTTTAAAGTAAGATAGAAGGGTGAAACGGTGGACTATGGGGATGGGAACGATTTTGGTAGTGGACGACGAACAGCCTATTGCCGATATTTTAAAGTTCAATTTGGAAAAAGAAGGATACGAGGTCGTCTGCGCTTTTGACGGAATAAGCGCTGTGGACCTTGCCTTGTCCAAACGGCCCGATCTTATGCTGCTTGATCTCATGCTGCCAGGCAAGGACGGCATGGATGTATGCCGCGAGGTACGGTCCGCCCATCTGGATATTCCAATCATCATGCTGACCGCCAAAGACGGGGAAATCGACAAGGTGCTGGGCCTTGAGCTTGGCGCGGACGATTATGTGACGAAGCCGTTCAGCACGCGCGAGCTGCTTGCCCGGGTCAAGGCGCAGATGCGGCGCCAGCGCAAGCCGACGCCCGCAGAGCGGCAGACCGGGCCGGATGAAGGCAAGCAGGGCGTCCACCATTTCGATCTGTTCATAGATACCGATATGTACACGGTCTACAAGGGCGGGGAACCGCTTGACCTGACGCACCGCGAGTATGAGCTGCTCTACTATATGGTCCGCAATGCCGGCAAGGTCATGACGAGGGAGCATCTGCTCCAGGCGGTATGGGGATTTGAATATTTCGGAGATGTGCGGACGGTCGATGTGACGATCCGTCGGCTGAGAGAGAAAATCGAGGAGAACCCCAGCAAGCCGGAGTATATCTTTACGCGGCGCGGGCTTGGATATTTAATGCACAGTCCCAAAAGCGGAGGCTTGTGATGAAGGCCCTGTCCTTTTTCCGGACAATTCAGGCGAAGCTGATTATTATTTACGTGCTGCTGATCCTGATTGCGATGCAGCTGATCGGCGTTTATTTTGTAAGCTCAATGAAGAATTCGCTGACCGATAACTTTACGAAGGATTTGAAGGCCCGAGCGGAAATGCTGTCCATTCTGACGGCCGATAAATTCAGCAGCGAAGCCGGCGGAACGGACGAAGAATCATCGGCGGACAGCCTGCGCGGCATGGTCAACAATCTGTATATCAGCGGCGCCGAGATTCAGGTGCTTGATGCGAGCGGCAAGATCATCACCACCTCGGTGCCGACGCAGAGCGACTATGTCGGAAGGCGCAATACGCAGACGGTGGTCAGCCGGGCTCTTCAGGGTATCAGCGACAACGAGGAGTATGTTATCGGCGACGATAATGTGCGGAAGAAGGTCGTCGCCAAGCCGGTCTGGTCGGGCGGGAAGGTCGTGGGCGCCATCTACATTGCCGCTGATATGAAGGATCTGTATGCGACGATGGGCCGGATCAACAGCGTGTTCATCTCCGGTCTTCTCATCGCGCTGGCGCTGACGGCGGTGCTTGGCGTCATCCTGGCCCATACGATTACGCAGCCGATCAAGGAGATGACGCGGCACGCCACGGCGGTGGCCGAAGGAAGCTTCGACCGGAAGATGCCGATCTTCGGCAATGATGAAATCGGGCAGCTTAGCAAGGCCTTTAATTATATGACCGGACGGCTGCGGGATGCGCTGTCCCAGAATGAGGAAGAGAAGGAGAAGCTCGCCTCCATTCTGACGAATATGAGTGACGGCGTAGTGGCGGCGGACGAAACCGGCCGCGTCATTCTGATGAACCGCCGGGCATCCGTGATGCTGGGCGCGGAGGAGCCGCTGCCCAGGGAGCTTGCGCTGGATGGGCTGCTTGCCCTGGAGGGCGATCAAGCGCTCGCTCTGTCCGGCGGCACGGCCCAGTCCACGATGCTGAGGCTTAAATCCTCCGAAGGGGAGGAGCCGAACATCGTGCGGGTAACGTTCACGCCGATTCACCGCCGCGAGGGCGGAATCGCCGGGACGATCGCGGTATTGCAGGACGTCACCGAGCAGGAGAATCTGGAAGCGTCGCGGCGCGAGTTCGTGGCGAATGTATCGCATGAGCTGCGGACTCCGCTGACGACCATCAAGAGCTATGCGGAAGCGCTGGATGACGGCGCTTTGGAGGACCCGCAGCTCGCCGGTCGCTTCGTCGGCGTTATCCGCAGCGAGACGGAGCGGATGATCCGTCTCGTCACCGATCTATTGCACCTGTCGCGTCTGGACTCGAGAGAAGCGCAGCTGCGCTATCAGGAGACCGATATTGCCGAGATGCTGGAGGACGTAGCCGACCGATTCTCCTTTCAAATCCGGCAGAAGCGGATTTCCATCGGGACCATCGTCCGCCGGGACATCTCTACGGCTTGGCTCGACAGGGATCAGATTGACCAGGTGCTCGGCAATCTGGTGTCCAACGCCCTGAAATATACGCCGGAGGGCGGCAGCATCGAGATTGAGGCGGGGCACAATTCCGAAGGAATGCTTGAGATTTCTGTCCGGGACTCCGGGATCGGCATACCCAAGAAGGATATTGAGCGCATTTTCGAGCGCTTCTACCGGGTCGACAAGGCCCGCTCGCGGAATATGGGCGGAACCGGACTCGGACTTTCCATTGCCCGGGAAATTGTCAAGGCGCACGGCGGCGCCATATCGCTTCAATCCGAACTCAACAAAGGCTCCAAAGTCACCTTTACGCTGCCTCTGAAGACGCAAAGGAGGGATGGGGCGTGAAGGAACGGATTAAATCCTGGGTTCTGGCGCTGCTCGTTCTGGGCAGTCTGGTGGAGAGCTATTACTTGATCTATCGTCTGCCGGGCAGCGATTCGGCGGTCTTCTCGGAGAATTTATATGTGAAGACAGACAATATGGGCTCCGAGGAAAAGGTGGAGAGTTTGCTGTTTCCCGACAAAATGATCATTCATTTGGGAGACAACAAGCATACGCTGTTTTACCCAAGCTCGACATTTTATAACCTCATTCTCAACCGGCTCAAGGGACGGAGCTTCGAGAGCTTCCAGCGTCGCTCCATCCAGAGCTTCGATTGGTACAAGATCCGCAGCGAGAATCCCGGGATCGAACTGTCGTTCCGCTCGGGCATTCCCGTAGCGCTGCTGCAGCGGGTGATGCAGCTGTCTCCGGATTCTCTGTTCGCGGGGGAGAGCGTTGACCGGATCTGGATATACAGCACGAAGAACGATTCGAAGGCGCATGCCGTATTCTTCAGCACAAAGGGAGACATTGTGTATGAGGCGGCCAAAGCCGATCTTACCGTGCAGGATGTGCAGCAGCATGTCGATTTTGGAAAAACCTGGACGCCTTATACAACGTCAAACGGCGATTATTATGTTCCGGAGAGCAATCTGTCGCTCATGGCGTCCGAGCTGCCCTCCAAGCTGTATACGGTAGAGCAAATGCAGAGCAGTCTGTTCTTCGACAGCGGGAGCACCCGGTATATCCGGGAGAAGGACGGCTCGGAAATCTATACCGACAGCAAGCGCAGCCTGCAGGTCGACCAGGAGCAGAACTGGATGAGCTACAGCGACCCTGCGGCGCTGCCGGCGGGCGAAAGCACCAATGCCAAGGATGTGCTGGAGGCGGTCGAGTTTGTCAATCAGCATGGGGGATGGAACGGGGCGTTCAGGCTGGAGGCGGAGGATGAGAGCGATCAGGACCGGCTGGTGTCCTTTCAGCAGTATTACGGCTCCTTTCCCTACGGGGCATACCCGGTTCTGGATCAGCCGAAGCTGCATTACGGGCTCATTCAATTGCGGCTGCAGCAGGGGACGGTTACGGCTTATGAACGGTCGTTAATGTACGGCGAGGATGACAAGAGCTCCAAAAAAGTGGTAGAGCTGCCCGGTGGAGAGACTCTGCGCCAGATGCTGGCTAAGGCCAGCGAATCTTCGGCCATCCGCGATCTGTACCCCGCCTATCGGCCGGTAGTCAAAGGAGACAAGCTGGAGCTGTCTCCCGTCTGGCAGGTTGACCTTAGTGACGGAAGGTCGATTACGCTAAATTAATACAACGGGTTAAAGGGAGGAAAGGCATGGACTGGGGGAGAGCAAAAAATGTGCTCATCTATTCATTTCTGCTGCTGAATCTGCTGCTCTGCTACCAGCTGTGGACCGATCTGCGGGAGCAGGCCGGCGCCAATCTTGATTTCACCTCGCTATCCGGCCCAGCCCAGCAGATTATGGAGCAGAAGGATATCCGAATTCTGTGCCCTATTCCGGCGGCCACCCCCCAGCTTCCCGATATTACGTACCGCTATTCGGCCGGTGAGGGGGACGGGACGGTTCAGCTGGCCCGGCCAGTTGACAGCAAATTGATCTTTTCCTTCACCGAGCTGAGCAGAGAGCTGAAGAGCCAAATCCCGGACATCGAAAATTACCGGTTTGATCCTCTGGAAAGCGAGGTCGGCAAGTTCGTGCTGCATCCTCTGGTCGACGGCAAATGGCCGCTGTTCAGCGTGAGGCTGGAGCTGGTCTACAACAATCAGAGAATCGTCGCCTACCGGCAGCCGCAGATTGATATCGGGGAAAGCGGAAAAGGCAAAGCACAGAAGGTGCTGCCGGCTTCGAAGGCGCTGGGGAGTCTGATCGAGAAGTTCTTCCCGCAGGGCGCTGCGGTCAAGGAGATCGAGCTTGGTTATTACGGGGAACTGTTCAATTCCGAGAGCCAGGTGGCGGCGCCGATGTGGCGCTTTCTGCTGGAGGACGGCAAATCTTATTACGTCAACGGCATCAGCGCCGATATTATCAGTCCCAAGACAGCGGAGTGAACTAACGGATTTCGAAAAAGAGGAGCAGGAGATATGGGGATTTCATTTACGGTGCTGTCGAGCGGCTCCACCGGCAATGCCACGATTGTCCGGGGCGGCGGAGCGACACTGATGATCGATGCGGGTCTAAGCGCGCGGCGGATTGAGGAGCTGCTGGCGATGCGCGAGCTGGGGGGCGAGGAGATTGACGGGATACTCGTCACGCATGAGCATTCCGACCATATCAAGGGTCTCGGGGCGGTCGCCCGCAAATTCAATCTGCCGATCTACGCCAACAGCAGCACATGGAACGCCATTGAGAAGGGGGTCGGGAAGATCGAGGAGCATAACCGGCTCGTTCTGGAGACCGGTGAGTCCAGAGATTTTGGAGATATGCGGGTGGAATCCTTCGCCATTTCCCACGATGCCGCCGAGCCGGTCGGCTACAACTTCTATGAAGGCAAGGAGAAGCTCAGCGTGGCCACCGACCTCGGCTATGTCAGCGACAAGGTTAGAGCGGCTATCTCGGATGCCGACGTATTGGTGCTGGAGGCCAACCATGATATCGAAATGCTGCGGATGGGGCGGTATCCGTGGAATACGAAACGGCGGATACTCGGCGATATGGGCCACCTGTCCAACGATGCGGCGGGCGCGGCGCTTAGCGAGATTCTGACCGGACGCACCAAGCGGACCTATCTGGCCCATCTCAGCCGGGATCACAATATGATCGAGCTTGCCAGAATGTCGGTTCGCGGCGCGATGGAAGACAGAGGCTGCTTCTATAAAGACAGCGAGTTCCGGCTCTGCGACACCTATTATGACCGGCCTACGCCATGGGATACGGTGAGCGAATCATAAGAGAGTCAAGCTCCGACATTTTGTCCTCAAGCTCCCGGCGCGTAATTAATCCTTTGTCTATCAGCAGCTCTACGGCTGCGGTCAGAGCGAGTGTCATATGATAGTGTTCGTCTTTCAGATCGCCGAGCTTGCCGATGAACTGCGCCAAATCCATGCTTGAAGCAAAAGAATCCATAGTTATGCCTCCTGCCGCTAACTGTATTTTTTATTGGGATAGAACACGTTATCGCCCTCGTCGCTATGGTACAATAGGAGAGCAAAGCGGCCAGCTTTGCCGGTCGCCTTTCTAGTATTATAGTCTGGCAGGCCGCAAAGTATTCCATTATTCAGAGATTGAGTGCTTGCCTGGACGAGTAAAGATCTTTATAGTGAATGCCCATGCAGGCGGAACCTTTTGGCATAAGCTGCAGTCTGGAAGTGAGAGGATGCCGCAGGCAGAGTGGCCTATTGGTCAGGCGCGAGTTAAAGAAGGGAGAGGATGACAGATTGGGACTGTTTGACGATGATTTCTATTCAACCAAGGTATCCAGACGGAGAGAACGAAAAGTCTCCAAGCCCCCCATGTCCCGCCGCTGGTCGAGAAGCTTCAGAGGACGGAGCCTGTCCACGATGCAGGTGTCTGCGATTTCCTCCCTGATCAGCGCAGTCGTCGCCGTTCTGCTGTTCAGTCTCGTTACAGGCCAGCTTTCCCATAAGACAGGCGCTGTCCCTGCCTTCATCCAGAATGTGACGCCAAGCAGCGGCGATCCTTATGAGCGGATTATCAAGGCGGCGGCCACCGTTCGTCCGGCGGTTGTCAGCATAATCAATCATAAAGAAGAGGAAACGAAAGACACCCCGGATGAGTCGGCGCTCGGATCGGGTGTGATCTATAAGAAGACCGGCAATAAGGCATTCATTATAACCAATAACCATGTAATCTCCGGGGCAAGCAAGCTTGAAATTGTTACGGTGAGCGGCGAGACCCGCAAAGCGGAGCTTGTAGGCGCGGACAAGGTCAGCGATATCGCGGTCCTCTCCATTGACGGCGGGGGGATCAACACCACCGCGCAGCTTGGAGATTCGTCAAAGCTTCAGCTTGGAGAAACGGTGATTGCGATCGGCAATCCGCTTGGCCTTGGCGATACGCTTACCTCGGGGATTGTCAGCTACACGAATCGCAGCATTCCGGTATCCCTTAACCAGGACGGCGTTTATGATTGGGAGCAGGAGGTTATCCAGACCGATGCGGCCATCAATGAGGGCAACAGCGGCGGAGCGCTTGTGGATCTGAACGGCCGGGTCATCGGCATCAACACGATGAAAATTTCCGACGCCGGCGTGGAAGGACTCGGGTTCGCCATTCCGGCCAATCATGTCAGCAAGATTGCGGAGGAGCTGTCCCTGAAAGGGAAAATCGCGCGCTCGTACCTGGGCGTATACTCCATTGATTTGAATAATCCGTATGTTCCGCTTGCTGAGGATCAACGCAAAGCGCTTGATTTGCCGGGCAGCGTCAAGGAAGGCGTTGTCGTCCTCGATGCCGTCGGTCCGGCCAAGGAAGCGGGGCTTAAGCTGAACGATGTCATTACGAAGTTTAACGGCGAGGCTATCGATTCCACGCTGAGCTTGCGCAAGTACCTCTACAACGAGACCAAGATCGGCGATCCGCTGGTCATTACCTTCTATCGTCATGGCGTGCAGCAGGAAGTTACCGTCATACTGAAAGAGAAGCCGGAGGAATAATTCCGGCGGAGGCAGGATATAATAATAAAGCTTTAATGGGAAAGGCTGGCTGTACATTTAGAGAGTCAGCCTTTTGCGGAAAAATATGGGGAATTTCCGGGTGCTCAACTTGCCTTTGCTATTGCCGTGTGCTACTATGATATTAATCATAATTTAATTTGGGGCCTGAATTTTCACATTGAAAAGAGTTGTCAAGTTGGCTGGAACAACTTTTTTCAATGTGTGAATTTTTTCTTTGTTCAAAGATAAAACTAACATGTTAATTTATTTTTTGGAGGCATACACCAATGCAAACAGGTACAGTTAAATGGTTTAACGCAGAGAAAGGCTTTGGTTTCATCGAAGTTGAAGGCGGAAGCGACGTATTCGTACATTTCAGCGCAATCGTCGGCGATGGCTTCAAAACGTTGGACGAAGGCCAACGCGTTGAATTCAACGTTGTTGAAGGCAACCGCGGACCGCAAGCCGAGAACGTTGTAAAACTGTAGAATTCGAAACACCGTCCCGCTTAAACCATCGGGACGGTCTTTTTTTACCAACCAACCATACTTTGCATGGAGAGAAATGGAGGGAACGGCCATGAACTACCGGAAGAAACCCCTGGAAGAAATACCGGAAGAGAATACCGCCGTATGGTCCTGCACAAGCGACGATTGCAACGGATGGATGAGAGATAATTTTACGTTTGATGCTGCGCCAAGCTGTCCGCTCTGCAATGCGCCGATGAAGCAGGATATGAGAATGCTTCCCCAGCTGTTTAACTCAGCAGCAATCCCCAAACGCTAAAGAAGGCGATGTTCATTGCTTGATGGGAAACCGCCTCAATATAGATTGAGAAGCAGTTAAGACGGGAAAACCGTCTTATTTTTTTTTGCTTTTGTCAAAGATTTTGTGATTAATGTCACAAATTTATTGATTTTTGCCGATAATAATGATTATAGTTGTGACTTACATCACAATCGACCTCTTAAAATTTTGACAAAATAGTAAGCAACTAAACGGGAGAAGGAAGGGAGAACATGGACACAGTTATGCTGTCGCGCATGCAGTTTGCGTCGACAACGATTTTTCACTTTTTCTTTGTGCCGGTAACGATCGGATTGGCATTCATCATCGCGATTATGGAGACTATGTACGTCCGCAGCGGCAACGAAGAATACAAACGAATGGCAAAATTTTGGGGCAAGCTCTTTCTCGTGAATTTTGCGATCGGGGTGGTTACCGGGATTTTGCAGGAGTTCCAGTTCGGCATGAACTGGTCGGATTACTCGCGCTTTGTCGGAGACGTATTCGGGGCGCCGCTTGCGGTTGAAGCACTGCTCGCGTTCTTCCTGGAATCGACGTTTATCGGAATCTGGATATTCGGCTGGGAGAAGGTCTCCAAGAAGATCCATCTGCTCGCGATCTGGTTTGTGTCGATTGGGACCACGCTGTCTGCTTTCTGGATTCTGGCGGCGAACTCATTTATGCAGCACCCTGTCGGGTTTACCGTCAACAACGGGCGGGCGGAGATGAATGATTTCTTCGCGCTAATCACCAACGGCCAGCTTCTCGTCGAGTTCCCGCATACGGTGCTGGGCGCTTTCGCAACCGGAGCTTTTCTGATTATCGGTGTCAGTGCGTATAAGCTGCTGAGAAAGCAGGATGTGGAGTTCTTTAAGAAGTCTTTCAAAGTCGCAGCAATCGTCGGCATTATCAGCTCAATCGGCGTTGCCTTCGCGGGCCACTGGCAGGGGGGGGGAT
>NZ_ASSC01000599.1 GCF_000520735.1 Paenibacillus forsythiae T98
GAGAACCACCAGCAAGAGGACGGCTCGATTTATATTCCGCAGGCATTGCGTAAATACATGGATGGACGGGAGGTTATTCCCGCTCCAACACTTGATTGACGGCGGGTAAACCAGAGGCCCCGCCCTTCGCCAATCCAGCGAGGGGCGGGGCCGTTTTGTTCAATATTTTTGGGAAATCTCTCTATCAATTTGTGCTCCGCTAACAATTTTTCGCGAGTAATTGCCAAAAATTCGGATTATCACTATTATAATTAAATATATTCTTGCAACTTATATAGTAGGAGGTTAAGATTACATGAACTTTTCTTCTCAAAGTAAGAAGTCGTACAGTCTCCTGCTGACGGCGGCCCTGCTGCTCACCGCCCTGTTCCCGGCCGTCCCTTTCGGCGGCGGACAAGCCTATGCGGCCAGCGCAGCGCAGGCGGACAAGCCTGCTGCTGTTCCGGATGCGGAAACCGTGCAGTTGGCTACCTACACCGACCAGGATTTCAAGCTGCGCGTGCTGCACACGAACGACACCCACGGCCATCTTGAATATGTGGCCAAGCGGATTTCGGCGATCAAGAGCGAGCGCACCGGCAATACGATTTTGCTGGATGCGGGCGACGTCTTCTCCGGAACGCTGTATTTTACCAAATTCGAAGGTTTGGCCGACCTGGAGTTCATGAATTACATCGGCTACGACGCCATGACTTTCGGCAACCATGAATTCGACAAAGGACTTCCCGTGTTAAAAACCTTCATGGATGGGGCCGCATTCCCGTTCGTCAGCGCCAACATCGATTTTACAACGAAAGGCAGCGAGCTTGCCGGGCTGTATCACAATGAAACCGGCCTGATCGGCGACTCCAATACCCCCGCTATAAACGGCAATATTTACCCCACTGTCATCAAGGATGTCTACGGCGAGAAGGTCGGCATTATCGGCCTGACCACGGAGGAAACCTTGGGACTATCGTCGCCGGGCGACAACATCACATTCGAAAATTACAAGACCAGCGCAGAAAAGGCAGTAGCCATGCTGCAAGCCAAAGGCATTAACAAAATAATCGCTCTTTCCCACCTTGGATATAACATTGACCAACAGCTCGCGGTGGAGGTGCCCGCAATTGATATTATCGTTGGCGGCCATACTCACACGAAGCTGAATGTTCCGGTGGAGGTTCCGCACGGAAGCACCGGGGACACGACATTGATTGTGCAGACGGGCGAATACGGACAGAATCTCGGGGAGCTGGATGTCTCTTTCAACACGGACGGCCAGCTGACAAGCTTCTCCGGCAGGCTGCTTGACGTTTCCAAATACGCGGAGGACGCCGAAGCGAAATCGATGCTCGCCCCGTACGATGCGCAGCTTGAAACCATCCGTCAGACCGTCGTCGGCTATACCTACACCGATCTGTACACTCACCGTATGATCGACGGTAAAATGGTACGCGTGGCGCGGCAGGAAGAAATACCGCTTGGTAACCTGATCGCGGACAGCATCAACAGCAAGTCAAAGGAACTGGTCAGCAAACTGCTCTCATCGTCCGAGCTTTCTTCCATTAATGGCTTTGTGTCCATTCAGAACGGCGGCGGCATCCGGGCGCCGATTAATCAGGGGGATATTACGCTCGGCGAAGTGCTGACGACCCTCCCGTTCAACAACAGCCTTGTCGCTCTCAAGGTTACGGGGCGCGAGATCATTTCATCGCTGGAGAACGGCGTCAGCGGACTGGAAGCCGATCAGGGGCGGTTCCCGCAAGTTTCGGGAATGCGGTACACCTTCAATTCGGCAAAGCAGCCGGAAATCGTCGACCCCGCCACCAATGAGGTCAAGCAGGAAGGCAAACGGATCGTATCGGTGGAGATCAAGCAGCCAAATGGCAGCTACGCGCCGGTTGATCCGGGCGGCTATTATATTTTGTCTACGAACTCCTTCATGGCCGGAGGCGGCGACTTCTACCGGGCGCTGGCGGAGGCCAAGGCGGATGGACGCTATTATGAGCTGTACGTTCCCGATTATGAGGTATTTGACGAATATTTGGGCAAAATCGGCCAGGTGAACATCGGCCTTGAAGGCCGCATCACCGATGCGAAGAACGCCGTAGATACGCCGACGGGCAGCGGGACCATAACAGCGCCGGCGCCTTCGGCGCCGCCGGCCCAGGTCACGGCCCTGACGGCGGAAGATTTGACGCAGCGTCTGGCGGCTCTGCCTCCCGGCAGCAGCGAGCTGGTCATTCCTGTCGCCTCCTCCGCAGGCGGCGCGGAAGTTACGCTTCCGGGCAGCGCGCTGATTCAGCGGGCAGCGGCGGAACCTCAGCTCGTGCTGACCTTCGACACAGGCGGCGCCTCCTACTCGCTGCCGCTGAGCGTACTTGACGGCACGGCTATTACGGCCCAGCTCGGAACGGGCGACTTTACGGTTCACGTCGCCATCAAGCCCGCCGATGATGCCACGGCGGGCCG
>NZ_ASSC01000600.1 GCF_000520735.1 Paenibacillus forsythiae T98
ACCGACCGGCCGTATTACTGGAGCTTCGTCGAGCGTACCGGCGCGGAGCCGCAGACACTGTCCTTCACCTTCGTGTTTGACCCGGAGAAGTACGACGCGGCGACCGCTCCGGCGCCAAGAGGCGGTGCCGGGTTAAGTGCAGCCGGGGTGAGCAGCGCTTCAGGCGGCTCCGGCTCGCCGGTAAATCCGCTGCCTTCGGGCGGAGGGGCGGCCGCCGGGCAGGGACCGAACGCCGCAGGAGGCTTCGGCGGCCTGCCCGGCGTTAATCCCGGAGCGGGAGCCGGGAATAATCCCGTGGCAAGCGCCGGAGGCGCCG
>NZ_ASSC01000601.1 GCF_000520735.1 Paenibacillus forsythiae T98
GTCGTTCTTCAATCTCGGAGCCTGGGGCGGAATGTACGCTTACACGCCGGAGCTGTATCCTACGTCTGTCCGTTCAACGGGAGTCGGTCTTGCTGCGTCTTTTGGCCGGATCGGCGGCATTATCGCTCCGCTGCTTGTCGGTGTGCTCGTCAAGCAGTCCGCCGGGATCTCATCCATTTTCCTGCTGTTCTTCGCCACGATTATCGCAGGCGCCGCAGCGGTGCTGTTCCTGGGCAGGGAAACGAAGGGGGTGGATCTGCTGTGATTTTATGTAAAATCCGCTTGTTTGCATATTTTTTCAAGAACTGAGGCATCGCTGCCGAATCGGCACATCGCTTCGCAGTTCTGCCGCAGTTCGTCAAATAAAATATACGAGATATTGCGGAATTGCTTTTGACGGAAGACAGGACGGGACAACTGGGCTTTGATTTCCTTTTCTCTTTTGCCGGGAGCGATTAAGTATAAGTGGGTGTCGTGTGCGGAGAGAGCCAGGGATAGATCCTGAAGCCGCAGTATTCCCGAATAAATGGAAGTGCTCTTCTCGACCTCAAAGGCGCATACGATATCACCCGCAGCATTCAACCAAAGTACGTCAATAAGCGCAATGGTGTCCCGCACAGGCTTATCAATTCCCGGAAGCTCCAATGCCGGATCGGAGAATTCGCCTAGACATGTATTTTTCCAAATTCGCCGGTGATCGTTCTGCGCAATCCAGACACGGTAACCCAGAGACCGTCCAAGCTGGGCTAGCGCATGCTGCATCTCGCTGTGCTCCTCCGATTCATTAATGTCCTCCGCGATTTCCCGTCGCCGTTTTTCAAACGATTTGATGCGGTCCGCCGAAACGGCGGCTGAATGGTCAATCCCCGATTCGAGAGCCGTCTCCGGAATCAAACGAGCGCTTCCGATCTCGAACAACAGTCCGGCGAGCGCTCCCAAATCCTTGGATAACGAATCTCTGTGATGAAAATTCCACTCTAGCATCCGGTCTCTCATTACCAGATAAGCGGGCCAAGAGCCCAGCTTCAGCTTGCTGCCGCTTATTTGGTTAAACCCCCGGACAATGCTTGTATTGAATGGGGGAAACAGTGTCGGATGCAGGAAGTACAAAATATTAGCCGTTGCCGGTCCCAGTCCTTTTATTTTCAACTGATCCAGCCTGACAATCTCTTGCAGAATTTGTCTCTCCTGTGTGGCGGTCGCGCACTGCCTCAAAAAAAGGCCAAAGGACCGCTTGTTATCTTCATGTTCATATATATCGGGAATTCTCAGCTTGGGCTTCCAGTAAAAGGCATGAGCCGCACCGTCGAATACCTGTTTCTGCTCGGCAATCGCCGTAACTACCGCTTCAAGAGGAGAGCCTTTGAAGTCGCTGCCGAATACGCCGCGTTCAATCGATTCGACTGTTTGGCCTACACCGGATTTAATTGTGCGAAAAGCTTTCAATCGTTCTTCATTATTGATAAACCAGGTGTTATATACGGATTCAGGGTCTGCTTTATAAGCAAGGATCAGGTTTTTCAGTTGTTCCGCCATCATCATCGCTCCTTTTTCATCTGAGCTTAGTATAATCCGAATAAACGTTCCCATGGTAGGAGGCATATCATATGACCTTCATGCTATAATGGGAGGAACAAAATGGGCGGTTCCCGAAGCTGGGCTGCCGCAATGGAGCGGGATGGATCGATGAGCTATGACAATAAGCCGCATTTCTCGGAGCTGATCTGGGAAGGCGATGAACAAAATATGGCGGTTCCGCCGCGCGAAGCGGTTCGGGCGGAGGAGGCGAAACGGGCGGCAGAAGCGGACAGGAAACGCAGGTTGACGGCGAGCCGGAACGTGCCCGAAAAGCCGGAGCAGCTGAAGCTGTGGGATTTGGAGCTTCCCGGCGGCAGGAAAGAACAGCGAAAGGGACATGCGGGCGCGAGCGTTCCTCATAGAGACGATACTGTGTTGTCAGCTGAGGGGCGGAAGCAGACCGCGTCGCTGTCTGAGTCCCGAAAGAAGCATGATGAGGAAGGCGGGGAGATATCGCCCCAAACGAGCCGGTCTGCAATGGAACGGAAGATGTACCCGTCAGCCGGACCCGTAACAGATATCGAGCAGGCCTCCGCCCCCCGGCCCACCACGACGGAAAGCCAGTTCGTAGAGCATGCGAGAGAGCTGGCCGATTATGCCGAGACGTCGGCGGAATTTGTCAAGTTCAAGAGTTACTGGCCAACCTACGGGCACATGACCGGTCCGCAGACGAAATGGTACTTTTACTGGCGGAATGAAGTGCGTCAGGGGCGTTATCCCGAAACGGATCTGTCTTATATATTCCTGCATGTGTACGAGCTGATCAACGGTGTCGGCTGGGAGACGCCGCAACACGGGTATGAGCAGCTATGCGGATTATGGGAAGCTTACCGGGGCGCCTTCAAACGTCTGGATCACTATCTCGGAGGCTGGATCGCGGATTTCTCCTTTGTCCATGAGCTGGATATTTCGCTGCGCTATATTGTCCTCCGGGCCAAGGGGCTGGGCGGTGATCTGGCGGAGCTGGAGCTGATGCGCTGCCTTGCCTCGGTTCCGGAGCAGCTGACTTTGCCCGCATTGTTCCTGTTGTCGGACTATGATATAACCAAGTCGAAATTCTATGCGGGTCCCGGAAATGAAGCGCTGGAACGCTTTGTTCCGCAGGTTGTCGCTCTGGTCAACGCTTATGTCAAGCGCAAGCACGGCGCGTCCCTGCTTGAAATGTTCCTCCCGGGCCCCCCGGTGACAAGAGAGCGCTATTTATTCCGCAGCGCCGTCTATGATATTTCCCTGTACGGTTATTCCGTTCTCGTTCCTGTCGTCCGCATCAGCAAATCGCCTCCGCTGCGGAGCCTGATTACCCGGCTGTTCCGGCTGACGGAGAACAAGCTTCGGGCGCTGATGGACTTTCGGGGCCGCCTGAAGGGGATTCAAATGGATAAGGACATCGAGGAGCTTGTCGGCAAATTCCTTGAACGGGAATTCCGCAAGGCGGAACGGGAAGACAGGGGGCCGGATATTGTCATAGACAAGGACAGACTGGAGCAGCTGCGCAGCGATTCGGACGTTGTCCGCCAGCTGCTGACGGTGGAAGAGCCGGAGCTTGGCCCTTGGGAGGGCAAGGAACAAGGGAATGAACCCGGAACAGCCGTGAACTCTGCTGGCTATGAGACAATGATTCGGGAAGAGCGGAAGCCGGCAGGGGAGCTTCAGCCATCGGACAGAGGTGCCGCAAGTGAGGCAGGTGCGGTTAAACCCAAAGGAAGCGGAGCCATAGATGAACTCCAGCCAGCCTCCGATAAACCGCAAATGTCGGGAGCAGCAGCGGGAAATGAGTGGGAGGCTCTGGCCGATACGCTCAGTCCCTTGCAGCGTGAAGCTGTGCTGGCGCTCTCCGGACCGGAGGGTCCTGGCGCGCTGCACAGGCTGGCCGCCGCCCACGGAGCGCTGCCTGACCTGCTGATTGACGAAATCAACGAAATCGCAATGGATCTGCTTGGCGACCTGCTAATCGACGGCGAACAGCTCTCGCCTGAATATGCATCCATGCTGCATTACTTGAAGAGGTGAGACTTGGCATGAATGAACTTAAAATACCGAAAAGAATGACAACGGCGCTGGTCAATTCCCTCACGGCAGGCGTTGTCCCGCGCATCGGACTGGAGCATGTCGCCGTCGGCCGCCGCGCGGAGATCGAATCGATTCTGCGCGACCTTGACAATATTGCCGAAGGAGGCGCTGCCTTCAAGCTCATTACGGGCAAATACGGCAGCGGCAAAAGCTTTCTGCTGCAGATGATCCGCAACTACGCGATGGACCGCGGTTTCGCGGTTGCCGATGCGGACCTGTCGCCCGAGCGCAGGCTGGTCGGCACCAAAGGGCAGGGCCTGGCCACCTACAAGGAGCTTATGAGCCACTTGTCCACCCGCACCCGCCCGGACGGCGGAGCGCTGGAAGCCGTGCTGCAGAAATGGATCTCCACCTTGCAACAGAAGGTTATGCGGGAACAGGGGATGGACCCCCGGAATCCCTCTTTTGCCGCCGAGGTCGAGAAGGAGATTTATGCGGTCGCTTCGGAAATGCGCAGTCTTGTGCACGGCTTCGACTTCGCCAAAGTGCTGGCGGCGTACTGGAACGGCCATAAGCTGGGAGACGAGGATCTGAAGCAGGACGCGCTGCGCTGGCTTCGCGGCGAGTTCGCCACACGCACGGAATCCCGCAAGGCGCTGGGCGTCGGCGTCATCATCGATGACGACAATTGGTACGATTATATGAAGCTGTGGGCGGAATTTTCCGCCGCCATCGGGTACAAGGGGCTGCTGCTGTTCATTGATGAAGGCGTCAATTTGTATAAAATTACGAACAGCGTATCCAGACAGAGTAATTACGAGAAGCTGCTGACCATGTTCAACGATACGATGCAGGGCAAGGCGGAGCATCTGGGGATATTTCTCGGCGGAACGCCGCAATTTGTCGAGGATCACCGCCGGGGTCTGTTCAGCTACGAGGCGCTGCGGTCCAGACTTGCAGCGGGACGGTACGGCTTCGCCGCTCCGGGCATTTTTTCGGGGCCGATCATTCCGCTCGACATGCTGTCCGCCGAAGAAATTCTCGTTCTGCTGCAAAGGCTGCGGGATATCCATGCGCTGCATTACGGCTATGAGCCGGTCTTGACCGACGATGAGCTTGTGCACTTTATGGAGGAGGCATCATCTAGGCTGGGAGCGGATGAACTGCTGACGCCCCGCGAGCTGGTGCGCGATTTTATGGATCTCTTGCATACGC
>NZ_ASSC01000602.1 GCF_000520735.1 Paenibacillus forsythiae T98
ACAAAGGTCAGCGAATGCAGGAACAATACGACCGGAATATGGGGGAAGGCCTGCTTCACGGCTGCCATCACATGCGGCCGGTTGTCAACCTGAATAAGCTCATACGCCTCCTCCCGGAGGGCTTTGAGCGCTTCGGCAAGGTAGAGGCCGGGCGTATCCGCAGGCAGGCGAAGCAGCCTGACGCCCTCGCGGGCTTCCAGGCCGGGGAGTCCCGGCATGATCCGGCTGATTACGGTGACATGGTGGCGGCGGGCAAGCAGCCTGGCCGTCTCCCAGATACAGATTTCCACGGAACCGCTGCCCGGAAGCGGAAACCGTCCCGGCGCTATCATGCAGATGTTCATCGTCAGTCTCCTTTCCCGAGCAGCGGACGTTCTTTCTTCCTTGCACTATATGCCGATGTCCCGCCGGGAGACACTTTCTTTGCCGGAGAGCGGCGTCTATCCAATGCGAAAGCTGCCGCCGAAGCATAGCTTACCTTGTGTAGATCATGCTTCGGCAGGAATTTAGCGGACAGGAGTGTGGAAGGCAAGGATGAAGGTCAAATCGACACTGACAAGCAAGTGGATCAAGACAAAGGTGCTGCTCCGCAGCCCGGAAATTTCGGCGCTGATTCCAGAGACGGCAAGACTGACCCGCGAGAATGCGAAGAGAATGCTGGACAAATACGGAATGGTGTATATCAAGCCGGAGGTGGGCACCTACGGAAACGGTGTCATCCGGGCGGAGCGCCGCTTCGGTAAAGGGGGAGCCGCGTACTGGTATCAGAGCGGGACCAGGCAGAGAACCTTCAACGCCTTTGAGGCGTTCTATTCCTCGCTCAAGGGGTTGACCCGCAGCCGCAAGTACCTGATTCAAAAAGGAATCGATCTGCTGAAAGCGGGGGGCCGGCGTTTCGATATCCGCGTCATGGTCCAGCGCGGTCCAGGTGGAGTCTGGGAAACGACAGGGCTGATCGGCCGGGTAGCCGGGAAGGGAAAGGTGGTTACGAACTACCATGCTGGCGGCAAGCCGACGGCGGTGGAGAAGCTGCTCGCTCCGCATATGAACGACGCGCTTCAGGCTGAAACGCTAAAGCGTCTGCGGAAGCTCGGAAAAGACATCGGGAATTTCTACAAGAAAAATTATCTGGGATTCAAGCAGCTCGGGGTTGATATCGGTCTGGACCGTGCCCTGACTCCATGGATCATTGAGGTCAACACGAATCCGGACCCGTACATTTTCAATCAGCTTAAGGATAAAACCATGTACCGCAAGGTGATGGCTTACCGCCGGGCACAGCAATCACCCCCCTCAAGGAAATAGAATCCGCTTTCTGTTCTTTCTGAAAATGAATTAAATTTAAGAAAAACTTGCAGGCTGCGTTTCAACCCGTACAATAAAGGGTAAATACAAAAAAATTGTGGAAAAGGTCGAAATTTCGTCGGGCAGAAGCCATAACGCAGTCTGAAAGAACAGTCCGTCTATAATTCATTTTTGGGAGAAGGGGTGGGAGCTTGAGCGGCTCGCTGACGTTATCGATTGCCATTTGCACCCGGAACAGACATGAGGATTTGCGGAAATGCCTGAAGTCGATATTCAGACAGCAGGGTATTGCCGGTTTGGCGGTTGAAATTCTGATCATTGACGACGGAGATACGCAGGAATCCTGGCTGCAAGAGGTCAGAAGCGAAATACCTTCCGGCATGGAGCTGGGTTATCACCGGAAGAAACGGGAGGAAGCGGGTCTCATTAAATCGCGGATTTATGCGACCCATGCCGCCCGGTATGAGACCCTTCTGTTCCTCGATGACGATGTGGAGCTGGAAGCGGATTATCTGGCCGTGCTTCTGCGGACCTTTGAACGCTATCCTGATGCGGTCGGCGTCGGCGGGGTAGACCAGAGCTTCTCCTGCTCCCTGAAGGGCAGACTGCTTATGCTGGTAAGCGGCCGAAGCCGCTTCGCCCCCGGAAAGCTGTCCTACAGCGGGTTCGCCTCCGCCATGAATTTGTGGAACCGGCAGAAGCGGAGCTTCCGGACCGAGTTTCTTCATGGATGCAATATGTGCTTCCGCAAGTCGGCGCTGCGGGATGTAGAGCCGGTTGAATGGCTGAACGGCTACAGTCTTGGCGAAGACCTGTATCTGTCTTACTTGGCCGGGCTTCACGGGCCGATGATTGTGAACCCGGAGCTTAAGCTGGTGCACTATGGATCGCCGGCCTCCAGAGACAAGGAAGAGCAGGTCGCTTATACCAAGGTGATTAACCACTACGAGCTGCTGAAGCTCAGAACCGGGATAACGCCTTTCCGCTATGCCATGCTGCTGTGGACGGCCAGCTTTCTATACGCGGAGACGGCTCTTAAGCGCCGGAAAGAGGCAAGCAGCGGCTATCTCAGAGGCATCCGGGAGCTTAGAGGAGCGCAGACCCGCAGCTGACCTGTCCCCCGGGCCTGATGGACGGCAATTCACGACCTCTTACGCCAGAACCTGCACTCATACGGTCTTCTGCACATTACATGCGGCACCCGAATCATGGATCGAAACCATCGATTACGGGTGCTTTCGCATGCATAGCGTGTATTCCCTTGTATGTTTGTCTCCCTGTTACCGTACACTGGATATAGAGGATTCTTCATTAATCGGCAATCGGCGCTCGGCAGCTCTGCGGCAGAAAGGGGGAGGACGCCCTGGTAACCGGAAAAAAACTCAATCTGGAGCCGTACACGCAATGGGAGCCGGGTGTCCGGTCAGCCTCGTCCGCCTGCGGCCCCTCCACGATGGCCGCGATCACGGAATATTGGGGCAGGAGGCTGGGGAAGCCGGATATGATCGGCAAGAAGCGTTTCCGCTCGAAGGCGGAGCATATCAATCATTTGTACAACAGATACAGAGGACGCCCATGGGGGATGAGCGCGCGCGGCTTCGCCAGCGGCCTTCAGGCGTATCTCCGCGATTCCCTAGGAAATTCTGCGACGGTCTTGCTGCGGCGCTTCAATGATTTCTCCCTGTACAAGTCGGAAATCGACGCGGGCCGACCGGTAGCGGTGAAGTTCGACAAATGGTTCTCTCTGCGCTGGTTAGGGGGCTATGCGTACGACTATCACTGGACCGTGGGGACAGGCTATGAAATGACGGAGACGGGTCTTCTGTGGCTGATCGTCCAGGATAACGGCTCGAAACGGGCGAACGGAGGATTCGCCGCAA
>NZ_ASSC01000603.1 GCF_000520735.1 Paenibacillus forsythiae T98
CGCACCTCGGCCATCACCCGGTCAATGCCGGCCTCGGCCGCAATGGCCCGCGCCGTCCGCTCGTTGTCGCCGGTAATCATCACCACGTCGATGCCCATGCGCCGCAGAGCCGCGACCGCCTCCCGCGAGGTCGGCTTGATCGTATCCGCGACGGCCACGATGCCTTCGCAGACTCCGTCCACCGCGACCAGCATCGCCGTCTTGCCCTGCTGCTCCAGCTCGTTCATGGCTTCAAGCCAGCGTGCAGCGGGGGCGCCGTTCTCCTCCATCATCCGGCGCGTCCCGACGATGATCTCCCTGCCCTGGACGGAAGCCTTGATACCCCGTCCGGGTACATTGGCGAAGCTTCCGGCTTCGGCAAGCGACAGCCCTTTCTCCGCCGCGCCCGCAGCCACCGCCTCGGCGAGCGGATGCTCCGCCCGC
>NZ_ASSC01000604.1 GCF_000520735.1 Paenibacillus forsythiae T98
CCCCAGGCATGTGGCCATCATTATGGACGGCAACGGACGCTGGGCCAAACGTCTTGGGCTGCCCCGCATAGTCGGTCATCAGAACGGGATGAAGGCAGTCAAGCGCGCTACGATTGCAGCCGATGAGCTGGGTATTGAATTCTTGACGATGTACGCGTTCTCAACGGAGAATTGGAAACGCCCCAAAGAAGAAGTCGATTTTCTGATGCGTCTGCCGGAAGAGTTTTTGGCTATCGAACTGGACGAACTGATTGAGAAGAACGTCCGGGTGCGTGTTATGGGCGACAGCGAAGCGCTGCCCTCGTATACCCGTAAAGCGATGGACGAGGCGGTGCTTCGCACGGAACACAATACCGGACTTATTCTGAATTTTGCGCTAAATTATGGGGGGCGCAAGGAAATCGAGGACTGCATGCGCAGTTTGGGGAAGGATATTGCTGCCGGGCAGCTATCGCCGGAGCAGATTACGGCCGAATTGATTGACAGCCGGCTGCTCTCCGGAGGGCTTCCCGATCCGGATCTCCTAATCCGCACGAGCGGTGAAATGCGCCTCAGCAACTTTATGCTCTGGCAGCTGGCCTACAGCGAGTTGTGGTTTACCGATATTTACTGGCCGGAATTCGGCAAGGAGCATCTGCATCAGGCCGTGGCCGAGTACCAGCGGCGCACCCGCCGTTATGGCGGGGC
>NZ_ASSC01000605.1 GCF_000520735.1 Paenibacillus forsythiae T98
GCGGGATTTTCTTGATGTGCGGGACGCCGTCCGCGCCTACGACTGCATACTGAAGCGGGGAGAGCCGGGCATCGTGTACCGGATCGATTCGGGAAGGCCGCGCCGCCTGGGCGAGGTTGCGGAGCGCATGCTGCGCCTGACCCGGGCGGCTGTGCCGGTGCATTGGGGACCGCCGCCCGGTCAAGGCGCAGAGAGCGCCCCCGCCTCGGATGCGGAGCCGAAGCGGGCGGACGCCTTCACCCGGGGCGCGCCGGACAGTCAGGCGGAGGCCGTCTACCCCACTGTGCACGCTTCCGTCTTGAACTGGCGCCCTGAAGTGGAACTGGAGCGTTCGCTTGCCGACATTCTGGAATATTACCGCAGCAGCAACCAGAAAGGAGCATCCCCATGAACGCGAAAGTGTCGGTCATTATTCCGTTTTACAATTGTCCTTATATTGATCAGGCGCTCCAGAGCGCGCTGTCGCAGTCCCAGGCTCCTTATGAGATCATTGTCGTCAACGACGGCTCTACCCTGCACAGTGACAGAATCGCCCCGTACCTTTCCCATCCTCATATTCATTATCTGGGCAAAGCGAATGGAGGCACCGCTTCTGCGCTGAACCACGGCATTCTGAACGCCACGGGCGACTATGTCGCCTGGCTCAGCTCGGACGATGTCTTTTACCACGACAAAATAAGAAATCAGGCCCTGTTCATGGAGCACAACCGTCTGCTGATTTCCTGCACCAACTTCAATTACATCAATGCCGCATCCCAGCTTGTACAGCTCAACGCCGGAGCCGTGTTCGACAACCATCTTGATTACCTGCGCTGCTTCCTCCAGGGCAATCCGGTAAACGGCTGCACGGTTATGATCAAGAATGAATTGTTCGGCGCCATCGGCTTGTTCAATGAATCGCTTCCCTTCACGCATGATTACGATTTGTGGTTGCGCGCGGTTCTGAACGGATATCCGCCCGTGATGCTGAATCAAGCTTTAACCGGCTACCGGCGTCATGAAGGCATGGGCACCATCAGGCATCACCGTCAGATTATGGCTGAAGTGTCCGCGACGAAAGAGCGCTACAGCGCGCCGCTGCGCAGACTGATCGCTTCCCTGGGAGGATAGAAGAGTCGAGGGATGCCAAATCCTTTCAGCATAGCCCGCCCGCCGCGAAGCCATCCTAACACTTGTTACACAGCAATCATAACGAGTGGAGGGTGAACGCATGTTGCGATCAAGAATCGGCATGTCCGTCTCCGCCGCCCTGCTGGTAGGGATGGTCGGGATTGCGGGCTGCGCAGGCAATCAGAATGCGGCGGGGAATTATGGCGTACGGAGCGTACAGGATGGCCGCGTGAATGACGGTGTAAGGGGTGTAAACGATGGCCGCTTGAATGTTAATTCGGCCCGGGAGGGGCATACGATCGACAGGCTGGATATGAACCAGCAGCTGGCTGATCGCGTCGCTGCCTTGAAGGAAGTGCGCACTGCCAATGTGCTTACCGCAGGCCGCAGCGCTTATGCAGCCGTAACGCTGGAAAATAATGTGACGGGAGGCGTTCGCGCAGACCGCGGCGGTGTCCCCGGAACGAACATGACGCCGGGCAGCATGGGCTACGGAACAGGTAACGGCACCGGCTACGGCACTGGAGTCGGTACTCCGTACCAGGCCCGGGGAACCGGAATAACGGGAACTCCCGCCGATAACGGTTACGGCATCAACGGTGGTGCTCTGTCCCCGGGAACCGGCATGACTGGAATTGCTCCTGATAATGGCAGAAACCTGACGGGTACGGGTACAATGACCGGCGCGCCAGGACGCGGAGGAATGTTCGGCAACGGCGGGGTGACCACGGGAACCGGAGCGGCGAACGCCGAGGATATGCTGTCCAAAGAAGTGAAGACGAAGATTGCCGACATGATCAAGAAGGACGCGCCGGGTATCGACCGGGTATACGTTTCGGCCAATCCCGATTTCGTTCAACGGGTTAACAGCTATGCTGATCAGGCACGCAGCGGCCAGCCGCTGCAAGGCTTTGTGAATGAATTCCGGGTGATGGCGGAGCGCATGTTTCCGGCACGCATCGGGGATAATATGAACCGATAATACAGCAAAACGCAGAGGTTCTTCCTTGGAGGAATGAACCTCTGCGTTTATGCCGTGTACATAGATAGGGCTAGAGCTTCTGGCAGCGTCCGCCGATCCATACCCCGCGAAGCTCAAGCCCGGCGTCAAGCAGCAGAATGTCCGCCCGCTTGCCGGCTTCCAGCGAACCGATGGTGTCCTCCATACTGAGCGATACCGCCGGATTCAGGCTTGCGGCCCGGGAGGCATCCTCAAGACTCAGACCGGCCTCCTGTACAAGATAGCGGAAGCCCTTGATCATGGTGAGCGTGCTTCCGGCAAGCGCAGCCGGGTTGTCCCGAAGGCGGGCAACACCGCTCTGCACACTTACCGGCAGATCGCCGATGGCATACTCTCCGTCGCTGAGGCCAGCGGCCGACATGGCGTCGGTAATCAGAATCAAGCCCTCCGGGCCTTTAAGCCGCGCCAGAATGGAAATCGCCGCGGGATGAACGTGAATGCCGTCCGCGATAACCTCTGCCCGAATCCGCTTGTCGGACATCACCGCTCCGGCCGCTCCGGGCTTGCGGTGATGCAGCGGGGTCATCTGGTTGAACGTATGCACCGCCTGGTTAAGACCTGCGTCAGCAGCGGCGATAACCTGCTCGTAAGCGGCGTCGGTATGGCCGAGAGCGGCCGTAATCCCGCGTCCGCGCAGCCAGGATATGGCTTCCGTCGCGCCTTCCCGCTCGGGAGCAAGCGTAACCTGGCGGATCAGGCCGGGATAGCTGCGCTCCCATTCCTCCAGCCAGAGGATGCTGGGCGGAACAATATGCTCGGGGTTCTGGGCGCCCGGCCAGCTCGGGCTGATGAACGGCCCTTCCAGATGAACCCCCGCCACCTGCGCGTAAGGCATCTCCCCGGAGCGGTAGGCGCTAACCTCGCCAAGCACACGGTCGATCGCCTCTTTGGAGGCGGTCATCGTCGTCGCGAGCATCGTCGTTGTTCCGTTGGCGGCATGAAATCCGGCAATCTCCGTGATCGCTTCGGCGCTGGCGTACATAAAGTCATATCCGGCGCCCCCGTGGACATGAACATCGACAAATCCGGGAATAAGCAGACCTTCGCGTTCCCGGACGCCTTCCGGCCAGCCTGAGCAGGAAGCGGGCAGTCCATTGGCATCGCCGGCGTAGACGATCTTGCCGTCCGCTGCGGCGATAACCCCGTCTTCGCTGACTCCCTCGGGAGTCAGCACCCTGCCGTATAGCAGCTGCTTATTGTCCGCGCCTAGTCCAGCCATTGTCCCGCTCCTTCATCCAGCAGTACGACGACATTCGGATGGCTCTGGAGCAAGGAGGCGGGGCACTGCGTAGTAATCGGCCCCTTCACCGCGTTTCGGATCGCCTCGGCCTTCTCCGCGCCGCGAACGAGCAGCAGAATTTGCCGCGCCTTCAGGATACTGCCGACGCCCATCGTAATCGCCTGCCGGGGAACATCGGCGATGGAAGGGAAGAAGCGCGCATTCGCCTCCCGCGTCTCCGGCAGCAGATCAACAACATGGGTTCCGCTGCTCAGGCTGGCGTCCGGTTCGTTAAAGCCGATATGCCCGTTGCTGCCGATGCCGAGAATTTGCAAATCGACAGGCCCTTCACTTTCCAGCATCCGGTCATAGGCCAGGCACTCGGCTTCCAGATCTTTGGCGTTGCCGTTTGGCACATGGGTGCGGGAGAGGTCGATGTCGACATGGTCGAACAGATGCTTGTTCATGAAGCTGCGGTAGCTTTCCGGATGCTCTACCGGCAGCCCCACATATTCGTCAAGATTGTAGGATGATGCTTTTGAGAAGCTGACCAGGCCTTTGCGGTGCATTTGCACCAGCCGTTCATATACCCCGATGGGCGAACTGCCGGTGGCGAGACCGAGCACGGCCTTCGGATTGCTGTGCAGCAGGCTGGCGACCAGGTTGGCCCCGGTCTGCACGAAGTCTTCGTCATTTGTAAACTTGAAAATGTTCATTTATTCAGTACCTCCCCGTTTGTGACGGAACTGCCGGACGTTCCTGTAGGATTGCTCCAGCTTCGGAATGTATTCTCCAAACCTTTTGCTGACCATCCCGGTAAATAAAATATCAATAATGTGAAGCTGGGCGATTCGCGACGCCATGTCTCCCCTGCGCATCCCTTGTTCAAGAGAGGAGGAGAAGAGCGAAATCCCGCTGAGCGAGGCAAGCGAGCTGCTTCCATAGGAGGTAAGCGAGATGGTGGACGCGCCGCTGTTCTTCGCGCAGACGAGCGCGTCGATCGTTTCGGGCGTTTCCCCGGAGTACGAAATGGCAAAGGCGACATCCCCCTCCGCAAGGGAGGAGGCCGAAGTAATCTGCATGTGCGAATCGGCAAAGGCGGTGCAGTTCACGCCGATCCGGATCAGCTTCTGATAGAAATCCTGAGCGACAATCGACGAGGTGGCCATCCCGTACAGATCGACCCGCCGGGCGCCGCAGAGCAAATCCACCGTCTGCTCAAGCTTCCTTATGTCCAGGAGGGCCGTCGTGTCGCGGATGGAGGCAAGGTGATTCGCCTGCATGGCCTCCACGATGACTGGCAGCGGATTGCCGGCCATAATGTCCTGATAAGTGGAGCCGCCTTCCGGTGGGATTGCATCGCCGTGGGCGATTTCGGCCGCCAGCTTCACCTTGAAATCGGGGAAGCCCTTGAAGTGAAACACCTTGCAGAAGCGTGTGATCGTCGCGGCGCTGATACCGCATTGCACAGCCAGCTCTGTGATGCCCATATGGACAATCTCGCCGGGGGAGGACAGAATCCGCTCCGCGAGCCTGCGCTCCATTTGGGATAGCTTGGATTTCTCTTGCTCCAGCGCATGCAGAATTGGAGTCATCAGCCCACCTCGTATTCCAATACGATTTTTGAAATTATTTTTATTATTTTATATAAAATAAAGAAAATTATTTTCATAAATAGAATAAAGCAAAACCTTGGGAGATGCAAGGGCCGCTTTTTCAGAAAAAAACAAAAGACCGCTCCACCGGCGTTATGCCGGCAAACGGTCAATGTAGGCTGCGCTCTTTCCCTCGTTCAATACAGCAGCTTGATATTTTTCTCCGGCCAATCCTTCATCCTGAGCACCGTATTCGACAAGCTCGAATAGCCATTGCCAATGAAATAGTCGCATTGTACGGCAAGATACGTATCTTTAATAATGTCCGAGGTGTCCTTAATGAGTTCAATTCCTTTATGGCGCTTGTTGGGATAGTTGGACCGGTTCGGATGAACTCTGCCTTTGAAGAATGCTTTTCGGCTGTCGCTCACAATTAACGTTTCGTACTTGTCATATATTTTCTGGAATTGGCGGACGAACTTGTAATGGTCGGTGATGAGGAACATGTGACGGCATTCGAAGTTGCTCATGAAACTCCATATATTCGGATGGTAGAAATCGTTGAGATTATAAATCTGCCCAATTTCACTGACGAGGCCGTTGGCCCGGATATGCACGCCAAGGATTGGTTTTTCATCACGGAACTGCGGATTCGCATAGACAAATTGCTTGGCTTCTTCAATAATACCGGGTTGGATTTTAATGTATTTGTCGAACAGATAGCGGTATAATTGATGCGGTGTTTTGCCGTATAAAGGATGGCGCTCGGGAATCCAGGGCACAATGGCGCTGACATGGTAATATACATCGCTGACCAGCACGTTGGCGTCGGTAGCGATCATGTCCTCTAACTCCCGGTGTGTCCATTTCAATCTATCCGGGTCTTCCATCAGAACGGTATGACTTTTCCAGATGGGCGGGTAGTACGTATAATCGGACCGGACGGCTTCATGGGGCATATGCTCATTGATGGGCTCGAAGAACAGCTCGAACGAATTTTGTGTTACTGACTCGGAATACAGACTGTCCATGCCCCAGTAGACAATCGGTGTCCGGCCCGTAATCTCTGCAACCAGCAGCTGCCCCACGACATGATCCACATCCGCCCAAATACTGTACCCCCACGGCTTGATCAGGAGAAATCGGTCACTGCTCATGCTGGTTATCACCTCCGTACAGACTTGGATAATGAGCTTGGCGCAGCTTGGCCCGATGATGTTTGGTGGCCAATTCGGCTCTTGCTCTTTTCCGGGTATTCTTCTTGTCTTGCTTGAGCGTTCTGTAGAACAGCTTGATGTGGCTCTCCGGCCAATCCTTCAGCCGGTTGACGAAGAATGAAACATTGGAATAGCCGTTGCCGATAAAATAATCGCATTTGGTGGCAAGATACGTATCCTTGATGATCTCAATGCCTTTTCTTCTTTTTACGATAAAGTTCTGCAGATGGGGGGCCTCGGTAACGGAGTTGCGGGGAGCTCTTACGCAGTCGGTGTATACGACGATGGAACCGTAGCGCTTGTTGAAGTCATCAATCGCATCATCGCAATCCGTGATCAGGAATAATTTTCCGATGTTCCCTTCCTTTAATATCTTCCGGATCTCCCCGTCGTACTTCTTGTTGAGCTGCTGAAGGTTCTCCACCTCGCGCACTTTGTCGCTGGCCCGGATATGGACGCCAAGGAGCGGATGGTGATCCTTCAGGTGTGTGTTGTAAAAATCGTTGATTTCCGCTTCAACATCGGGCTTGAGGCGCAAATACTTCCGGATCAGCTCACGGTAGATCTGCACTCCGGTCATTCCGTACGCCCAATGACTCTTCGGAATAAACCTCAGCAGCGGCCTGGAGAAGAAATGAACGTCGCTGACGGCCACATCCGCCTTGCTGGCCATCAGTTCCCCTATGCCGCGGTGAAGCCGCGCTGTCTTATCCAGATCCTCTACCAGCGCGTTGCTCGCATTCCAGATCGGCGGAAAGAAGGTGTGTTCAGGCTTCAGTACGTCATCAATCGTGTAGGAGGAGACAGGCTCGTAATACAATTCAAAGGCGTTCGTATCGATATATTCACTGTATAAGCTGTGCGGTCCCCAATACACCACCGGTATCCGTTTCGTCAGCTCGGCGACAAGCAGTTGGCCAGTCAAATGGTCCATATCCGACCAAAAGCCCCACCCCCACGTCTTAATAAGCAAGAATTTCTGTTGGTGCATCCGTCCGGAGCACCTCCAATCCAGTGGTTTAGATGAATTAACGATCCTTCAGCCTCTTCCATGTACGTGATGTGCTATAGGCGATCTGCTTGAATTTACCCACATATTTGTTGGAGGGATACACGATGGAGTCAGTTACCGCATAATTGGCCAGGCCCGAATCTTCCGGCACCCAGTACATCAATTTGATATTGGTATCGGCCCAGTCTCTAAGATACGTGACGGCTTGCGACATATTCGAATAGCCATTGCCGATGAAGAAGTTGCAATTCGCGGCAATATAGGCGTCCAATATGGCGTCTATACCGTTTTGCCGGCGGTGCATATGCGTTTCGAGATACGGAGTCTCGACGTCGCTTGAGGAATGCCGGAGCGCATCCGTGTACACAAGCATCGGTCCATACCGCTCCTTGTATTCATCCAGAATTTCCGTACAGTCCGTGAACAGAAAAATCTTCTGGATGTTGAATTTGCCGAGCATAAACTCGATTTCCTTGTGATAGACTTTGTTTGACGATTCCCGCTTGTTCACTTTATGAATCCGGTAAATCTGGTGAAGCTTAAGCGTATCGTTGGTGTTCATCTCCGGCGGGTTTTTCATTTTATACACTTTGCCATGATAGCGATGGTTCATATTGTTCTCAAGTGCATTAATGGTAAAGTTCTCGCGGACATGAACAGCCAGCACAGGTCCTTCATGCAGGGATTTCGTATAAAAAAACTTCATGATCTTGTTAATCAGATCCGGCTTGAGCTTCAAATATTTGCGCATCAAGAATCGGTACGCCTGCATCGCATCCATTCCGTACAAGGGGTGGTCCTCCCCGACAAGAGAGAGGGCGGACATTTTGTTCGGATACGTGTCGCATACCACGACATCGGCATCGCTCTCCAGCATTTCCCCGATGCTCCGCTCGGTCAGCGAGACCTGCCCGGGATCAGGCATCAGCAGATTGTCATACTGCCAAACGGATGGAAAGAAGCTGTAGCCCGGTTCCATCAAGTCTTCGATGACATAATTGGACACCGGCTCAAAATACATATCGAAAGCGTTGGTATACACCTTCCCGTTATAAAAGCTGTTGCTGCCCCAATGCACTACCGGAACTCTGCCGCAGAGTTCTGCGACGAGAAGCTGTTCCAGAAGCTGGCGTATATCCATCCAAATACTGTGGCTGTAACCTCTGATTAGCATAAAGCGTGCCCGGTTCATATTTCTGAGTCACCTCCGCGTTTCCTTTACATCAACGAAGCGGCGGTATTTCATGTCCGCTCCCCGTATCCGGTACGTTTCAACAATTGGACGAGCGCCTTGACATCCTGAGCCCGCTCTTTGGGACAGACCAGTAAAACATCTTGGGTCTTGATAATCATCATATTCGAAAGACCGATGGAAGTTACAAGGATATCGCTGCTGAATATCACCGAATCATGCGTATCCATCCCGGCGTAGCTGCCGCTGACGGCATTGCCGCTGTCATCGTGGTCCATCAATTTTCCGAGCGCGTCCAGACTCCCGATATCATCCCAGTCGAAGTAGCCCTTAATCGCTTTGAGGCCGCTGCTCTTCTCCAGCATTCCATTATCGAAGGATATGTCGGGCAGCTGGCTGAAAGCCTCCTCTATCACGGAATCGAAGTCCGGGGAGCCGATCTGGTCCAGCGCTGCCGACAGGATATTGAAGTGCTCTGGCATATGCTGCTGAATGCCGCTCTTGAAGGCCTGCAGATTGCCTGCGACCATGCCGCTGTTCCACAGATACTGCCCGGATTCTACGTAGGTGCGGGCAGTGGCGGTGTCGGGCTTCTCTTTGAACTGCTGAACCGGGGATACCTTGGGTTTGGGATCGGTATGCGCGCCCGGATCAATCTTGATATACCCGTAGCCTGTGGCCGGGTAGGTCGGATTGACGCCGATAATGGTCAGAGCGGAGCTGTAGATGCTCTCCCTGTACGCCTGGTGGATCGCTTTAAGGTATTCATGCTTGTTGTGAACATAGCTGTCAGCCGGGATGAAGCAGACCGGGCAGCCTTGAAACCGGCGTTCCAGCCATAAGGCCGCATAGGATATGCAGGCTCCGGTATTTTTGCGGAGAGGCTCAAGTATAATATTTTGCGGGGGGATGAGATTTTTAAGCACTTCTCTGGTGATCTCCGCGTAATTTTTATTAGTGATGACATAGCATTTGTCCGGCGGTATCAGCTCGGTAATGCGCTCAAGGGTCTGCTCAAGCATGCTGTTCGTTCCTCCGACGCTGATGAACTGCTTGGGCTTGTGTTCCCTGGACAGGGGCCACAGCCGCAGTCCGGCGCCGCCGGCCATGACAACCGCATATTTATCCATTTATATTTACTCACCCTTCCCGATGTCGAGATCTGAGAGAGCGATGGCCGCCGCTTCAGCAAGTCATTTGATGTGGTCCTGATAGTAGCGGTAGGCTGCTTCAAGCCCTTCCTTCAAACCGGTCTTCGCCTTCCAGCCCAGCTTCTCCAGCCTGGTGACATCCAGCAGCTTGCGCGGTGTTCCATCCGGCTTGCCGGCATCAAACAACAGCTCGCCGTCGTAACCGACAACAGATTTCACCATTTCCGCCAGTTCGCGGATCGTCAGGTCTTCGCCTGAACCGATATTCAGGTATTCAGCTCCGTCGTAATGCTCCATCAGGAACACGCAGGCGTCGGCCATGTCATCGACATACAGAAACTCCCGGCGGGGCTTGCCCGTGCCCCATAGCGTTACGCTGGGCTGATTTAACGATTTGGCGGCATCGATCTTGGCGATCATGGCAGGAATAACGTGCGAGTTGTTGAGGTCGAAGTTGTCATTCGGACCGTACAGATTGGTAGGCATCACGCTGATAAAATTGGTTCCATACTGGCGATTATAATATTGGCACATTTTGATTCCTGATATTTTGGCCAGCGCGTAGGCTTCATTCGTCGTTTCCAGCGGACCGGTAAGGAGGTACTCCTCCTTGATGGGCTGAGGGCAGAGCTTGGGATAGATGCAGGAGCTGCCCAGAAAAATCAGCTTCTTGACCTGATTCTTGAATGCGCTGCGTATGACGTTGCATTGGATCAGTTCATTTTCCATAATATAATCTGCGGGATAGGTGTTGTTCGCCACGATCCCGCCCACTTTGGCGGCCGCCAAAAACACATAGTCGATGTCCGACTCCTCAAAAAAGCGTTCCACCGCTGCCTGGTTTGTCAGATCAAGCTCCTGCTGCGTTTTACCAATAATATTCCTGTATCCCTTCTCCTTCAGGTTTCTGACAAGAGCAGAGCCGACAAGACCTTTATGTCCCGCTACGTAAATGCGGCTGTTCTTCTCCAAGCCACTAACACTCCCTTCTCGAATGATGAAATAAGCCAAAGCTTTGACAAAGTGAAACGGCATTATGCGCGAAAGAGCGGCGATCAGCAGCCCTGATCGCTCTTGACCATCATTTCGACAAGCTCCTTGAAGGACACCTTGGGCTGCCAGCCCAGCTTGGTCTTCGCTTTGGTCGGATCGCCGAGCAGCAGATCGACCTCGCTTGGTCGGAAGTACTTCTCATCGATCGTGATCAGCACGCGTCCCGTGGCCGCATCGATACCTTGTTCGTCCAGGCCTTCCCCTGTCCACTTAAGCGTAATGCCGGCATGCTGGAAGGCAAGCTCACAGAATTCTCTTACGGTATGAGTTTCACCCGTAGCGATAACATAGTCTTCCGGGTGATCCTGTTGGAGCAGCAGCCACATCGCCTCCACATAGTCGCCGGCAAAGCCCCAATCCCGTTTGGCGTCCAGATTGCCGAGGACAAGACGCTCCTGCTTGCCGCTTAGAATGTCGGCGAGGCCGGTTGTAATCTTGCGGGTGACGAAAGTCCTGCCCCGGCGCGGCGATTCATGGTTAAAGAGGACGCCGTTGCAGGCATACAGATTATAGGCCTCGCGATAGTTAACGGTGATCCAGTAAGCGTACAGCTTGGCGACGGCATAAGGGCTCCGGGGATAAAACGGGGTTTTTTCACTTTGCGGCACTTCCTGGACGAGGCCGTACAATTCGCTGGACGATGCCTGATAGAACCGGATGGCGGGGTTTACCTCGCGAATGCTCTCCAGAAGGCGCAGCGATCCGAGCGCGTCCACATCCCCCGTGAATTCCGGAATATCGAAGGATACTCTGACGTGACTCTGCGCGCCCAGGTTGTAAACTTCGGAAGGCTCGATTTTGCTGATCAGCCTGGTTAATCCTCCGGGGTCCGCAAGATCGCCATAATGCAAGACGAAATCCGGCCGGTCTCCGGACGGATTGCCCAGGAGATGATCGATTCTTTCCGTATTGATTGAGCTGCTTCTACGGACCGTCCCGTGTACTTCGTAACCTTTGCCCAGTAAAAGCTCGGCCAGATAAGAACCGTCCTGACCTGTCACACCGGTAATGAAGGCTTTTTTCAAGAGAGATTCATCCCCTTTTCTTGGTATGGTCTATGTATATGAACAAGGTTAGGAGGCGGTATGGGTGAACTGTACGCGGATTGCAGGTTTTCACAAACATCGGAGCCATCATTCATTTCAATGCTTCGCCTTATATGTGACAAAATATCTATTTTGGTGATAGAGAACAGTATTTTCCTGTCTTTTGTAAAAGAATTTATTGACATAGATCGGCAAGTCTAGGTAATATGCGACATATATCTGGCTATTTTGATGATTTTACTAGGAAAGGAGTCCTTATTTTCAATTAGGCAATTAGGCGTGGTGGAAGAGGAGTCAAGGAATATTTAAAGGAGATGAAGTATGTATTCAAAACGTTTGAGAAGGTCTGTTTCATTGATTCTGGTCGTTATATTATCTCTATTAAGTGTGCTTGAGGTATCTGCGGCTGCTCTGAAGGCAACGGTGATATCTACAGAACAGGCGCTAAATGGCACGCAAAAGATTTCAGTCAACAGCGTCGTAGATGTTACCTATGCCGATTATGAAGCGCTGGATGAGGTTTCCTTCTCTCTGGCCAAGGGCAGCGATATCATTGCCAGCAGGGTGAAGCGAAAAGGCGAGATTGATCACATATCGGCAGCAGACTCTGTATATTCCGTCTATTTCAACGATATTTCCTTCGAAGGGCTGGAGGCCGGAGCGGAATATTCTTTGACGGCGGCGTATCAGGGTGAGGCAGGAACGGTTGTCACTCCGCCTCAGACCATTCGGGTTCCGTCTTCATCAGAAGTCCGGATTGTTGTTGAACGGATAACTAAGGATTCAGATACATACGAGATATCTCCCGCAGGCGAGATTCGCAGCGATGACAAGCAGGTCAGACTTACCATTCTGAGCGATGGGGTGCCGCTGGCGAACAAAGGGATCTCGGTCAGAAGTAATTATTCATATTACAACTTCACTACGGATGCAGCCGGTCAGGTGCAGTTGAAGGACAATTCCAGTAATCCCAATTTTGTGATGAATAAGTCTGTCCTGTTTGTCACGGTCAATCAGGGTCCGGATCTTTACGAGGCTGCGCCGTTATATGTAACCGATCTTCAGCCGGCGGGAACCTATACGGTGGGCATCCGCTACCTTGATGCGCAGGGCAAGCTGATGCGTCAAGGCGGGAGCAATTCAAGTTGGCCGAGTGGAGTGGTAGACCGGATTGGCGTTTCCGGTTACGACGTGCTGACGCTAAGAACAGGCTCTGTGTCAGGAGATTACGTTGCCTCTATCAAGTCGGAGAACAACGAGATCTACTTGTTTCAGACAAGCCAGGCGGCATTGTATTCTTCTGTAGATGGAACTCATACTACGATTGTACAGGATGGCCAGGATTACAGCCGCCTGAGCTTTCAATATACATGGAACGGGAGTCCAGTCAATGCAGAGTCGTTCTCCATTACTCCTAACAACCAGTATAAACAAATTAATACTTCGAGCATTTATCAGAACATCAACGCCAGTGCCGTATACGTGAAGAAGGACAGAGAGTATGATCTTACGGCCATTGCCGGTGTTCCCGGAAATGACGGCAAGATTGTCTACCGGAGCAAGGTAACTCCGACTGAGCCGGCGACCGTTGTCCAATCCGCCGCTGCCGCTACCGGGTACAGCGCGCTGAAGCTTGAGGAGCCGGATCAGGGACAAGTCAGCGGACAGGTCCTGATATCCTATCTCAACGAGAAGTATAACTACACCCAGATCAAAGCTTCACTTCCGGCGGCGGGCGGAACTCTGTACGTGCCAAAGGGCGCGGAAATTCACCGTTTGACGGCCGTCACGGCCCCTGACAGCACATCGGCGAACAGCTATGATCCTAATGAGGTCGTTCTGGAATCCTTCTTCAATCCGGTAGAGAATAACTATACGTTCGAGGCAGGAAGCACCTACAAGGCGCAGATCGATCTGAATGTTACGGGAACCTCCTACTACGATGAGCCTGAAGCGCGGAGCAAGATTGTATTGGGCGAGAACGTTGAATACAAGGTAGCCATGACAGATGAATATGACCATGTGCTTGATTTGAACGGCAACTACAGGGTTCGGATCGTTGACGAAGCCGGGACGACGATTGAAGAGAACAGCTTGTCCTGGACTACGGAGGATGGAGAAGACGGAAAGCTGCAGCGTATATATAAGCGGGACTGGAAGCCGGTCAAGTCCGGCACCTACAAGCTTCAATTCTTCCCTTATTACTATAAGAGTGGTCAATATGTCTATGGAGAACAGCTTGCCGAAACGGAGCTCCAGGTTCTACCGAAGCAGGAGCTTGATGTTGAGATCAGAGGCAAGGATGGCAAAATGGTTGATCTGGTGAACAAGCCATTTCTGACAACGGATCAAGCGAAGACAATAACAGTCACTGTGCGTCAGCATGTGACAGGAGCCCAGGGTCAGCCGCTGGCCGGAGTAAAGGTTCAGCGCTATGGAGAAGAAATAGGAGTGACCGATGAGCAGGGGAATTTGACTCTCCCTGATGAGTACAGCTATTATTTCGGAGAACTGCTGTTCAAAAAGTCCGGTTATCTGTCCAAGACGGTGTCCATCGCGATCATAGACCCGGAAAAGCAATCCTTGATCCGGGTGAAGGGCCTGGACAAGCCGGAGGGAGAAAGCTATGCCGGCGGCGTTCCGCTGGACTATGCGTATGTGTATGCGGTGATCAAGAGAGCCGACGGTTCCTACGACCAGCAATCCCAGTTCATTAACACAGACGATCATGAGGCATTTCTGGTTGTCCAGTCTCCTTCTGTGGTCGGAGTCGACTTTATGCGCTACAATCGCAGCTACATGGGAGTGGAATCCAAGTACGGGTACTACATGTACGGTTCGATCCGTACGGAGCCGGGCAAGGAATATTCGCTGGTGCTGGATGCCAGACAGTCTCTTCAGGAGGTCGGCAAGGTTAATCTGACGAAGTATATGGAGGAGCTGTCCGTTGTGCGCAGCGGACAGGCCGGCGCAGAATATGTTCCTTATGTGATTGACAGCAATGATGCTGCCGAGAATTATTTCTATGCGACAAAGGGAACTTACAGCGTATTGGCTCATACCCGGGGCGACACCTTTGTCTATCGTGATGATGTTGTCTTTGGTGAAGGCGAGAATACGCTGGAAATCGATGATTCGCCTTCCGGACTGGCGACTCTGCTTGCGCCGGAATCAGGCAGCATTTATACGGTTGAATATACGACTCCGGGCCAATCGACATTGAGAGGCTACGCCTATGATGCAGCCCAGGTTCAGTTGACTCCTGGAGAAGTAACGGTTCAGGTGAATCAGTCCGCCGGAGCTGCCGAGTATGAATATAACATCCATTTCGCAGCGGGCACGCTGAAAGCCGGTACGTTCACACAGCTTGACCCGCAGGCCATTCGCGGCCTGGATATTGTTGGGCTAAAGGATGGCAAGCTGATTCGTTCCGCCGGTGAGAATACGCTGGAGGTGGGATTGGTTGACACCGCCGGAAACAGCATCGGACAGATCAAGAAACCGCGGATTCTGGTGGCACATAATGGTTGGAGCAGAGGGTATGAATATGTCTATCCGGAATCCGTTGCCTACGAAATTCAGGATGAATCCGGGAAGGAACTGTATAAAGGGAATTCCTTGTATTATCCGCTGAATGTCTACAGCTATCTGCCTGACGGAACTTACGTAATCAAGGCTTCGATGACCATTGACGGGCAAACTTACACTCTGGATAAGAAATTTGTGCTGGAGTCGGCAGCAGGAGTTGTGGCCGAGCCAGGACAGAATCCTCCGGGGGAAGATTTGGATAACGGTCCGGTTCAGCAGCCGGGCAACGGGAACACTGATTCGGGGAATGGCAACACTAATTCGGGCAACGGGAATGACGGAAGTTTAACTCCTCCCCAGTCTCCGATTACTGCGCCCGCTTCTCCAGCACCGGCCGTTAACGACAATGTGGACAAGCAGAATACCAGGCTGCAAGAATTGCTGAAGGATGGAGCCGGTACGGCAGCGGAGCGTGCTTCAGCGGCTCAAGGCGCCTTGACGAGCATTGCCGAGTCGCTTAAATCGGTAGCAACGCCTCAGCAGGCCGAGCAAAACGGCAAAAGTCTGTCCCAGGCATTAAATAGCGCTTCCCAATTGCTCGAGACGATTCAGGACCCTGCGGAGAAGCAAAAGGTTGTTAACTCCATCAGTGCATTGGTGGACAATGCTCCTTACTTGCTGAATCATTTGGACAGCTCTGAGAAGGCAGTTGAATTCACGCAGGCACTTATTCAGAACGCGGCGGCAGTTCTGAATAACGCACAAGGAGTTGGGGCGGAAGCGCTCCAGCAATTGAAAGTTGGAGTGGTATTCTCCAGCCAGGCGGCCATTAACAAGGCCGGCGAAGTGACAATTGCCAAGGAAGATGTGAAAGTGGAGGGCAATGCCGTTTCCTCCAGCTTGAGCGCAGATTTGGTCAGCAAGCAAATCGAATCGACCAAGCAGGCTCTGACCGCTGTTTCCCGGGAGCTGACAACCAAGCTCGGTGCGGGCTTGGCTGATGAATTGAAGCTGTCCCTGACTGTTAAGACACCGTCAACGGGTGAAGGTATCCATAAGCTGAATACTTCGCTTCCGTCGGAGGTATTGGCCCTCGTCAAAGAGAACGGAATTGACGGACTGAAGCTTCAAATGGATCAGACAGCTTTCACCATTGAGCCGGATACTTTCGGCAATGTGGAAGCAGGCCAGAAGATCACTTTGGCGGCTGAAGTTGTTCAGAACGCTGTGGTGAACAAGCCAAGTCAGGCTGAACCGCTTGCGACCATACCTGTGATGGAATTCAGCGCATCTGTCGGAGACAAGGCTGTCGAGAGTTTCGCAAAGCCGGTGAATGTAACCTTTGATGTCTCGTCCATCGATACGTCCAAATACTCCGAAGCGAACCTTGAGAATCTGACCGTGTATGTGCTGGATGAGAAGAGTCTCACATGGGAAGCAGTTGGAGGAAAATATGATCCGGTCACACAAACCGTAAGTACGCTGAGAGGCCACTTTAGCCGGTATACCGTCATGCTGGGAGCAGGCGCTTTCTCTGATGTGAAGAAGAACCACTGGGCAGTGAAGGAAATCAATTATCTGCTGGCCAAAGGCATTGTGGATCAGACCAAAGAGTTCCTGCCTTCCGACAAGGTAACACGCCAACAGTTCTCTGCCTGGATTGCCAGAGCGTACGGTCTGGACGGCAAGAACCTGTCCCTGCCATTTAAAGATGTGGCTGCCGATAACTCTTATTATGATGAAATTGCGGCCGCATATGCCGCAGGAATCATTAATGGCAAATCGGGTACGGCCTTTGATCCCAAGGCAACCATCACCCGCGAGGAAATGGCAACCATACTGGCGCGCGCACTCAGGGCCTATAACGGAGTGAAGACAATCACTCAGCCGGAAGCAGTGAATGCGGCATTTACCGACAGCAACAAGATTTCGAAGTGGGCGGCGGCAGGTGTTGCTCTGACCAAGAGCACACAGTTGTTTGAAGGATTTGAAGATAAGACCTTCCGTCCCGCCCAAACTGCGAGCAAAGCGGAAGCTGCCGCGCTCATTTACAGATTATATCAGCTTCAATAAGCTGCTTTCGGACAACGACTGGCAGAGCAAAGGGCCGCAGATGAGCAAATCTGCGGCCCTTTGTGTGTGCGTATCTTCAGAATCAATCATTGGCCCGGACGGTTACCGGCATGCCGGAAGAATCATGCGGCTTGTTCCGCATGGCAAGCAGAGCCTGCTCCTTGTTGAACAGTCCTTCCCAACGGGCGACAACGAAGGTGGCGACGGTATAGCCGATAATGTTGACCGTCGTACGGAAGTTGCCCATAATGCGGTCAGGAGCGAGCATAAGCGCAACGGCTGCGATCGGGATGGAGCCTGTGCTTGCCGCCGTAGCCGACAAGGCGACGAACGCCGAGCCCGGAATACCGGCCATTCCCTTGGAAGTAAGCAGCAGTACGACGAGAAGCACGAGCTGCTCATATATGCTGAGTTCTACGCCCGTTGCTTGCGCCAGGAAGACGAGCGCCAGCGACAGGTAGATGGAGGCGCCGTCGAGGTTGAAGGAGTAACCCGTCGGGACGACGAGTCCGACAACCGAGCGGTCGCAGCCCGCTTTTTCCAACTTGCTCATAATTTGCGGCATAACCGCCTCTGTCGAGCCTGTTGCAAATGAGAATACAATTTCCTCACGCACAAGCATAATGGCCTTCCACAGACCGATTCCGACAAACACGCGCATAACCACTTCCAGAACGAGCAGGAAGAGCAGACAAGCTACCGTCATGGCGAGGAACAGCTTGCCGAAGGCAAGCAGCGTCTGCATGCCATATTGGCTTACCGTGAACGCCATCGCGCCAAAGGTGGCAATTGCGGTCAGCTTCATAATGAAGCCCATGATTTGAAAGATGACATGGCTCAGATGCTCCAGCAGGTCAATAAGGACCTCAGAGGTCTTGCCTCCGACCCGCACAAGAGCGAAACCGAAGAGACAGGACACGAGCAGCACTTGCAGCATCGTATTCGTGGCGAACGCCGACACCACGCTGTCCGGAATGATGTTCATAAAGAATTGGGCCCCGTGAGGCAGCTCGGAGTTTTTGGTTACTTTGCTTACCTCGTCCGTAGACAGCGAGTCCGGATTCACATTCATCCCCGATCCCGGATTCATCACGTTCGCGACAAGCATGCCGATAATCAGGGCGATTGTCGTAATGACTTCGAAGTATAGCAGCGCCTTGCCGCCGATCCGGCCGACCGTCTTGATATTCCCCACCTTTGCAATGCCAAGCACGACGACCACGAAGACAAGCGGGGAAATAATCATCTTGATGAGTTTAATGAACCCGTCCCCGAGCGGTTTCAAAGCGATTCCGAAAGTCGGCCAAATATATCCAACCGCGATACCCAGCACAATAGACATCATGATTTGAAAAAACAGGCCTTTATAAAAAGGCTGGCGCACCTTAGCTGCTGTCTTGTTCACGTATGTCATCCTCCTAATTATTACTTTGTTTCAGCCATCCATCTGACATTAAGCCTGCTGACTTTGCGCTGCCCGTCTTTCTTTCGACACTCACCTTTCGTGTTATTTTTTGTGACTTGGCTTGTATTCTTTATTGACTCATTATAATCAATTATGTTCCGCAATACATTATACAGGTTTAATAAAAATAGCCATTGTTTTTGTTAATGTTGTATAATTAGGACATGGCATGGCAGGAATTTGCCAAAAAGCAACGGAGGGGTGAGTGTTCCATGATATTAGCAGATCTGCTGAAAATTCCGTTTTTGCTGGAATCCAAGGTAATATGCGGGTTTCAGGGACTGGGCCGGACGGTTTGTTCCGTCAATATGATGGATGCGCCGGATATTATTGATTTTGTAAAGCCCGACGAACTTCTAATCACAACGGCTTATGCGTTAAAGGACCATCCCGAGGAGCTTGTGGCGCTCATCCCAGAGCTATCGGCGGCCGGTTGTGTCGGACTCGGAATCAAGAAGCGTTTCTGGTCCTCAATCCCCCAGGAGGCAATCGCCGTCGCCAATGAGGTCGGGTTCCCGCTGATCGAGCTGCCGCTTAATGTATCGCTTGGCGATCTTATTAATCAGGCGATTGATGCGATCCTGGACAAGCATACCGACACACTGCGCAACGCGCTCCAAAGCCACCGCCAATTCTCCAGCCTGATTCTAAAGGGTCAGGGAATTCCCGAAATTGTGCGCGATTTGGCGGTGCTTCTGGACAGCCCCGCTATCCTGCTGGATCAAAGGATGAATTTGATTTCGGCGTCCCCGCATTTCCGGGAGCGGGCTTATCAGGAGCTGCTGCCGCAAATCCGCGAGTTGGCAAGCCAGCTTCCGAATGAAGAGCGCACCTCGGTATGCTGCTTGAAGGATTCCGCCCCCGACGGGCTGGGTTATATCGCCGCGCATCCCATTATGACGTACCAGCCGCAGGGCTTCCTGCTGACTCTGCAACAATCGGTGGAGCTTCAACAGCTTCCGGTCATGATTATGGAACAGGCGGCCAACGTCATCAGCTTCGAGCTGCTTAAGAAGCAGGCGGTGAAGGAACGGTCCAGGCGCTATAAGAATGATCTGTTCACGGATATCGTCAACGGATTTATGACCTCCGAGCAGGAATTGATTCACCGCGGCAAGCGTTACGGATTGGCCGAGAAACTGCCCTCGCTGTGCATTGTCATCCGGCAGGATGATGATTTGACGCGAAGAGAATCTACCCTGCCTTCTTCCGTGGAACAGCAGCTGTCCAAGCGGGAAGAGCTGTATGAAATTTTGAAGGATGCGTTTCAGTCGCGGGGTCATTCGTTTGTGCTGTTCAACAACAAGGACCAGTTCGTGCTCATACTTTCGATTTCCGGCGGCAAGACCGCGCCTGTGCATGCGGAACGGATGCTGCGGGAACAACTGACCGAGATCGGCGACAATCTTTATCATCAGGAGAACATTTCCGTATCATTCGGGGTCGGCAATCCGATTGACCGGCTGACGGATATTCCCGTCACCTACAAGGAAGCGGTCGAAGCGTGGGACACGGCGCACAGCAGCAAGAAGCGGCGTTTTGTCCAGTTTTATCATGTGAAGAAGCTGACCGATCTGCTGCGAATGCTGCCCGTAGAGGAACTGAAGAAATACTATGACGACACCTTTAAAGAACTGAACCGGCTGGATGAAAAAGAACGGCGGGAGCTGATGCGAACGTTGATTGCTTACCATGACAACAACTGCCAGATTGCCGAGACCGCCAAGCAGCTGTTCGTGCACCGCAATACGGTCGTCTACCGTCTGGAGAAATGCGAGCAGCTCACCGGCCGCAAAATTCGAAATACCAGCGACAATCTGCGCTTCAAGGTCGCCTATCTTATGGAGCAGCTTATTGATGCCGATTGATGGAGCGTTGACAAGAAGAACCTTCGGGCCTCTGAACTGAAACAAGGAGGCTGGAGGTTCTTCTGCCCATTTTAGACCGGCACACCGCACCATCCGCACCATTAAGATTCCCAATACATACTATAAATTTGACTGTATCCCTTTACCTTGTTAGACCAAACAATCCCGGGCAAGGAGGGGTGACACCATCATGAAGGGGAACGATCATCACAGCAAATTTTTGTTAACGCATCGTGAACGTGAAGTATTCGAGCTTCTTGTTCAGGATAAAACGACGCGCGATATCGCCGGCTTATTATTCATCAGCGAGAAGACGGTTCGCAACCACATCTCCAACGTTATGCAAAAATTGA
>NZ_ASSC01000606.1 GCF_000520735.1 Paenibacillus forsythiae T98
GCCGGAGAGGATGACGAGGCTGCGGCGGACGCGCCGGCTGCGCCCGGCGGCCGGATCAAGGCCTCGCCGCTGGCCCGCCGGACGGCCCGGACGCTAGGCGTGGAGCTGTCTTCCGTAAGAGGCACGGGGCCGCTGGGCCGGATAACGGACGGCGACGTGCGGCGGTATGCCGAGAGCGCCAGGCAAGGCTCGCCCAAGGTGAGGATTTCCCCGGCTGCGGCCAAGGAAGCGGCGGCGCTGGGCGTGAATCCCGCCGACATTCGGAGGGATGGCCGAATCATGAAGGAGGATGTCCGGTCTTTTGCCGCTGCGGAAGGGCAGGCTGCCGAAAGCGCCGCTCAGGCTCCC
>NZ_ASSC01000607.1 GCF_000520735.1 Paenibacillus forsythiae T98
GTTCATGCGGACGAAGAACGGCGCCGAGAACAGCTATAACGGACCGGAGGAAATCAACCGGCTCGACTGGGAACGGTGCGCCGCCCATCAGGACGACGTTGAATATATGAAGCAATTGATCGCGCTGCGCAAGGCGCATCCGGCGTTCCGGCTGCGGAGCGCGGAGGAGATCCGCCGGACTCTCTTCTTTGAACGGGCTCCCGGCGGAGCGGTAGCTTACACGCTGCGGAATCACGCCGGCGGAGATTCGGCGAGCTACTTGTACGTAGTCTATAAAGCGAATGCAGGAGAGATGGCGCTGGCGCTGCCGGGCCTGGGAGATTGGCAGCCGCTGCTGGGCGGAGAACATGTCGTTCGTCTGACCAAAGAGCAGGCCATTATCCGCGGCATTGGAATGACGGTGCTGGCGGTGCAGTGACCGGCCCCGATCCATGGGAGAGAAACGGTACATTTTCCGCATCAAATGAATGATTCCTGGGATATTACAGACCCTCAGACCCTTCGGGGTCTTTTTTGTTTTGCGTGCCGGGGCTTCTTCCCGTGCGGCGAATTCTTTCTGTCGGCTGATTTTCCTAATCGCTAGGCCGGGGCGGAGCAGCGATGAGGAGCGCGACTGAAAATTAGATGGAACAAGCGGAGCTAATTAGATCCAAAACGATGTATGGTGGGGACTAAAGGGAATTACTCCAGCTAAATCGGGGGAAAGCACCGAAATTAGCCCCATATGCCAGAAATTGAGGGAGTTTTTCCGTCTATGACCGGAATGAGAGTAGCGATCCGGAGAATAAAGGGAGTGCTTCCCCTTGCTTCGCGACGGGGCCTGCATTTGGAGTGGCGTCGGGAATGCGGCCTAAATTGATTTAAATTTGAAATTTCTGTGATAATGGCAAAATGATGTTCTCGATTTCAACAAAAGGTGACATTGCTCACGTTCGGATATGGAAAGCGAATGGTACTATGTAGTCACTTATTACTTCTAATTTTAAATGTGGCGGACAACCGTACAGCCGGTAAAACATACGGATGCGGCCTGCTGCTTTGCTGCTTTACAGCGTCATTATGAATAGGCGCTCGGAAGGACCGAAGTCCTTGGTGCAAGCGGCATCTAGAATAGAACCGCCGGCCGGTCCGGCGGAAATCAAAGAAGACACGGAGGATGACAGGGATGGGTAAATCTACGGGATTTATGGAATATCAGCGCGTAACGCCTTCGGAATGCGAAGCGCTTGAACGGATCAAGAACTGGAACGAATTTTCGGTTCCGCTGGAGGAGGAGAAGCTGCGCGAACAGGCTGCGCGCTGCATGGACTGCGGAACCCCTTTCTGCCATGTGGGACGGCTGCTGTCGGGGATGGCCTCCGGCTGTCCGCTGCATAATCTGATTCCGGAATGGAATGATATGGTATATAAAGGGAACTGGGAAGTCGCTCTGAAGCGGCTCCAGAAGAATAATAACTTTCCCGAATTCACAAGCCGTGTATGTCCTTCGCCTTGCGAGGGCGCGTGTACGGTGGGAATGAACGGCCAGCCCGTGACGATCCGCTCGATCGAGAAAGCGATTGTGGATAAAGGCTTCGAAGAAGGCTGGATCAAGCCGGAGCCTCCGCTTGCGCGCACCGGCAAGAGCGTGGCCGTCGTCGGCTCGGGGCCATCCGGCCTGGCCTGCGCGGCTCAGCTTAACAAAGCGGGCCATACGGTAACCGTCTATGAACGGGCGGACCGGATTGGCGGCCTGCTGACCTACGGTATCCCGAATATGAAGCTCGACAAGAAGAAAGTGCAGCGCCGGGTTGATCTGCTCGAAGCCGAAGGAATTACCTTTATCACCGGAAAGGAAATCGGCAAGGACATTTCGACCGAGGAGCTGAAAGCACAGTATGACGCGGTTGTCCTGTGCGCCGGTTCGACGAAGACCCGGGATCTCCCGATTGAAGGAAGAGAGCTGTCCGGCATTTATCAGGCGATGGAGTTCCTTACCCTGAATACGAAGAGCCTGCTTGATTCAGAGCTTGAGAACGGGGAGTACCTGTCTGCGGCCGGGAAGGATGTTGTCGTGATCGGCGGCGGCGATACCGGCACCGACTGCGTGGCAACCTCCATCCGTCATGGCTGCAAGAGCGTAATTCAACTGGAGATCATGCCGCAAGCGCCGCTCACCCGCCAGCCGGGTAATCCGTGGCCGGAATTTCCGAAGGTGCTCAAGGTGGACTACGGACAGGTGGAAGCGAAGGCTTTGTACCAGGAAGATCCGCGCCGCTACCTTGTATCGACGAAGCGGTTCGCCGGAGACGAGAGCGGACATGTGAAGGAACTGCATACGGTGCGGATTGAGTGGGTGCGGAATGAAGACGGCCGGATGGTGCCAAGAGAGGTGCCGGGCAGCGAGGAAGTAATTCCGGCACAGCTCGTGCTGCTGGCGCTGGGCTTTACCGGACCGGAGGAGACGCTGGCAAGCCAGCTTGAGCTGGAGCTAGACGAGCGTTCCAATATCAAGGCGGAATACGGCGTGCATACGACCAATGTGGACGGCGTCTTTGCCGCCGGCGACATTCGCCGCGGACAGAGCCTTGTCGTCTGGGCGATCAGCGAAGGCCGCCAGGCTGCCCGTGAGGTCGACCGATATCTGATGGGCTCCTCGAATCTGCCTTAAGCCTTGAGGGGTGTACGCAGCTAAATAGAGCAAGAGGTTAAAGGGCGGCAACGGGGTGTCCGGTCTGAGCCGGGCGTCCCGCTGCCAGCACCGCTTTCGAGGCTATCGGCATAATTTCAGACTAACACCAATGAAGGGCCTCACTTTGTGGGGCCTTTTGCGCGCGGAGACGGCTGCGGGGTTGCTGCGGTATAGTGGTAATAGTACATATCCAAGTCAGGAAAGGACGGGAAACGCATGAAGCTGATGTTTATTTCCGATATTCACGGTTCGCTGCACTGGTTGAAGAGGGCGCTGGAGAAATACGCGGAGGAGAAGCCGGACGGCCTCGTTATTCTGGGAGATTTCATGTATCACGGCCCCCGCAATCCGCTGCCGGACGGTTACGATCCGAAGGCGGTGGCGCAGGAGCTTAATGCGATCAAGCGGCAGATTACTGCGGTACGGGGCAACTGCGACTCCGAGGTGGATCAGATGCTGCTCGATTTTCCGATGATGGGAGACTACACGCAAATTCTGTACGAGGGCCGGCGTATATTCGCCACGCATGGACACGGCTTCAGCATTGACAAGCTGCCGGAGCTTGGCGAAGGAGACCTGTTTATTCAGGGTCATACTCATGTTCCGGTGGCCGACATCAAAGAAGGCGTTTATGTCCTTAACCCCGGTTCCATCTCGCTCCCGAAGGAGAACAATCCCAATTCCTATGGCATACTTGCGGGCGGGGAGTTTACCGTTAAGAGCTTTGGGGGAGAGACGCTAAAGTCGATTCGGATATCCTGATTCGTAAAAAGAACACGCCCGCTTGCCGCGGGCATGGATGAAAGACCGGGCGCGGGCGTCCGGTTTTTTCCAATTTGCCCTTGCCGACCGCTCCGCTGCCGGAAAATGCCGGATTTCAGCCGCCCGAACGGAATTGAGCCGGGGTTGATTATATTGTATGATGGGTAAGGAATGCAGGGGAAAGTGTATTCTCAGACTAATGTAAAGCGAGCTAAAATGATGAATCCTAAAGCTTTGAACTATAGCATGCCGCCCGAATGGGCGAAGCATGAGCGCACGTTTATTTCCTGGCCGGTGCAGGCGTCCATGTGTTATCCGGGCGAGCATGAATCCGTATGCCAGGGATATGCGGATATTATCCGGGCCATCGCCGAATTTGAGCCGGTGACGGTCGTTGTGAATCCGGACGAGCAGGAGGAAGTCATGCGCCTCTTAAGCGGGCCGGGAATCGCCTTCCTGCCGATTGAACACAGCGACGCCTGGCTGCGGGATAACGGCCCGACCTTTATCGCAACCGGCGACGGGCAGCTTGCCGGGATCAACTGGAAGTTCAACGCCTGGGGCGGCAAATACTCGCCGTGGGAGCTGGACGACAAGGTGGCCCCGCAAATTATCGAGACGGTGAAGGTTACACGGTTCGACGCGCCGATCGTGATGGAAGGAGGTTCCTTTCATACCGACGGCGAAGGCACGCTGATTACGACCGAGGAATGTCTGCTGAACCCCAACCGCAATCCGGGGCTTGGCCGGGGGGATATTGAGGAGGTTCTTCGCCAGTACACCGGCGCGGACAAGATTATCTGGCTGAAGCGCGGCCTGAGCGGCGACGAGACCGACGGGCATGTGGACAATATCGCCTGCTTCGCGGCTGCGGGCAAGGTTATCCTTCAGGTGTGCGAGGACCCGCAGGATGAGAATTATGAGATTACGGCCGAGAACCTGCGCATTCTGGAGAATGCGACGGACGCCAAGGGCAGAAGGCTTGAGATCGTCAAAATCCAGCAGCCGCCGCGCGCCGACCATGAGGGCAGCCGGCTGACGCTCAGCTATCTGAATTTCTATTTCGTCAACGGCGGCATTATCCTGCCGGTGTTCGGCGCCCCCGAAACCGACGCTCTGGCGGAGCAGACGCTGAAGCGCCTGTTCCCGGACCGGCGAATCCGCACGGTGAACGGAATGGCGGTCATCCGCGAGGGCGGCAATGTGCACTGCACGACGCAGCAAATGCCGGACCCAAGCCATCAATAAGCTGTTTAAGCCACAGCAAGGAGGACATAAGCTTGAGAAATGTAAAGGTTGCCGCAACGCAGATGAGCTGCTCGGGCAGCATTGAAGAGAATATAGCCAAGGCCGACAAGCTGGTTCGGGAGGCGGCGGCGCAGGGAGCGCAGATTATTCTGCTGCAGGAGCTGTTCGAGACGCCCTACTTCTGCCAGAAGGAGAAGTCGGATTATTATGAATACGCGACTGAGCTGGAACAGAACAAGGCCGTTAACCATTTTAAAGAGGTGGCCAAGGAACTGAAGGTTGTGCTGCCGATCAGCTTCTATGAGAAGAAGAACTATGCGCGCTACAAT
>NZ_ASSC01000608.1 GCF_000520735.1 Paenibacillus forsythiae T98
GGTGACCGTTACCCTTGCATTTGACCCTTCGAAGGTTCCAGGCGGCAAGCAGGCGGCCATCTACTATTACGATGATGCCGCAAGCAAATGGACAAGGGTCGGCGGCACGGTGAACGGCGCCGGAATCTCGGCGGCTGTCTATCACTTCACGAAGTTCTCTGTATTCGCGGAATTTCCGCAGTCGGTGAAGACGGCCGGGAATCTGGCCGCATTGAAGGATACGGAGAATCACTGGGCCAGAAGCTACATTGATAATTTGAGACAGCGTGGAGTGACCTCCGGATACCCGAACGGCACTTTCCAGCCGAACCGGACGATTACACGGGCAGAGTTCGCCACGCTGCTGGTCAAGGCGCTTGGGCTGAGTGGTACGGGCGACGCCGGATTCAGCGACATTGAGAGGCACTGGGCGAAGGGAGAGATCCTGACGGCGGCAAGCCATCAGATTGTGAACGGCTACCCGGACGGCAAGTTCCTGCCCGATTACCCGGTGACACGGGAAGAGATGGTCGTGATGACCGTGTACGCTTTTCAGCTTACACAGAAGACGGAGCTTGCCTTCAAGGATAACGGAGAGATTTCGGCATGGGCGAAATCCGGAGTCGAAGCCGCCGTGGCTTCGGGCATTATATCCGGCCAGGCCGGCAACCGGTTCTCGCCGAAGGCAACCGCGACCCGCGCTGAAGCGGCTACGGTGCTGGTGAAGGCGCTGGAGCTGGAGTAATTCGCCAAACGGGAAGAGGAATGTTCCGGCAAGGCAACGCCTGCCGGGGCATTCCATAATTCAATTATTTTCATGGGAGGTTTCATCCGGTGGGGAGAATCAATTGGCCTGGAATCCGCAAGGCGGAGAGGGTATTCATTATTTGCGTCCTGCTGCTTACGACGATAGCGGGAGCGGCTGGTTCGAAGGCGGCAGCGGCAGCCGCCAGCTTAAAACCGTCATTTGAGAGCGCATGGGGAATCGGAGAGGCGGGGTTTCTGGAGAATTCAATCCGGAGTCTGGTCGTTGATCCGAAGGAAGGGTATAACGAATATTACGCTATCGCGGACCTGGATAATGGCAGCTCTCTGGGATTGACTTTTGCCGCAGATAAAGGAACGTCAAATCCGGCCTATATTGTCAAGCTCAGCGATCAGGGCGGAGCGCTGCATCAGGTCTGGATCAAAGGCATTTACGCAGCCGAGAACTCCAGCGACATCCCATTGGGGGGAGCCAGCAAGGATTACAGAATCCGGCTTAACTCCCTGGCTATTTTAAAGGACGGAAGTCTGGTCGCGGTGGGGACAGGCGTGCCTTATGATCCAATCGGAAGTTTAATGGAAGGCATGAATTATCAAATAACGCTGCAGGATTTTTCGGGAAATAAAGCCGCTTATAAGCACTCTATTTCGAAGAATTCCGTCACTAACTATACAGGGATCGCGTCGGATGGCTTGATGGTCAAGCTGAATCCTGACGGCGAGCTTCAGGGAGCCAGTGCAATCGGCACCAAGATAGCGACAAGCATCGGGGGAGATATTGCGTTATCGCAAGTACAGCCAACGTCGGACGGGGGTTATGTCGCGATTGGATACTCCAGAGGCGTAAGCGGATATTTCGGACCGATAGGCAACAGGATGGAGCCTTTTGTGATCAAATATAACGCTGCCGGCACGAATGAATGGATCACTCATTTCTATGAGAAGAGATCCAACATAGCCAACTTGACGACGGAACTGCTGTCAGTAACCGAGCTTCCCGGCGGCGGATATGCGGTAGCAGGGTGGTCATCAGCCAAGAGCTTCTCCAGAATATACAAGAACGGCGCGATTTACAAAGACGCAGCAAGCGTCGATATTTCGTTCCCTCTGAATAACGACAGCTCGCAGCATAAGGGACTGATCGGTGTTCTGTCGGCGGACGGTACGCTGCAAGGAATCACGACCTATGCTCCGGAAGGGGCGGAAATAGCCGATCTGAATGATATAGCCGCCTCAGAGGACGGTTCCAGCCTGTTGGCTGTGGGAAGGGCGGTCACGGGCGGTGTACCCGCCGCATTCTCTGTCAAGTTCAAGACGGGTGACTTGTCTGTGGAAGCAGAGAAGGGCTATTCGCAGACGAGTGATCCGCTGTTGAAGGATTCTACTGCGGATAACCCGGAAAATCTGACGACGATCATTCCCTTGGGGGACGGAAATTACTGGCTTGGCGGGATAGCTAACGGCCTGGCGGAAGCTTCTGCCGGTAAGACGCCCGCTGGAGGCTCTGCCAAAGGCGGACAAGATATTGTAGTGATCCACAGCGATGAGAATCTGAATACCGGCTGGGTGTATCTGGCGGGAGGCACGCGGAATGAAGCGTCGTTTAAGGGAGCGGGCTATGAAGGAACCCTCTCTATGCCGGTGATAGCGGCGGCGGGCAACGGCCTGGTTGTCTATGGAGCGACGCAATCCGCCGACGGTGAGGCGGCCGTGCTGGGCGGCAGGTCGCCGGTGTCGGGCGCAGATGGCGGTTATAATGCTTTTGTCGCGCGCTATGGTCTGATTAACCCTGACCAGGTTGCGGCTGATGCGGCGGCGCAAATCATTGGCGCGCTGCCGGAGACAGAGGAGCTTACACTGGCCGACAAGGCAGCGGTGACCGTAGCCCGCGAGGTCTATGGCAGCCTGACGGCGCCCCAGCAAGCGCTGGTGTCTGCCGGAACGCTGGACAAGCTGACCGCAGCGGAGGCGAAGATTACCGCGCTGGAGGAAGCGAAGGCGAAGGTCGACCGTGAGTCAGCCTGGCAGGTGACATACAAAATCAATAATCTGCCCAGCCCGGTGGCGCTGGCTGACAAGGCAGCGGGGACAGC
>NZ_ASSC01000609.1 GCF_000520735.1 Paenibacillus forsythiae T98
GATGTGCTCTATGTGTTCGCTTTTATTGTGGGCGCAACCTTTCTTGCCGTGTTCTTCTCTTTCTATCTGCCGTTTCTGGCAGCGTTGTCCTTGTTCTTCATCCATTCTTTTACGCATGCTTTTCAAGCTATATATTTACGGATGTACACGCCCGGCGTCTGGACCGCTGTCTTCGTCGCACTTCCCTATTCGGCGTATGCCTTCTACCGGTTCCTTGGGTCTGACGCCGCCGGTTGGACCGAAATCGGCCGCAGCCTGATTTTGCTGGCGGTGATCGGGCCTCCCCTGCTGCTGCTCCTGCTGAAAGGAAGGGCCAGGGCGGCCGGGCAGTAAGCAGTTGTAAATATCATAACAGGCAAGCCGTATACAGACTGAGGTCTGTATGAACGGTTTGCCTGTTTTTGTTCTGTGACCCTGTGCCGGCAGCCCGTTAACGGGAACACGCTAATGCATCAGCTCTTATCACTTCACTGGAATTTCCGGCATAAAAGCATCAGTAACATCATAAGGTATGACTTGGAAGACGAAGTTTGATTGCGCGACTCTCTAAATTTTGCCGAACAATGCTGAAAAATATAGATGGCTTAAGCTGTCCGGAATCAGTCCGGAAAGGACGTACCTGGTCAATAGGGAGGGAGAAGCCATAACGGTCGAACATTTTATTGAGCTTTCCGTCGGATCACGAACATGCGCGCTGGGCATTCAAGACATCCGGGAGATTATTAGGATGCAGCCCCTGACCGATGTCCCATTGAGCAGACCTGCGGTTAAAGGCGTAATCCATCTGCGGGGAACGGTCATTCCGGTAATGAGTCTCAGGAGCCTGCTGGGGATGCCGGATGAGTCTTGCACCAGAACGGCGCGAATAATCATTGTATGCTGCAATGAAGAGCTCATTGGATTAATTGCCGACAAAGTCATTCAAATGACAACCTATGAAAGGATTCACTCCCCGCTCAGCGCAGCCTATGAAATAGGCAGACATGGAGTGTTTCTTGGCATCGCGAGCCGGGGGGAGCAGCTTATTGGCATACTGAAGCTGGAGGGGCTGTTGGGCGGCTAGAGGGAGAGCCGGGAAATTACATGGCAGACGGACAGACCGTCCCTATTTTAAAGGGCTTCTTATCTGGGAGGAAATGATATGAACTGGTTCTATAATTTAAAGACCGCCTTTAAGCTCCTGCTGGTTTTTTCGGTTGTTGGCATGATGATATTGTTCGCAGGTCTAACCGCTGTAAAGCAACTGGGGGAAATGAACGGCAGACTCTCCGATCTGTATCAGAATCATTTCCTCGGCATCAGGCCGCTCATCGAAACCAAAGCTATCCTCAACCATTCAAGAAATGAATTGCGCAGATTATATGGGGGCAACGAAAGCGAACGTGCATTAATCTTCCAATCCGTGCAAACTGACACGGCCGCTGCCAATGAAAGGATAGAGGAGTTCAAGAAAGCAAAGCTCGCCGCGGAAGCCCAGGAACTGTTGCCGGTTCTGGAAACGGCCCTGGACCGTTACAATCAGGCTGTCGACGAAATCGCCCAAATGGCGGCAAATCATCAAATCGACCCGCTGCTCAGGTTGCTGAACGACACTGGAGGAATTTACGCCAAAGGAAGGGATGACACCTTAGCCGCGCTTGATAGGCTCGCGGATATCAACGTGGATACAGCCCGGAGGGCCGGGCAGGAAGGGAAAGAGGCGTTTGTTTCTGGCCGGCAGCTGGTTTACTGGATATTTGGGGCGGCGGTTGCCATCACAATTATTGCGGGTATTCTTATTTCCATTATCCTGTCAAGACCTCTTCAAAAAATAAGCCGCATTGTCCAGCTCACCGCAGAAGGAGATTTGCGGACCTTATCAGGCGTCCGGACAAAGGACGAAATTGGAATGCTGGCGAGCGGCGTGGATACGATGATCCTTAATCTGCGAAAAGTCGTAAACCACACTCAACTGAACGCCGAAAGCCTGGCTGCCGCCGCGCGGCAAATCTCCGCTACGGGTGAGGAAATGGCCGGAAGCCATCAACCCGAATCCGCCGGTGTGATCCATGCCTTGTTCAAAGAATTGACTGGCGTGATTGACTCGTTGGCGCAAAATACAAAGCATGCCGCCGGGCTTTCGGAGCAAAGCGTCAGAATAGCCGACAGGGGCGGAGAAGCCGTTCACGCCTTGATGAGCAGCATTAACGACGTGCTCGCCCATATGGCAAAGCTGGAGAAAGATTTACCGGCGCTCGGCGGCATTGTCGAAGCGATAGAGGATATTGCGGACCGGACTGACCTGCTTGCTCTGAGCGCGGCGATCGAAGCTGCCCGCGCCGGAGAGCAGGGTAAAGGCTTTGCTGTGGTGGCGGGCGAGGTTCGGAAGCTGGCGGAACGCAGCGGTTCGGCAGTGAAAGAGATCGGCGTCCTTGTTAAAGGCGTTCAGGAACATACTCGTCTCGTTGCGACCGCCGTACAGGAAAGCGTGGCTTATTCCCGCAAGACAGCCGATTCCCTCGGGGATATTCAACGAATCGTTGGTGAAACGGGATCGAAGGTGACGGCTATCGCCGATGAAAGCGTTGAGCAATCTCTTCAGGCCGCAAGCGTGTCGCAAGTGGTGGAAAGTATAACATCAGGAACGGGGGACACGGCCGAGGCCAGTGAGTTCATGGCGGCGACTGCCCGGAATTTGACTCAAAAGGCGGCTGAATTGCAGGCTTCTGTGAGCTTGTTCAAGATTGACCGGCAGGGGGGGG
>NZ_ASSC01000610.1 GCF_000520735.1 Paenibacillus forsythiae T98
TCGCTGAAGCGGCAGGAGCTTACGGGCGGCAAGGAGAAGGCGCTGACCCCGCGGCTGGCAGGGCGGCGCTCCACTTGCTTGGGGGCGGCTAGAGACCAAGCCCGTTTGGCGGACTTGGCCTCTAACCGAATACCAGCAGGCAGACCGCGATGGCGGCGGCGAAGCCGACGAGATCCGAGAAGAGCCCTACCTTGAGCGCATACCGCCCGTTGCGGATGCCGACGGCGCCGAAGTAGACGGTCAGCACATATAAGGTCGTGTCCGTGCTGCCCTGGATTGTGGAAGCAATTCGCCCAATCAGCGAGTCGGGTCCGTGAATACGGATCAGTTCGGTGGTATAGGCCAGCGATCCGGTGCCGGTCAGCGGGCGAAGCAATCCGAGCGGCAG
>NZ_ASSC01000611.1 GCF_000520735.1 Paenibacillus forsythiae T98
TTCGCAAGGCCTTCCGCAGCTGCCGGCTGGCAATTACAGTACGCTTACTCCGGGGCAGATTCTCGTTCCCGGCGAGCATAAATCGACAGTGGACACGCTGGCGGACAAGACGGCGGGGATGCTCCAGACCGCTTCCCGGAAAGGAATCCGCTGGGTGGCCTCCTGGTTTGATTCCGCCGAATAGGCGCCAGCGCCCTGTCCCCGCCCCTTTAGGGACCGGGTTATTCCCAGGGGCGGTATCCGTTTCCCCAGCCATATCCTTCTATTTTAAAATAACTGTATATCTTGACATAACCCTGATTGCTGGGGGGGAGTTGTACTGCTATAATAAGATGATTAACAACAGGCTGTCTGTGGGGGTAAGGAATGACTGACGTTAAGAAAAGGCAAGAACAAATTCGCAATTTCTCGATAATTGCACATATAGACCACGGCAAGTCGACGCTGGCCGACCGGATTCTTGAATACACCGGAGCGCTCACTTCGCGCGAAATGCAGGAGCAGGTGCTTGACCAGATGGATCTTGAGCGCGAGCGCGGCATTACGATCAAGCTGCAGGCCGTTCGTCTAACGTACCGTGCCGACGACGGCGAGGAATACCTGCTCAATCTGATCGACACGCCGGGACATGTCGATTTCACTTATGAGGTATCGCGCAGTCTCGCGGCCTGCGAAGGGGCGCTGCTCGTCGTGGACGCGGCGCAGGGAATCGAAGCCCAGACGCTGGCGAACGTCTATCTGGCGCTGGACAACAACCTGGAAATTCTCCCGGTCGTCAACAAGATCGACCTGCCAAGCGCCGATCCGGAGCGGGTCAAGCAGGAGATCGAGGACGTCATCGGCCTCGATGCCAGCGAGGCGGTCCTTGCTTCCGCCAAGGCGGGCATCGGCATCAAGGAGATTCTGGAGCAGGTGGTCAAGCAGGTCCCGCCGCCTACGGGAGATCCCGATCAGCCGCTGAAGGCGCTGATTTTCGACTCCCATTACGACCCTTACAAGGGCGTCATTGTCTATGTCCGGGTCGTTGACGGCAGCATCCGCGCGGGTTCGAAGATCAAGATGATGGCGACCGACAAGACGTTCGAGGTCATTGAAGTCGGCGCATTTATGCCGCGTATGAGCATTGTGAGCGAATTGAATGTAGGCGATGTTGGCTTTATCGTGGCGGGCATCAAGCATGTGGGCGACACCCGTGTCGGGGATACGGTAACGGACGCCAAGCGCCCGACGCCCGAGCC
>NZ_ASSC01000612.1 GCF_000520735.1 Paenibacillus forsythiae T98
CGGAAGATCAATCCGATGGTATACTGCGGACTGTACCCGATTGAAACATCGGATTACAATGATCTGCGCGAGGCGCTGGAGAAGCTCCAGCTCAACGACGCTTCGCTGAGCTTCGAGCCGGAGACGTCCAGCGCGCTCGGCTTCGGCTTCCGCTGCGGATTCCTCGGCCTGCTGCATATGGAGATTATCCAGGAGCGGATTGAGCGGGAATTCAATATTCCGCTTATTACGACGGCGCCGAGCGTTATTTACCGGATCAAGCTGACGAACGGCGAAATGATCGAGATCGATAATCCGTCCAACTATCCGGAAGTCGGCAAGATCGATTATGTGGAGGAGCCTTACGTCAAGGCGGCCGTCATTGTGCCCAACGATTTCGTCGGCACGGTCATGGAGCTGTGCCAGAACAAGCGCGGCGAATTCGTGAACATGGAGTACCTCGACGCGAACCGGGTAACCATCACCTATCAAATTCCGCTGTCCGAAATCGTCTACGATTTCTTCGATCAGCTGAAATCCGGAACGAAGGGCTATGCGTCCTTTGATTATGAGTTGTCTGGCTATCGCCAGTCGAATCTGGTGAAGATGGACATTCTGCTTAACGGCGAGCAGGTGGACGCCCTGTCGTTCATCGTGCACCGCGACCGTGCCTATAACCGGGGCCGTATCATCTGCGAGAAGCTGCGCGGGATCATTCCGCGCCAGATGTTCGAGGTGCCGATTCAGGCTTCTGTCGGAACCAAGGTCGTTGCCCGCGAGACGGTCAAGGCGATGCGCAAGAACGTTCTTGCCAAATGCTACGGCGGTGACATTTCGCGGAAGCGGAAGCTGCTGGAGAAGCAAAAGGAAGGCAAGAAGCGCATGAAGCAGGTCGGCAGCGTCGAAGTGCCGCAGGAAGCATTCATGGCGGTGCTGAAGATCGACGAGTAACAGATGAGCAATTTTTGAAGTCCATACCGCAGCTTATTTCAGGGGAGCCGTCCGGCTTCCCTTTTCATTCCAAGGAGGACCGCTTATGACTAACGATTCCGGCATACCAGACAGCCGTCTGCCCGAGGCGGTATATATTCATATTCCTTTTTGCACGAACAAGTGCTTCTACTGTGATTTCAACTCCTATGTGCTGAAGGATCAGCCTGTGATGGACTATCTGCGGGCGCTGGAGCGGGAGATGGAGCTGACCGTTCAAGAGAGGCCGCCAGGCGTCATCAGGAGCATATTTGTCGGCGGGGGAACACCCACGGTGCTGAAGCCGGATGAAATGGAATATTTTCTGAAGATAGTGCGCACCCACTTCCCGAACTGGGCCGAAGATATTGAATTCTCGATGGAAGCGAATCCCGGCACGACCGATCCGGACAAGCTGGCGGTCATGAAGGCGGGCGGCGTAAACCGCGTAAGCTTCGGCGTGCAGGCGTTCCAGAATGAGCTGCTGAGCGGGATCGGGCGCATACATGGCGTGGACGACGTGTATCGCAGCCTGGACAATGCCCGCGCTGCCGGATTGACCAATCTGTCGATTGACTTGATGTTCGGCCTTCCCAACCAGACGGTCGATATGCTGGGCGAAAGCATAAGGCGGGCGCTGGATCTGGGCCTGCCCCATTATTCCATTTACAGCCTTAAAGTGGAGGAGAACACGCTATTCCACTCGCTGTATAACAAGAATCAGCTGCCGCTTCCGAGCGAGGAGGACGAGCTGGCCATGTATCTGCTGCTGATGTCCTCCATGGAGGAGGCAGGTTACGGGCAGTACGAGATCAGCAATTTCGCCAAGCCCGGAATGGAGAGCCGCCACAATATTACGTACTGGCGCAATCAGGATTATTACGGACTGGGCGCCGGGGCGCATGGCTATGTGCAGCGTATGCGGCATATGAACATCAAGGGCGTGAGTCCATACATTGAAGCGGCGAAGAACGGCCTGCCCCGCCTGAACGCCTATCCGGTATCGCGTGAAGAGGCCATGGAGGATTTCATGATGGTTGGCTTGAGGATGCGGGACGGCATTACCGATGCCGATTTCCGCAAGCAGTTTGACCAGCCGCTGGAGGAGGTATTCGGAGGGCCGCTGGGCAAAATGCTGAATGCCGGTCTGTTGGAACGGGAAGGCGGAAGCTACCGGTTAAGCCGCCAGGGGCTTTTGTTCGGAAATGATGTGTTCGGAGAATTTGTCGGAGTGTTGACATAAATATAATTTTTAAAATAACTGTTGAATCCTCATTCACTGTGTTGTATATTTATTCATAGTTATTTATGGAGGAGTGAAGCATAGTGCTAGCCAAGCCGAAACCTGAACCCGCAGCGCCGGAACCAACACCTGCAGCCATTTGCAGAAGCGCTACTCTGGAAGATGTTGAGCCGTTGTATTTAATGATAGAAGAGTATGCGCAGCGCGGGATCATGCTGCCCCGTTCCCGGAAGGTGCTGGAGCGGCAGATCGATCAGTTCGTTGTCGCCGAAATAGACGGCAGGGTGGTAGGCTGCGGTTCACTGTGCAGGCTTGGAAACGATCTGGTGGAGGTGCGCTCGCTCGGCCTGCGCGATGAGTGCAAGGGTCAAGGCATCGGCTCCATGATTGTGGAAGAGCTGACCAAGGAAGCGAGACGCCAGAAGATTCCGAAGATCATGGCGCTTACTTATGCCGTCAGCTTCTTTTTGAAGAACGGATTTCATGTGGTGAACAAAGAGATTTTTCCGGAAAAGGTATGGACCGACTGTGTCAACTGTTCCAAGCAGGACGCCTGCGACGAAATTGCGGTTCTTAAAATGCTGAATTAATTCCTGTCGCTATATAATAACCACTTTCCCGCCGGACGCTCGCTCGTCTGATGGGGAGTGGTTATTTTGATTTGTCACGCAATAAAATGAAACGTTTACCTGCTCTTCTCGTACGGGTAATTAGGGCCTGAATGGACAAAATAGGGTACATGTCTTATTAAGAGATAACTATTCGGAGAGGAGCGGTGAGAATGGAGTTTTATCGCAGCACGGTGCCTGAAACGCTGAAGGAAGTGGACAGCACGGAGGCTGGCCTGGCGGTAGAGGAAGCGCGCAAGCGGCTTGAATCGGGCGGGTACAACGAGTTGAAGGGAAGAGAAAGGGTTCCGGTGTGGAGGCTTTTTCTGGACAACTTTAAAGATCCGCTCGTCATTGTGCTGCTTGTTGCCGCGGGAGTTCAGGCAGCGCTCGGACACGCTGTGGAAGCCCTGATTATCTTCTTTGTGCTCCTGCTCAACGCGGTGATCAGCGTGGTTCAGACCCTTAAAGCCGAAAGCTCGCTGGATGCGCTAAGGCAGCTGGCGGCCCCGGAGGCGAAGGTGATGCGCGGCGGCGAGACAAGGCGGATTCCGGCACGCGAGCTGGTCAGGGGCGATATGGTTCTGCTGGAGGCCGGTGATTACGTGCCTGCGGACGGGCGCATCTTAAGGAGTGAAAGCCTGAAGGTCGAGGAGGGAATGCTGACCGGAGAATCGGAAGCTGTAGAGAAGCACAGGGAGGTCATCGATACGCAGGCTCCTTTAGGGGACCGGCGCAATATGGTATACAGCGGATCTTTGATTGTGTATGGGCGCGGCAGCTTTATTGTGACCGGAACCGGGGCCGATACCGAAATCGGCAAAATCGCGGGGCTGATCGAGAGCGCGGAGGCGAAGAGCACGCCGCTGCAGCGCAAGCTGGAGAGCTTTGGCAAGAGGCTGGGCGTTGTTATTTTGCTGCTGTGCATTTTGATATTCGGCATACAGGCGCTGCGGGCCTGGCTGTCCAGTGACGGTTCGGGTATGAGCACCGCCATTCTTGATGCGCTCATGTTCGCTGTTGCGGTAGCCGTAGCGGCCATACCCGAAGCGCTGTCTTCCATTGTCACCATTGTGCTGTCGGTCGGAACGGGCAAGATGGCCAAGCAGCACGCGATTATCCGGAGACTGCCGGCGGTGGAATCGCTCGGTTCGACGAGCGTCATCTGTACAGACAAGACCGGAACCCTCACTCAGAACAAAATGACGGTTGTCGATTACTTCCTGCCCAATGCCGGTAAAAAGCTATTTCAGGATGATCACGAGGAATGGTCGGAGGGAGAACGCAGACTGCTGCATATCGCGGTCCTGTGCAATGACTCTCATATTAATGAAGAGGGAAAAGAGCTGGGCGATCCGACCGAGGTGGCGCTGATTGCTTTTAGCCGCAGTAAAAATAAAGATTATATGGAAATCCGCGACAGATTTCCAAGAGAAGCCGAGATTCCTTTCGATTCGGACCGGAAGCTGATGACCACGGTTCATACCTTCAATGGACGGAAGACGATTCTTACCAAAGGCGGCCCGGATGTGCTGTTCAGCCGGTGCGACCGGGTGCTGCTGGACGGGGAGGAGGTTCCGCTTACCGAGGAGATCCGCGCGGAATTCGTGCAGGCCAATGAAGATTTCTCCAACCGGGCGCTGCGCGTGCTTGCTTATGCGTACAAGCCGACCGACGGCGATTCGGCGGATGTTGGACTGGAGGATGAGCACCGGCTTATTCTGGTCGGCCTTACAGCCATGATCGATCCCCCGCGGGAAGAGGTGTACGATTCGATTGCGGAATCGAACAAAGCCGGTATCCGGACCATCATGATTACGGGCGACCACAAGACGACCGCGCAGGCCATCGGAAGGGATATCGGCTTGATGTCGGGTAACGAAATTGCCGTCACCGGACAGGAGCTGGACGCGATGTCGGACGAGGAGCTGGACCGCAGGCTTGAATCTATCGGCGTCTATGCCCGTGTCTCCCCAGAGAACAAAATCCGGATTGTGCGGGCCTGGCAGAAGAGAGGAAAAATTACGGCGATGACGGGGGACGGGGTCAACGACGCGCCAGCGCTGAAGCAGGCGGATATCGGCGTAGCGATGGGCAGCGGCACCGATGTCGCCAAGGATTCGGCCGCCATGATATTGACAGACGACAACTTTGTGTCCATCGTGAAGGCCGTCGGCGTCGGCCGTACGGTGTTCGACAATATCAAGAAGGCGATTGCCTATTTGTTCGCCGGTAATCTGGGCGCCATTATTGCGATTCTGTTCGCTTTGATCTTTAACTGGATCAACCCGTTTACGGCCATTCAGCTGCTGTTCATCAATCTGGTCAATGACTCGCTGCCCGCCATCGCGCTCGGAATGGAGAAGGCGGAGCCGGATGTCATGAAACGCAAGCCAAGAAATATTAAAGAAGGAATCTTTGCCGGAGGGACTCTTCAGGTTGTAGTGATACGAGGTCTGCTAATCGGTACAGCTGTCATCGCCTCTCAGTATATCGGCTTGCGGTATTCACAGGAGATCAGCGTCGCGATGGCCTTCACCACACTGATATTGGCCCGTACGCTGCAGACCTTTGCGGCCCGTTCCAATACGCAAACGGCGTTCCAGGCCGGATTCTTCAGCAATAAGTATGTGCTCGGGGCAGTGCTGGTCTGTCTTGGCCTATACGGATGCACCGTTCTGCCGGGTGTCCGGCAGTTCTTCTCCATACCGGTCCATTTCGGGCTTGAGCAGTGGCTGCCCGCTGCGGGACTTGCGGTGGGCGCCGTAATCCTGATGGAGGTTGTCAAATGGCTGAGACACGGGTTAACCGGAGCCAAAACGGCAGCTTGATGAAATGCCAGGCTGGATAGGGAATAGGGATTGGCGTCATTTTTGCCGAGAGTCTTAATATAGGGCCATGATCCGGCAGCGAGGGCATGCGAGCGGCAGTCTTGGGCTCCTTCGCTGCCCTGGGCCGGCGGCCGTTCATTGCGGGTGTCGGAGCATGCTCCAAGAAGGCGGATCTGTTCATAAAATCGCCTGTTCTGCTCTGCCGACTGACTTGACAATGCTCATGTCAGTTTGGTATTTTTGTAATAGTGGTTAGCACTCAACTGCATCGAGTGCTAACGAAACCATCCAAAGGGCGGTCAGGAGGGAATGACATGTTAACCGAACGCCAAAGAATGATATTGAATGCCATTGTGGACGACTATATCCGTTCGGCCGAGCCGGTAGGATCTCGCAGTATATCCAAGCGTGGCGATGTCAAGTTCAGCCCTGCGACGATACGCAATGAAATGGCCGACCTGGAGGAACTTGGTTTTCTGGAGCAGCCGCATACGTCGGCAGGGCGGATTCCGTCCCATAAAGGCTACCGTTACTATGTGGACCACCTTGTTCCCTGGAATCCGGCAGGATTGACCGAAACGGAAACGATCCGCGCCTTCTTTGCCGAAAAGCTGAATGCGATGGAGCAGTTGATTCAGCACGCGGCCATGATTTTATCCAATATGACGAATTATACTTCCATCCTTCTGGGACCGGAGGTTTTTCATACTTCACTGCGTCATTTTCAGCTGCTTCCGCTGGATGACAGAACCGCCGTCGCGATCATTGTCACCAGCACCGGTCAGGTGGAGAACCGGAAAGTAAGCATTCCGCCGGAGATTTCGGTTTCGGAAATGGAGAAGGTCGTTAACCTGCTGAACAGCAAGCTGGTCAATGTGCCTTTATACAAGCTGAAGAGCAGGCTGTATTCCGAGCTTGGGCAGGAGATGCAGCGTCATATTTCTCATTACGAGGAACTGATGCAAATGCTGGATGCCGCGCTTGAAAGCGAATCGGAGCAGCGGGTTTACCTCAGCGGCGCGACGAACATGCTGACTCAGCCTGAATTCCGCGATGTCGATAAGGTAAAGGATATCCTTGATCTGCTTGAGGAGACGCCGACTCTGCTCAAAATGCTGGCTCCGGCAGCCGGAAGCGCCGGTATACAGGTGCGCATCGGCACCGAGAACAAGCATGTGGCTTTTGCGGATTGCAGCCTGATTACCGCCACTTATTCGATCGACGGAGAAGCGGTGGGAAGCATAGGAATCCTTGGGCCGACCCGGATGGAATATGCGAAGGTATTGGGTATTCTGGGCGTTTTGTCCCGCGATTTGACAGCGATGCTGGGTCACTGGTATAAGTGAGTTTAGCGCATAATGATTGCCGTTAGTATTTTAAGGGGGTGAACATACTTGAAAGAGGAACAGGTTCAAGATTCCGGTGTGACCGAAGATAACGCCATCAACGAGGAAAGCGCGGCCGATCAGGCTGAAGCGGTCCTGGATAACGATACAGCAGCGGCCGATGAAGCCGCTCAGGCGGCTTCCGGAGACAGCGATGAAATCAAGCGTCTGCAGGAGCTCGCGGATGAGTATCAAGGACGTGTCCTGCGGGTTCAGGCCGACTATGACAATTTCCGCCGCCGCACGCTGAAGGAGAAGGAGGAATTGGCTCAATACGCCACCTCCAAGCTGGTTACGGAATTGCTGCCGGTACTGGACAATTTCGAGCGCGCCCTGGCTACGGCGCCGGCCGGTTCGGACGGCGAGGCTTTCGTCAAAGGCGTGAATATGATATTCCGCCAGTTGGACGGGGTATTGAAGTCTGAGGGACTTACGCCTATGGAAACGGTAGGCCAGCCGTTTAATCCGGAATTCCATCAGGCCATCATGCAGGTGGAGAGCGAGGAGCACGAAGAGGGCGTTGTTACGGAGGAAGTCCAGAAGGGCTATCTTTTGAAGAACAAGGTGCTTCGTCCCGCCATGGTCAAAGTCAGCATGTAGCCTGCCTAAATAGGCGCCATGAATCGCCGGAACGGCTTCCGGCGACATTGCCGTGTCCAGCCGCCGCGTAACGCGAAGGCATTGGAGCCGCGGAGGCTTGCGAAGCAGGTAAATTCAATCGCAAAAACTTGGAGAATGCTTACGAAGCGAGTTTTACTGAAGCTTTATTATGGTAGTATCTCATTCGTAAAACTAAGCGAATGCTTACGAAGCAAGTTTTACTGAAGTTCATTCATGGCAGTATCTCAATCGTAAAACTTTTAAGGAGGCAAATTACTGTGAGTAAAGTTATCGGTATCGACCTTGGAACCACGAACTCATGCGTGGCCGTAATGGAAGGCGGCGAGGCTGTCGTCATCCCCAACCCGGAAGGCGCGCGCACTACCCCTTCAGTTGTAGGCTTCAAGAAAGACGGGGAGCGCATTGTCGGTGAAACCGCGAAGCGTCAAGCAATCACGAACCCGGACCGTACAATCATCTCGATCAAACGCCATATGGGGACAAACCATAAAGAAACGATCGACGGTAAAGATTATTCGGCGCAGGAAATTTCTGCAATGATTCTGCAAAAGCTGAAATCCGATGCGGAAGCTTATCTTGGCCAAGCGGTTACACAGGCGGTTATTACGGTTCCTGCCTATTTTAACGACGGCCAGCGTCAGGCGACCAAGGATGCGGGCAAAATCGCCGGTCTTGAAGTTCTGCGTATCGTGAACGAGCCTACAGCGGCGGCGCTTGCGTACGGTATGGAGAAATCCGAAGACCAAACGATTCTCGTCTATGACCTTGGCGGCGGTACGTTCGACGTTTCCATCCTGGAGCTGGGCGACGGCTTCTTCGAAGTAAAAGCTACGAGCGGCGACAACCGTCTCGGCGGCGACGACTTTGACCAAAAAATCATCGACCACCTCGTAGCCGAGTTCAAAAAAGAGCAAGGCATCGATCTGAGCAAGGACAAAGCGGCTGTTCAACGTCTGAAAGACGCGGCTGAAAAAGCGAAGAAAGAGCTGTCCGGCGTACTGACTACCACGGTCTCCCTGCCGTTCATCACCGTTGTAGACGGCGTGCCGCAGCACTTGGAGGTCAACCTGACCCGCGCCAAATTCGACGAACTGACAGCGGATCTTGTTGAACGCACGCTCGGACCGACCCGTCAGGCGCTGAACGACGCGGGCATGACTCCGGCCGACCTGGACAAAATCGTGCTTGTCGGCGGTTCCACCCGGATTCCTGCCGTACAGGAAGCGATCAAGAAGCTGACGGGCAAAGAGCCGCATAAAGGCGTTAACCCGGACGAAGTTGTTGCCCTGGGCGCCGCAGTTCAAGCGGGCGTGCTGACCGGCGACGTTAAGGACGTAGTTCTGCTGGACGTAACGCCGTTGTCCCTGGGTATTGAAACCGCAGGTGGCGTATTCACGAAGATGATCGACCGCAACACGACCATCCCGACCAGCAAATCGCAAATCTTCTCGACCTTCGCCGACAACCAGCCGAGCGTTGAGATTCATGTTCTGCAAGGGGAGCGCCAAATGGCGAACGGCAACAAAACGCTGGGCCGCTTCATGCTGAGCGAGATTCCGCCGGCGCCTCGCGGCGTGCCGCAAATCGAAGTTACCTTCGATATCGACGCCAACGGCATCGTGAATGTGTCCGCTACGGATAAAGGCACGAACAAGAGCCAGAAGATCACGATTACTTCCTCCGGCGGCCTGAGCGAATCCGATATCGAGCAAATGATGAAGGACGCCGAGCTTCATGCCGAAGAAGACCGTGTCCGCAAGGAACTGGTGGAAGCGAAGAACAACGCCGACCAGCTTGTCTATTCCACGGATAAGGTCATCAAGGACCTTGGGGACAAAGTGGACGCATCCGAGATTGAAAAAGCGAACCAGGCCAAGGATAAAGTGAAGTCCGCGCTGGAAACCGACAATCTGGATGAGATCAAGGCGGCTACCGATGAGCTGAACGAAATCGTGCAGCAGCTGTCCGTGAAGCTGTATGAGCAAGCGGCTCAAGCTCAGCAAGGCGCTGAAGGCGCGGCTGACGCTGGCGAAGGCGCAAAGCGGGATAACGTAGTCGACGCGGATTACGAAGTGGTTGACGACGAGAAGAATCAAGGATAAAGTTAAACGATAACGCAAGTCAAGGGAAGGTCAAAACCGGGGCATCCCGCGTTTTGGCTTTCTTTTAAAATATAAGAATTTATAAGTTTCATGCTTATAAAAGGCCTTATATTTCTACGAGAAACGTACTTGCGTCCTTACGGGACGCCGTCAGGCGTTTCTTCTTGTGTAATAGGGATACGTTCCAGTACGGAGGTGAAGGCAGTGGCAGATAAGCGCGATTATTATGAGGTGCTCGGTTTAGGCAAGAACGCTTCGGAAGATGAAATTAAAAAAGCGTACCGCAAGCTGGCCCGTCAGTATCATCCGGACGTGAACAAGGCCAGCGACGCCGAGGCTAAATTCAAGGAAGTGAAGGAAGCCTACGATGTTCTGAGCGATCCGCAAGGACGGGCCAGATATGACCAATACGGGCATATCGATCCGAACCAGGGAATGGGCGGAGGCTTTGGCGGCGGGGATTTCGGCGGCGGCGGTCTGGGCGATATTTTCGACATGTTCTTCGGTGGCGGTGGACGGCGTGATCCGAATGCGCCCCAGCGCGGCAATGACTTGCAGTATACGATGTCCATTGAATTCAAGGAAGCGGTGTTCGGCAAGGAGACCGATATTACGATTCCGCGGACGGAGACCTGCGATACCTGTTTCGGTTCCGGGGCGAAGCCCGGCACGAAGCCGCAAACCTGTTCCGTCTGCCATGGCAGCGGGCAGCAGGAGGTTGTGCAGAACACGCCGCTTGGCCGGATGGTCAACCGCAGACCGTGTTCGAACTGCGGAGGCGCAGGCAAGATCATCAAGGAGAAATGTTCGACTTGCGGCGGGGGCGGCCGCGTGAAGAAGCAGCGCAAAATCCATGTCCGGATTCCTGCGGGCGTGGACGACGGCGCGCAGCTGCGCATGAGCGGCGAAGGCGAAGGCGGTGTGCGCGGCGGCCCTGCGGGCGATCTGTATATTGTCATCCGCGTCAAGCCGCATGATTTCTTCGTTCGCGAGAACGACGATATTCTGTGCGAGGTTCCGCTTACGTTCGCCCAGGCGGCGCTCGGAGATGAGATCGAGATTCCGACCCTGACGGAGAAGGTCAAGCTCAAAATTCCGGCCGGAACTCAGACCGGCACATTCTTCCGTCTCAAAGGCAAAGGCGTTCCCCGGCTTCGCGGGAATGGAATCGGCGACCAGCATGTCCGCGTCATCGTGGTGACGCCAAGCAAGCTGAGCGACGAGCAGAAAGACCTGCTTCGCCAGTTCGCTTCCTTCGACGGTGAGAATACACATGAGCAGGGGCAGTCCTTCTTTGACCGCATGAAGCGCGCATTTCGCGGAGATTAGAACAGGCTGGGTTTGAGCGAAATGGAAATCCAGTAGCAGACGGCAGTCTCTCCTTTACCGGAGGGGCTGCCGTTTGTTGTATAATGGACTACAAGCGTGCGGCAAAGCGCCGGCAAATTGCAGCAAGGAGACAAAGAATGAAGACCATAATCGATATTGCCCGGGCTGCGGGTGTGGCCAAGAGTACGGTCTCCCGCTACCTTAACGGCGGATCAGTCAGTGAAGAGACAAGGGAAAAGATCGAGCGCATTATCAAGCAGCACAATTATGTGCCCAATACGTTTGCCCAAAGCCTGAAAGCGAAGAAGACCAGCATTATCGGCACCATCGTTCCCCGGCTTGATTCATTCGCGGTGTCGCAGACCTTGATGGGAATCGACGATGAACTCCGGGAACGGCAGTATCAATTGCTTATTTCCAGCGCCAACCAGGATATGAACCGTGAAATTGAAGAAATTTATAATCTGGCGCGGCAGAAAATTTCCGGCTTGCTGCTGCTGGCTGCGCAGATTACGGAACGGCATTTGAAAGCCATCCGGGAGTGCAAGGTTCCGGCTGTAATGATCGGCCAGCAGCATTCTTTGCTTCACAGTGTAGTCCACGATGACTACCATGCGGGTTATAGGATGGGCAAGCATATTCTGGATAAAGGCCACCGCCGCATCGCCTATCTGGGCGTTACCGAGCAGGATATTGCGGTGGGGGTTAAGCGCAAGGAGGGCTTTAGAAAAGCGCTGGACGGATATACAGGCTGCGAGGTCCGGTATTACGAGTCCGGCTTCCGAATGAACGAGGCCATGGCCGCCGCGGAACGTTTACTGGAGGATTGGATGCCGACCATCGTCGTGTGCGCAACCGACAATATCGCGCTGGGCGTGATGAAGACCGCTTTTTTGAAGCAGATTCCCATTCCGTCCGGTCTTTCCGTAACGGGATTCGGGGGATACGATGTTACTGAAATCATACATCCGGCTTTAACGACGGTAAGGTATCATTACAGGCGGGCGGGAAGGCTTGCCGCCGAGAATATAATTTCTTTGGTTAACCGGGAGCCTGTGGAGATGGCAACGGTTCTGGATTGTGAAATAATCGGTAGAGAAAGCGTTGACAATTTGCAGGGACGCATCATATAATAACCTTGGAACCGGTTCCGGGCCTTTTCGAATCTATCTTTGGAAAGGCATTTTCATTCAATAGGTTGGAACCGGTTCCGAAATTTTATATATATATCAATTGGAACCGGTTCCGAAGGAGAGCGAAACAATGAAAATGAGCCGAGCGCAATTATACCGGAGAATCGATCAGGCGGAAGACGGGGAATGGGAAGCGCTGATACAGCTGGCGGAGCAAAGTCCCTGGAGACAGAAGTATCATATCCAACCCGTGGCGGGGCTGCTTAACGATCCCAACGGCTTTGCCTTTTTTGAAGGGGAATATCATTTGTTCTACCAATGGTTCCCGCTCGGAACAGGACATGGCATGAAGTATTGGTATCATACTTCCTCGGCCGATCTCGTTCATTGGAAGAACCGGGGGATCGGGATCGCGCCTGGCGGCCCCTTTGATTCACACGGAGCTTTTTCGGGAAGCGCTATCGAGAAGGACGGAAAGCTGTACCTGATGTATACGGGCAATACGCGCAGTCCGGACTGGATCAGGCATCCCTTTCAGTGCATGGCCGTTATGGAGCCGGATGGAATTATTACCAAGCTGGAGCAGCCGGTTATCCTGAAAGTTCCCAGAGGCTATACCGATCATTTCAGGGACCCGAAGGTATGGAAGGCGGACGGAAGCTACTACTGCGTAATCGGCGCGCAGCGCCTTGACAATACGGGAAGTGTGGTGCTGTATCGCTCGCCGGATCTGATGCAATGGCATTATGCGGGGGAGCTTGGCACGGATTTGAATTCCTTCGGCTTTATGTGGGAATGCCCCGACTATTTTGAACTGGATGGCACAGGAATTCTGCTGTTCTCGCCGCAGGGCTTGCCGCCGCAGGGCGACCGTTTCCGCAACATTTATCAGGCGGGTTATCTGACAGGACGGCCCCTGAGCCTGATGGACCGGAAATTTCACCACGGCGAGTTCCGCGAACTGGACAACGGCTTTGATTTTTATGCTCCGCAGACGACGCAGGCTCCGGACGGCAGACGTCTGCTGACAGCCTGGATGGGTCTTCCGGAAATCGATTATCCGACGGATGATCATGGCTGGGCGCACTGCCTGACGCTCCCTCGGGAATTAAGCCTGGAGAATGGTAAGCTGATGCAGCGCCCCGTTCGGGAATTGGTGAAGCTTAGAGGCCGCAAGACCGAGGTGCGGACGGTTGTGAATGACGAGTCGCTCTCTATAGCCGAGCTAGCAGGTACGGCCTATGAGCTGCTGGTTGAAATACGGGACGACGGAGCGAGCCGCTTCGGCATCGAATTCCGGGCGGGCTGTCATGAGAGAACGGTCATCCATTATGACCATGCAGAGGGCAAACTGGTGCTGGACCGCTCCCTTTCGGGACAGAGCTTTGCGCTCGATTACGGAACCGAACGAAGATGCCCGCTGCAGCTTCGGGACGGAGCGCTGACGCTGCATTTGTTCGTGGATATTTCCTCGGTGGAGGTCTTTGTGAACGATGGGGAGGCGACCTTCACGGCCCGGATTTTTCCGGAACGGGAGAGCACGGGCGTCACTTTCTTCGCGGAGGGCGGCAGGGTGGCATTTGATGCGATAAAATGGGATACTCAATATTAGGGGAGGCAAAGATCAATATGTCCGAAAATCAGAAAATTGCGGAACAGGTTGTGCAGGCTGTGGGAGGAAGGGAAAATATCGTTTCGTTTGCGCACTGCGCCACCCGCCTGCGCATTATGGTCCGCGATAAGGCATTGATCGACCAGAAGCATGCAGAGAGCATCGACAAGGTAAAAGGGGCCTTTTTCAACTCGGGGCAGTATCAGATCATATTTGGAACGGGCACTGTAAACCGGATCTTCGAAGCAGTGGAGAAGCTTGGCATTGAGAGCACGTCCAAGGAGAATATCAAGCAGGAGGGGAAAAAAGCGGGGAATGCCCTTCAGCGGGCCATCCGCACATTCGGAGACGTGTTTGTTCCGATCATTCCCGTCCTGGTGGCGACCGGTCTCTTCATGGGTCTGCGCGGTCTGCTGACCCAGCCGCAGGTTCTCTCTCTGTTCGGAGCTGCTCCGGAGGACATCTCGCCGAACTTTCTGCTGTTCACGCAGGTATTGACTGACACCGCCTTTGCTTTCCTGCCCGCTCTTGTCGCCTGGTCGGCATTCCGGGTCTTCGGGGGAAGCCCCGTTCTCGGAATCGTCCTTGGGCTGATGCTGGTCAATCCGGCGCTGCCTAATGCCTATGCCGTCGCGGGAGGAAGCGCCGAGCCGCTCAAGTTTCTCGGGTTCATTCCCGTTGTTGGCTATCAAGGCTCCGTTCTGCCCGCCTTTTTCATCGGCTTGCTTGGGGCCAATTTAGAAAAGCGTTTACGTAAGCGCATTCCGGAAGCGCTTGATTTAATTCTGACGCCTTTCCTTACGCTGCTGATTATGATCACGCTTGGACTATTCGCAATCGGACCGGTGTTTCACTCTCTTGAAACCGTTGTCCTGAATGGAACCACCTACCTGCTTGGACTGCCGTTTGGCATTGCGGGTCTGCTGATCGGTTTCCTTCAACAGATTGTTGTTGTTACAGGCGTGCATCATATCTTTAATTTTCTGGAAATTCAGCTTCTGGAGAAGACGGGCTCCAATCCGTTCAACGCTATCATTACATGCGCAATGGCCGCTCAAGGCGCGGCTTGTCTGGCTGTCGGGCTGAAGACGAAGAATCTCAAGCTGAAGGCGCTGGCGCTGCCATCCTCGCTGTCGGCCTTTCTCGGGATTACCGAGCCCGCCATTTTCGGGGTGAACCTGCGCTACATGAAGCCTTTCATTATGGGACTTGTCGGCGGCGCCGCAGGCGGATTCCTGGCTTCCCTGTTTCAGCTGTCTGCCACAGGCATGGCGATCACGGTCATTCCCGGTACCTTGCTCTATATGAACGGTCAGCTTCCGCTGTACATTCTGTGCAATCTTACCGCCATGGCTGTATCCTTCGTTCTTACCTGGATGTTCGGATACCGCGACGCCGCATCGGAAGGTACCCAAGAACTGTCGGCTGCTGAAACGGGCGGCGCGTTCGGCGCGGGTGCGGC
>NZ_ASSC01000613.1 GCF_000520735.1 Paenibacillus forsythiae T98
GGAACACGCTGATCGCCACCATCATGCCGACCAGATGGGGAATGATTCCGATTGCCGTTCCGAAGCCTTCCTTGGCTCCGTCCACGAACGACTCGTAGACGGGAACCTTGCGGGCGTAAGCATATAAGGGAATGAAAGCGATCATGACGGGTATGGCCCAGGTTGAAATCAGGCTGATGATCTGGTACAAGGGCAATCACCCTTTCATTTGATAATGTGGCGGGGCCGATCCGCTCTGGACGGGGAAGTCGCTCTCCGCAGGCGGCCCCGGCGGCCTTCGCAGCAGATGCATCCGGCGGCACAGCCGGTCCGCGAAGATGGCGGCAAGCGTCGCAACGAAGGTTGCCGCAAGCGTCGTCCCGACGATGCCCGCCGGATCGGCGGAGCCGTAGTTCAGGCGGATCGCAATCAGCGTCGCCGGAATCAGCGTAATGCTGGCGGTGTTCAGCGCAAGCAGGGTGCACATCGCCGGGGTCGCCGTGTCCTTGTCGGGATTCAGCGTCTGCAGCTCCTGCATCGCCTTGATGCCCATCGGCGTCGCCGCATTGCCAAGGCCCAGCAGGTTCGCGCTCATATTGGACAGAATAAAGCCAATCGCCGGATGCCCTTTCGGCACATCCGGGAACAGGAAGCCGACAATCGGCCCGAGCAGCCTGGCGATAGTGCGCAGAAGTCCGGCATCCTCCGCGATCTTCATGATGCCCAGCCAGAATACGAGGACGCTGATCAGCCCGAAGCTGACCGTCACGCCATTCTTCGCGCCGTCAAAGACCGCGGCCGTAAAGGCGTCCATCCGGCCGTTCACCGCGGCGAATACAAAGCCAATTACGATCATTCCAAGCCAGATGACGTTAATCATGGGAGACGCCTCCTTCCTTCCCGATCCGGAACAGGGCGCGGAGGGCGCTGCCCGCAGCTTGCAGCCATGTATCTGCCGGATAAGCCGACGTGGAAGCGGATTTGTCCATATACGGAGACTGTTCCGGCGGCAGGCGGCCTGGATCATAGACGGGCACCTGTCCGATCGGCTTGCCGTCCAGCTTCAGCACGAGCGTTCCCCGCAGCCCGAAGCTCTTGTCGGCGCCGTCCTTGGCCGGCTTGGTCGAATTCAGAACCAGCTCCGTGACGAACCGCTCCTGTTCTCCCTGCCGGAACGGGTACGCGAAATTCAGGCCCGCAGCCAGATTGTAGCCCTCCAGCCTCTCCCCCCGCTCGATAATCGTCCTCAGCGGGAAGCGGTTGAACCCGAAATCCAGCAGCGCGGCGTGGTCGTTCCAATCATTGCCGTCATTGAGCGTAACCGCAACAAGTTGCTGTTCTCCCCGGGTGGCGGAGCTGACCAGGCAGCGCAGCGCTTTTTTCGTATAGCCCGTCTTCACTCCGTCCGCCCCGTCATAGAGCCGCAGCATTTTATTTTTATTGCTCCATTTGTAGTCCCATTTATCATAGGGATTGTCCGCCGTCTTCACCTGCGTCTTCACAATCTCCTTGAACACGGGATTATGCAGCGCATAGGCTGTCAGCTTGGCCAGATCATTGGCGGTGGAGAAATGTCCTTCGGCGTCAAGACCATGGGGATTGGCAAAATGGGAATGGGCGAGTCCCAGTTCCTCCGCCTTGGCGTTCATCAAGTGAACAAAGCCTTCCTCCGATCCGCCGACATGCTCGGCGATGGCCGTCGCCGCATCATTGCCCGAGCGCAGCATCAGACCGTACAGCATGTTCTCCAGCGTCATCTCTTCACCCATTTTAAGAAACAGGGACGATCCTTCTTTGGCAAAAGCGTTCTTGCCGACCTTGACCTTGCTGCTCAAATCGCCGTTCTCAATAGCGACGATGGCGGTCATGATCTTGGTCAGGCTGGCGATCAGCATCGACTCATCGCCATGGCTGCTGTAGAGTATCCGCCCGGACTCCACATCAATCAGCGATGCCGCTTTGGCATGGGTAGATACGCTCTCTTGCTCCGTCTCCGGTTCAGCCGCCGCAATCGGAGTGAAGAGCAGGAGCAGGCTGATGCAGACCAGGGCTGGAAAGAAACCGAAATTTACTCTCTTCATGTTCATCCTCCGGGTTCCTATCGGCATTTTGTACAAGTGTATGCTTGCACAGGGAACGGTATGTCCCTTCCTTATTGCGATGCGCAAAAAAGGATACCGCAGCTAAGCGATATCCCTATGTTTGCTGCTGGCTGCGCCGGTCAGTGCGGCATGCTCCTCATGAACGGTATTCGCGGGCCGAAGCTCCCTTTAGGTTATACCGGGGCAGGAGTTGTTACCGGTACGGGTTGCTCGGGTGCCGATGCGGATTGCGACGCGGACGCACCTCCGCCTTGGCCCGGAAACATCGACTGGATTTTGTCGATCAACCCTGGAGTGGCATCGATAATCTTCTCGAAAAGATGAGTCTGGTTGTCGAGCGGCACAATATGCACACCTTGCTGGCTGACGACAAGAAAAGCGATCGGCCGGATTGAAACCCCGCCGCCGCTGCCGCCTCCGAACGGGAGCAGCTTCACGCCGTTTTGCCCGGCCGCAGGCTTGCCGTCATCCTCTACACTGAAATCGCTGCCCCCTGCGGCAAATCCGAACGCGACCTTGCTGATCGGCAAAATAATGGTTCCATCCTTCGTTTCAACCGGCTCGCCGACGATGGTATTGACGTCGATCATGCCTTTAATATTTTCCATCGCAGTCTGCATCAGACCTTGAATGGGGTGGTCACTCATATGATTATCCTCCTTCGGCTTCTTAGGAATAGACTTCCTCGACAACGTATAGATTCCCCCGAAAGAGGCGTTACTATGTAACCACTTAAGTCAGCGCGGCTCTTTTTTCACGTTTCCGGGACCGGATTTCACGCACAAGCTCCTTCCACTGCCTGATCCCTTCATCCGCCCGCATGGCCCGGACCAGCAGCCGGATTCCCGCATACAGCACGCGTCCCGCCGATATGCTTCCGGCGCAATCTACTTCGGTGGAGAATTTCACGTCATCCTCGAACACCGGAACCACGAACAGGCGCGGACGGTGCAGGAGCTTCACCCGCTGCGAGGCCCACCCGACCAGACTCCATTTCAGCCCCCAGAGCGCCCCGGCCGCCGTGGCCGTTCCCGCCGCGTCGCCCAGCGAAAAATTGGTTGACCAGTCCAGCTTCGTTATGTGCAAATGCGACAGCGTATCGGTCATCCAGCGTTTCAGTCCTTGTGTGGCACGGAGCGCTTTTTTTCCATATTCCATCCACTCCTGGACATCATCCTTGTCGATATTGGATTCATCTTCCTTCGACGACCTCACCGGGGCAATGCCGCTCTCTTCCAGCCTGACATGCAGTCCGCGCTTAACTCCTTCGAACATGAGCACCGGCAGCGAATAATTAAGCTTGACCAGTCCGAAAAGGGCAGTAATCTTGAGCACAATCCGGTCATCCTGTCCTGTTCGATTCAGACTGAAATGAAAATAAATGCGGGAAGAGAGCAGCAAGATCAAGACAGCCAGCAGCAGGGCGCCAATCAATAGCCATAGCTTCACGTGGTAACCTCCAAGCAACCTTTGATAAGGACTCCTTGGTTTAGTATGGCAATACCGTGCTGGAAAAATTCGCATGACGCAAAGAAACGCGCTTCATCCGTTAAGGACATAGCGCGCTTCTCATTGAGATCCAGGGCCGATGGGGTCCAGGACTCTTCATGCTCATTTTCAGGGCTGCTCCACTTCATCAACTGTCACCTGGGGGGAATCCAGCTTGTCGAACAACAGCTGCGTCTCTTCTTCCAGATTGTCTCCGCTTTCCAGAACCGAAGGCTCCGGCAGCTCCTGCAGGCTGGCCAGTCCGAAGGTCTCCAGAAAAGCTTTAGTCGTTCCGTACAGGATCGGACGCCCCACGGCTTCCGCCCGCCCGACCTCCTGAATGAGATCCTTATTGGCGAGCGTATGAATCGCCCGTTCCGATTTCACGCCGCGAATCTCCTCAATCTCCACCCGGGTAATCGGCTGCCTGTAAGCGACGATGGACAGCGTCTCCAGCGCCGCCTGGGACAAGGACGCGCGGGAAGGCGAATAGGCCAGCCGCTCGAAATAAGGCGCATGCTCGGGCAGCGTCGCGAGCCGGTAGTTGCCGGCGATCTGCACGACCTGAAGACCGCGCCCCTGAGAGGCCAGTTCCTCGCGCAGCTCATCCATGGCCCCTGTAACCAGCTCCGGCCGCTGCTCGGTAATCTCGGCGATTTGCCGCGCGGACAGCCCGTCCTCCCCGGCCAGAAACAGCAGTCCCTCAATAATCGATTTCAGGCTCTTGTAATCCATCGAAGTCCTCGGCTCCTCTCCATTCCATCACAATGTCGTCAAACAGGTTCTCCTGATAGCACAGAATCGCTTTCATCTTCATCAGCTCCAGAATAGCCAGAAAGGTCGCAACGATTTCATGCCTCGCCATGCTCTCATGCAGCAGCGACGAGAACCGCAGCCGTCCTCCCTTGCCGGTTCGCCTGAGCGCCTCGGACACATCGCGGATGCGGTCTTTGACCGAGATTTCATCTCTTGTAATCCGCGCATAGGAGGAACGTCTGGCCGCCTTGCCGAGCGCCTTCCGAAACGCGGCGATCAAATCCGACGCATGAAGACCTTTCAGGGTGTTGTCGACCTGGGACGGCACAAAGGGAGCGAGATCCTCCGGCTCCTTCGTAAATATAAGGCTGCGTTCGCTTTCCATATCCATCAGCCGGGCTGCGACGCTTTTGATTTTGCGGTATTCGATCAGCCGCTGCACCAGCTCCGCCCGGGGATCATAGTCCTCCTCCTCGTAATATTCGAAATCCTCGATTTCGATTACTGGCGGCTTGGGCAGCAGCATCTTGCTCTTGATGGAGAGCAAAGTCGCGGCCATCACCAGGAACTCGCTTGTGATTTCCAGCTCAAGCTCCTGCATGGTCCGCAAATATTCCATGTACTGCTCGGTAATCTCGCTGACCGGAATGTCCTGGATGTCGATTTCCGCTTTGTCGATCAAATGCAGCAATAAATCCAGCGGGCCCTCAAACGTCTCCAGCTTGTACAATACAGTCACGAGCCAACCTCCCGCAAAAAAGTAAAGTGCAGCGCCCGGGTAAGAGCGCTACACAAGTCGTAAACTCCAAAATTAAGTTCGCTTTCTTCCTTATACATATAAATAAGCACGTTTTGGACAGGTTCGTCAATAGCGGGTTTGCCCGAATGCCCGGTTCCTTAGATCAGCTTGGAAAGATTAGCCATCTCGATCGCGGATACCGCCGCGTCCCAGCCCTTGTTGCCCGCTTTCGTTCCGGCGCGTTCGACGGCCTGCTCGATATTCTCGGTAGTCAGCACGCCGAAGATTGTCGGAACGCCCGTCTTGAGGTTAATCGCGGCCACGCCTTTGGATACCTCGTTGCACACATAGTCGTAATGCGTCGTGGAACCGCGAATGACCGTGCCCAGCGTAACGACGGCGTCATACTTGCCGCTTTCGGCCATTTTTTGCGCAATCAGAGGGATTTCGAACACTCCCGGCACCCAGGCCACGGAGATTTCGTCATCCTGTACGCCGTGACGCTTGAACGCGTCAAGCGCTCCGGACAGCAGCTTGCTCGTAATAAACTCGTTAAACCGCCCTACAACAATTCCGTATTTCAAACCTTCCGATACTAAATGTCCTTCAAAAATCTGCGGCATACTCATCAACAACCCTTCCGTAAATTAGTAGCTTATTTTAAAAAATTGGCTTGCGTGAATGAAAAATATCGGCTTACGCCTTGGAGCTCTCGTTCTGTTCGATATCATCGAACTTCAACAGGTGCCCGAGCTTGGACTGCTTGGTGTGCAGGTAATTCACATTGTCCTCGTTCTCCGGCATCTGGATCGGCACGCGCTCCACAACCTCAAGGCCGTAGCCTTCCAGTCCCTTGATTTTGCGCGGATTGTTCGTCATCAGCTTGATCCGGCGGACGCCCAGGTCCTTCAGGATTTGCGCGCCGATTCCGTAATCGCGAAGATCGGCCGGGAAGCCAAGCTCCAGGTTCGCATCCACCGTGTCCAGGCCCTGCTCCTGAAGCTTATACGCGCGCAGCTTGTTGATCAGGCCGATGCCCCGGCCCTCCTGGCGCATGTAGAGCAACACGCCCTTGCCCGCGGCTTCGATCTGGCGCAGCGCCGCTTCGAACTGCGGGCCGCAGTCGCAGCGGTGGGAATGAAACACATCGCCGGTGAGGCATTCCGAATGCACGCGCACCAGCACCGGCTCATCTCCGGAAATCTCCCCCTTGACGAGCGCGACATGCTCTTTATCATCCACTTCGTTCGTATAGGCAATCGTCTGGAACTCGCCGAAATCGGTGGGCAGGCGAACCGACACTTCACGGGTGACCAGCTTCTCCTTCTCATTGCGGTAATGGATCAGGTCCGCGATGCTGATGAGCTTCAGATCATGCTTCCTCGCGATTTCGTGCAGATCGGGGAGACGGGCCATCGTGCCGTCTTCCTTGACAACCTCGCAAATCACTGCGGCGGGATAGGCGCCGCACATCCGCGCCAGATCCACGGCGGCCTCCGTGTGGCCGCTTCTGCGCAGCACGCCGCCTTTCTTGGCGATCAGCGGGAACATATGGCCGGGTCTGCGGAAATCAAGCGGACCGGCTTTCGGGTCCATAATCGCCTTGGCGGTCAGCGAACGCTCATAGGCGGAAATGCCGGTCGTCGTATCCTTGTGGTCGATCGAAACGGTGAAGGCCGTCCCGTGAAAATCGGTATTTTGACTGACCATCGGCTTCAGATCCAGCTCCGCCGCCCGCTCCGCCGTAATCGGCAGACAGACCAGCCCGCGCCCTTCGGTAATCATGAAGTTGATGACCTCCGGCGTCGCCCGTTCCGCCAAAGCGATAAAGTCGCCTTCATTCTCGCGGTCCTCGTCATCGACAACAATCACAACCTTGCCGCGCATCAAATCATAGATAGCTTCTTCAATCGGGTCGAGGCGAATATCTTCGTTATCATATTGGCTCATTTCTTTGACCTCCCGGTTCGCTGTATATTTTCCGATTATCCGATGATTATAAAAAACCGTTCGCCGCCAAAAAATCTCTGCTGATGCGGGAGCCCGCGGCCTCTTCCTCATCCTCATTATTCTCCGGGGAGGAGCCGTAGCGGAGCAGATGATCCACATATTTGCCCAGCACGTCGCATTCAATGTTGACGCCGTCTCCGGCGCGCTTATGGGCGAGCACGGTTTCACCAAGCGTGTGCGGGATAATGGATACGGTGAACGACGAGGCCGCCGTCCCCGCCACGGTGAGGCTGATCCCGTCAATCGTGATCGAGCCTTTCGGAATAATGAACTTGAACAGGCTGCTGCGGCCCGGCGCAATCTCGAATACAACCGCGTTCTGGTCGCGCTTTACGCTCTTGATGGTTCCCGTTCCATCGACATGGCCCTGCACGATATGCCCGCCGAAACGCCCTCCGGCCGCCATCGCCCGCTCCAGATTGACCCGGCTGCCCGCCCGCAGCTCCTTAAGCGTGCTGTTGCGGTACGTCTGGGGCATGACATCGGCGGTAAAGCCGTGATCGCTTAAAGAGGTCGCCGTCAGGCAGACGCCATTGACCGACACGCTGTCGCCGATCTTGAGATCGTTCATAATAACGGAAGCATTGATGTGCAGCGCCATCACTTCCCCGCCCGAGGAAACGCCGCGCAGCACGCCGACTTCTTCGATCAATCCTGTAAACATTCCGCTTCCTCCTTCTATGCAAGCTCGGGTATGCCGCTGATGCACACATTATCTCCGAGAACTTCCACTTCCACACCCCGCAGCGTAACGGCATCCTTCATCAGCTCCACCCCGTCAAAGGCAAACGCGGCGGGCGCCGCAGCGCCCCCTCCGACTATCTTCGGAGCAAAGAAGAGCACCACACGGTCCACAAGCCCTTGCTCCAGCATCGCCCCGTTCAGCTCGCCCCCGCCTTCCAGCAGGATGGAACCGATCTCCAGTTCGCCGAGCCGGGTCATGGCGGCTTGCAGGTCGACACGCGGCCCCGCGCCGCAGCGCAGCACCTGCACCCCGGCCGCCGTCAGCGCCTCTTCCTTCGCCGTGTCGGCGGGTTC
>NZ_ASSC01000614.1 GCF_000520735.1 Paenibacillus forsythiae T98
GCGGTTCGGCCCGTTTATCGGCAATCCGCATACCGAGGCCAACGCCACGGGGATGACGATGACCCGGGCTTACGAAGAGGCCGGGCGCATCATCAAGCGCCATGTGAACGCAGGCCCGCGCGACATTCTGCTAACCTGCGGCTTCGGCATGACTGCGGCCGTGAACAAGCTGCAGCGGCTGCTCGGACTGCGGCTGCCGGAATGGATGGAGGAACGGGTGACGCTGCCGCCGGAGGAGCGGCCGGTTATTTTTGTAACCCACATGGAGCATCACTCCAACCTTCTCCCCTGGCAGGAGTGCATCGGCGAGGTCGTCGTCCTTCCTCCGGGACCGGATGGCAATGCCCA
>NZ_ASSC01000615.1 GCF_000520735.1 Paenibacillus forsythiae T98
CGCGCCCATTCCCGCCGCGAAGAGCAGTACGCCGAACAGATCGACTTCCGTCTTGCGGCGCATCCGCTCTTCCTTCAGGTAGCGGGCGATAAAGGCTATCGCCAGCAGGCCAAACGGCAGATTGAAGACAAAGACCCAGCGCCAGCTCAAAGAATCGGCCACATAACCGCCCAGCAGCGGGCCGACCAGCGAAGAAATTCCCCATACCGAGCTGAGCAAGCCTTGGGTCTTGGCCCGCTCCTCGATGCTGTAAATATCGCCGATGATCGTGAACGTCATCGGAATGAGTGCTCCCGCTCCCAGCCCCTGAAGCGCCCGAAAGGCGATGAGCTGCTCCATGCTCCGCGACAGTCCGCACAGCAGCGAGCCGGTGAGAAACACGGCCGCGCCCCAGAGGAATACGGGCTTTCTGCCGATCAAATCGCTGATCTTGCCAAAGATCGGCGTTGTTACCGCCATTGCCAGCAAATAAGCGGTGAAGATCCAGCTGAGCCACTGCATGCCTTCGAAATCGCCGACGATAGCCGGCCCGGCGGGCCCGGTTACGGTGCCTTCAATCGCGGCCAGGAAGGTTGCCAGCAGCACCCCCGTCAAGATCAGCCCGCGTTCAGTCATTCCTCGCAGCATTATGATCCTTCTCTCTCTAAGGTTATGTAATCGCGCCATTCCCGGCGCAGCAGCGCATATAAATCCACGTCCTGGAACCCGGACGGAGTATGGCGGTACTCGCGCAGCGTTCCCTCCCGGCGGAACCCGAGCGAGGCAAGCAGACGGCCCGAGCGGAGGTTCGCCGGATGGCACTGCGCCTCCACCCGGTTAAGCCCCATCTCTTCGAAGCCATAGCAGAGCGCCAGCGCCAGCGCTTCGCGCATATATCCCCGGCCCCGGAATGCCGGCGATAGCTCGCAGCCCACCTCGCCCCGAAAGGCTCCCTGCAGCTGCCAGTTGTTATAGCCGCAGCTGCCGATCACTTCCCCGCCGGATAGCTCGATGCTCCAGCGCAGACTCTCCTCCCCGCGCTCCATTTCGAGCAGCAGCCGGATGAGCTCCTCGGCATCCTCCCGGGAGGTGAGCGGCCTTATTCCAAGCCAGTAGGCCGATTCCGGATGGGACCAGCAGCGAAGAAGCGCGTCGGCATCCTCCCATCTCATCGCCCGCAGCCTCAGCCTGCGGCCGGTCAACCCGGGCGCTATTCGGCTATGCTCCTCCATCCGCTCGCCCCCTTTAATTCAGTTCATTATACCTCATTTCCAAACCAACAAAAATGGCGCCCGTGCAGGACGCTTTACGCATCCCGACTGGCGCCATGATTATCATCGGTTCCACCTCGCCCTGGTTCCCGGGCATATGCCCGCTTCGTTCATTCAGCCTGCGGTATCCGCCGTCTTGACCGGCTTCATAACCTCGCCTTGCAGCAGCTCCAGCTTCGCCAGAATTTCCTTGAACTCCTCGATTCCCGTACCCGTAATGCTGTACTCATCGCCATGGGCGGTCAGAAAGTTATCCTGCGTCAAACGCTCCAGCTCCTGCTTTACTTCCCGCTCGCCTATCCTGTATCCGTAATTCTCAAGCCTGGTCTGCATATCGGTTACCGTCAGGTCCCGCTCGCGGGCATTATAAAGCATGTGGATTCCTATGAACATATTCTGTACATCGGCTCGCATGTTTCACTCCTTCCGGCCATTAAGCCTTCCTTTGTTTATAAATTATTACCCCTTGGCCGCGAGGCGGAAACACGCCTTGACATGGGAGAGAAAGTGTCAGCCGATTGTATGAATTTGACAAAACTGCGCCAAGGCTTGACGGCTGCTCGGCGGCTGTACTATGTTGTTAGTTACAACAGCTACTCATTCAAGATTGACTTCATGTATAGGAAGGTGATGCTCCATGTTTCAGGCCATGCCTTATGACGGAACGCGCAGCGAGCGGTTTGAAGCTGTGCTGACTCAGCTTCGGGCCTTGATGAAAGACGAACCGAATGCGATCGCGAATTTGGCCAATGCTGCGGCGCTGCTAAAGCTCTCTCTCACGGACACGAACTGGGCCGGCTTCTATCTGTATGATGGAAACGAGCTTGTGCTCGGTCCATTTCAAGGCCAGCCTGCCTGCATCCGCATCCCGCTGGGCCGCGGGGTCTGCGGCACGGCGGCTAATGAGCGCCGGACGCTTGTGGTGGACGATGTCCATGCCTTTCCGGGACATATCGCCTGCGATCTCGCATCCAATAGCGAAGTTGTCGTTCCGATGATTAAGGACGGTCGGCTGCTGGGCGTGCTTGATATCGACAGCCCGCTCAAGCACCGGTTCGACGACGAGGAACGACGGTTCCTGGAACGCTTTGCGGCCATGGTCTCCGAGGTTCTTTAACCTCCTTGTCCATCAGCCCTTCGCATGGCGATATTTCCGTATCATAAATCAGCAAAAACGGCTGCGCTCTCCGGAATCCCTGGAGCGCAGCCGTTTGTCGTTATATTCCGCTTTCCGCCGTCATTCGTTCCATACGCTTCAGAGCGGCACAGACCGGATATTCCAGATTTCCGACGCGTACCGGCTGATCGTGTTGTCGCTTGAGAACTTGCCGGAATGGCCGATATTGATAATGGACTTCTTCAGCCATTCGCCTCGGTTGCGGTATGCACGGTCGATCTCCACATGCGTCTCGACATAGCTCGGAAAATCCTTCAGCACGAAGAATTCGTCGTTATTGTCAAGCAGAGAATAGAAGATATGCTCGAAATCCTGATGGTAGCAGCAGATCGGCCCCGGTGTAATCAGCTGGTCCAGCACTTCCTTCAAGCGGCTGTCGCTCTGATACATATCCCGGGCATAGTATCCGCCGTACTGGTAATAATCCATGACCTGCTCCGCCCGCAGTCCGAACAGGAACATGTTGTCGTTGCCGATCATTTCATTCATCTCGACATTGGCTCCGTCCATCGTTCCGATGGTCAGCGCACCGTTCATCATAAACTTCATATTTCCGGTACCGGAAGCCTCCTTGCTCGCTGTCGAAATCTGTTCGCTGACATCCGCTGCCGGGATGATCTTCTCTGCCAGCGACACGGAGTAGTTCTCCAGGAACAAGATACGAATCTTCCCTCGCACGTCGGGGTCCTTCTCCACGATTTCGGAAACAGTGTTGATGAGCTTGATAATCCGCTTCGCCAAGTGATAGCTTGGCGCCGCCTTGGCGCCAAAAATAAATGTACGCGGAACGATGTCAAGCGACGGATTCGACTTGATCTGATTGTATAAATGCATAATGTGCAGAATATTGAGCAGTTGGCGCTTGTAAGCATGCAGCCGCTTGACCTGGACATCGAAGATGGAGTCCGGATCAACTATAACGTTATGCTTGCTCTTGATGTATTCCGCCAGGCGCAGCTTGTTCTTCCGTTTGATTTCTCCTACCTTTTGCTGGAACGAGGCGTCCTCGCAGTATTTGATCAGGCCGATCATTTCCTGAGGATGGGTCATCCAGCGCGGGCCAATCGCCTCGGTAATCAGACCGGCCAAATCCCGGTTGGCATGCATCAGCCAGCGGCGATGCGTGATTCCGTTGGTCTTGTTGTTGAATCGGTGCGGGTACATCTCATCAAACAGTCTCATTTCCCGCTTCCGCAATATTTCCGTGTGCAGCGCAGCCACGCCGTTGACGCTGTGGCTGCCCACAATCGCCAAATGCGCCATCCTTACCTGGTCGTCATAAATGATCGCCATTTGCGCAATCCGGTTATGATCGCCGGGATACCGGGCCATCAGCTCTCCGCAGAACCTGGCATTGATCTCCTCGATAATAAGGTAGACCCGGGGCAATAATTCCCGCACCATGCTTACCGGCCACTTCTCCAGCGCCTCGCTGAGAATGGTATGGTTCGTATAGGAGACCATGCGCGTCGTCAGGTCCCAGGCTTCATCCCATTCAAGGCCCCTGTCATCCATCAGAATCCGCATCAGCTCCGGTATGACAAGCGTAGGGTGCGTATCGTTGATATGCAGCGCTATCCTGTTCGGAAGCTCGGACAGCGGAAGCCCCAGCTTCCCGAAGAAGCGCAGGATGCTCTGCAGGCCGGCGCTGCACAGGAAATACTGCTGCTTCAGGCGGAGCAGCTTGCCCTCGTACTCGGAATCATCCGGGTACAGAAATTCCGAAATGGATTCCACGGCGCGTTTGTACTCAAGAAACTTGTGGTAATCGGTGCCCGTATTCGGGCCGAAGTCCCTGTTCGGCTGGAGAATCGACTCGGCGCTCCAATTGCGCAGCGTATTGACATGCCTGCGGTCGGCGCCGATGATCGGCACATCGTAGGGCACCGCGCGGACCGTCTCATAATCCCTGTGCCGGAACACCAGTTTGTCCCCCGCCTTATCGATATCGACGCGGCCCCAGAATCTGACCTCGACACTCTTGTCCTCCCGACGCACTTCCCACACGTTATCCTTCTGCAGCCAGTAATCGGGCAGCTCCACCTGATATCCGTCAACGATCTTCTGCTCGAACAGGCCGTACTTGTAGCGTATGCCGCAGCCGTGCCCGGCATACTGGAGAGAAGCCAGCGAATCGAGAAAGCAGGCCGCGAGCCGTCCCAGACCGCCATTGCCGAGGCCGGCGTCCGCCTCCTCCTCCTCAACCTCCTGAAGCGAGAAGCCCAGCTCCTCAAGTCCGTCCCGCACTATTTCCAGAACACCCATATTCAGCAGGTTATTGCCCAGCAGCCTGCCGATCAGGAACTCCATCGAGAAGTAGTAAATCTGCTTCTCCTTGCCGTCCTTGTATTTCAGGTTGGTATTGGCCCAGTTCTTTCCGGCCTGCGCCCGGACCATGCTGCCCAGAATGTTGTAAACATCGGCGCTTGAGGCTTCCTCGAGCGGCTTGCCCAGCTTCCCTACCAAATCATCGACAAATGCTTTTTTGAATGCTTCTTTATCGGTAAACAACAAGCGCGTTCCTCCTGACAATGACGTTTTCAATTGCAACCGTGTTACATTTTGCTGCTCTTGGCAATGACGAACGGCCGCTTGCTGTCGCCGACAAGAATCCGTTCCCGGCTAAGCTGTACATCTTTATCCAATATGACATTTTCAATGACAGCATCTTCTTCGATAACGCATTTCTGCATGACAACGGAGTTCACCACCCTTGCTCCCTTGCGGATCTGGACACCGCGGAATATGACGCTGTTCTCCACCGTGCCGGCGATGATGCAGCCGTTCGCCACAAGCGAATTGCTGATATTGGCGCTTTCGAGATAGCGGGTCGGAGCCTCGTACTTGATTTTGGTCTGAACCTGATTATCGTGGAACAGATTGGTGTACTCCTCCTGATCCAGAAGCTTCATGCTGTTCTTGTAATAGCTCGCTACGGAGTTGATCACGGCATGATAGCCCGTATATTCAAACGCGGCAATCTTGAGCTTGTCGCGTCTTTTTTGAATCGCATCCCGGAAAAAATAGCTCTCGCCATGGGCAATGCAGTATTCGACCTGCTCCAGGAACAGCTCTTTCTCCATAATGAACATATCCATATAAATATTCTGATGGTTCTTCTCATGATGAATATTCAGCACATTGCCATCCTCATCCACCTCAAGGCGCAGACAGGGATCATGCTCCGGCTCAAGATGGTCGATTTTTTTGTATACGAGCGTGACATCGGCGCCCTTCTCCAGATGATAGCTGTACAGCTCCTGAAAGTCGATGGTATTGATGTGCTGGCTCCCGGAATGGACGATGTATTTGGCTGAGGCCCGTTTGAAGAAGTCCAGGTTGTTGTGAAAATGCTGCAAATCTCCAATTGACGTATCCGTCGGATCATTCCAGTCGGGAGGCAGGATGAACAGCCCGCCATGCTTGCGGTTCATATCCCATGACTTGCCGTCGCCGAGATGGTCCATCAGCGAGCGGTATTTGCGTCGGACGAACAGACCCACGCTTTCAAGCTCCGCCCGCATCATGTTGGACAGGACAAAATCGATCAGACGGTAGCGGCTGGCAAAGGGCACGGCCGCACCGCAGCGGAAATACGTAAGTTCATTTAAATGGTCCAATTCGTGGTCAAGATTGATTACTCCAAGGAGCTGTTTCATCGACTTCCACCGTCCTCTTTCTGAATTATATGGTTTTGGCCGGAACCGATTTCCGTTTTTTGCTGCGATTATCGATCAATAAGATTTCATCTCCGTCTTCGCGGTCCGTACCGATTTCCATATAATCCTCAATTACCGTATTCTCACTGATGATGGCTTTGTGGATACGGACATTCTTTCCAATCTTTACCTTGGGCATAATCACGGAATCCGTAATAACACTGCCCTCGCCGATCTCTACGCCGTAGAAGAGCACGGAATGCCGCACTTCCCCGCGAACGATGCTGCCCTCATTGATCAGGGAGCCGGACACCTTCGCCCCCGGCGCGACATACTGCGCGGGCTGATTCGGATTGCGGGTGAAGATTCGCCATGAAGGATCGTTAAGATTAAGCGGAGGATTGTCGCTGAGCAGATCCATATTGGCTTCCCACAGGCTGGTCACCGTACCGACGTCTCTCCAATAGCCCTCGAACGGGTAGGCGTACAAGGATTTGCCCTGCGACAGCAGCGTCGGAATGATGTCCTTGCCGAAGTCATGGGATGAATCCGATTCCTCTCCGTCATCCAAAAGCGCACGACGAAGAACATCCCATTTGAAGATATAAACCCCCATCGAAGCCAAAGTGCTTTTGGGCTTTGCCGGTTTTTCCTCGAACTCGTAAATTTTGTAATCCGCTTCGGTATTCAGTATGCCGAAACGGCTTGCTTCCTCAAGCGGAACATCAATGACCGAAATGGTGCAGTCGGCCTTTCTTTCCAAATGATATTGAAGCATGGCGTTATAATTCATTTTGTAAATATGATCGCCGGAAAGAATGAGCACATGCTCAGGATCGAATTGATCGACAAATTTAAGGTTCCGGTAAATCGCGTCAGCCGTTCCCCGATACCAGTTGCTTCCATCCTCGCGTTCATGGGGAGGAAGCACAAATACGCCCCCGTTCTTGCGGTTGAGGTCCCAGTCGCTGCCAATGCCGATGTAAGAGCTCAGTACAAGCGGCTCGTATTGCGTCAATACGCCGACCGTGTCTATTCCGGAATTCGTGCAGTTGCTGAGCGGAAAATCAATGATCCGGTAGGTGCCCCCGAAATAGACAGCGGGCTTGGCAATGGATTTGGTAAGGCCCTTCAATCTTTTCCCTTGACCACCGGCCAATAGCATAGCTACCATTTCTTTTTTCTTCATTGGAAAAGCCTCCTTGACATGGGGTAGTAAAGCTTCTTCCATAAATAAGATAAAATGATTGGTGCGTAGCAAAGACAGCGTGTAAAAACGCTCTTAATGAATAATACGGGATGACAGGACATTTTAAACCGGGTGTTACTGAACTTTTTGAATAGAGTAGGAAGCTTGAAAAAGTCTTGAAAACGGGGAAGGCTGGAATGGATCAAAACCTGCCGAACCTGTCAGGGGAACAATTCGGTTCAGCTTTATATTCCTATTGTAAAGTGTTCGGGCACACTTCGTCAAAACCCTTTCCCAAATAAAATACTGGTAAGTAACTGGTCAGGACACCACGGCGTTCACTCATCCCTTTCTCGTCCCACTCTGCTTATGTAACCGTTTCCTTTGTGGCCTTCTAAGGAGATGGGAAGCGAAAATTTCTTTATACTTTAGATTAACCACTTTGAGGCCCGGTGAAAGATTTTTTGCGCATTAATATGAGAGGTAATTTTCAGCAAACGTTCAAGTAGCTGTGGCATAATAGCATAATGAATATATGGCATGGAGGGATACACATGAAAGCTCACCAAGGCGTCCGTCTGCTGCTTGTGGACGATGAGCCCCACATCCTCCAGTTTCTTGAGCTGGGCCTCATTAACGAAGGATTTGATGTAAGAACGGCGGCGGACGGCTTATCCGCCCTGGCGGTTGCCGAAGAATTCAAGCCCCATGTAGCCATACTCGATATCATGATGCCCGGCATGAACGGCTTCGAGGTGTGCCGGCAGCTCAGGAGCGAGGAGGCGGAGGTCGCCGTCATTATGCTGACGGCCAAGGATGAGGTGGACGACCGCGTCAGGGGCCTGTCTATAGGCGCGGACGATTATATGGTTAAGCCCTTCAGCTTCGACGAGCTGCTGGCACGGATTCAGGCGCGCCTGCGCAACCAGTTCCCGTGGCTGCTCGGCGAGATGCGCTGCGGCCCCTTCGTCATCGACAGCCGCAGAAAGGAAATCCGCTTCAAGGAGACGGTCCTTGAGCTGTCTCCAACGGAATACGAGCTGTTGCAGCACCTGGTCATCAATCACGGACTTGTGCTGAGCAAGCCGATGATTCTCGATAAAGTCTGGGGATACGACTTCGGGGGAGAAGAGAATATCGTGGAAGTATACATCCGTTCTTTGCGGGAGAAGCTGGGGGATAAAGAGCACCGCATCATACGCACCCTGCGCGGCTCGGGCTACCGGCTGGATCTTGTATGATTGGCCGCTTATCCTCCCTCCGGCGGCGGCTCCATCCTCCCCGCTCGCTCCGGGGGCAGTTGCTCGCTGTCTCGCTGCTGATTCTGTCGGGACTGCTGCTGCTCATCGGCGTGCTCCAATATGTGTTAATGCGGAATTTTCTCTATACCAGCCGGGCGGAAGCCATGCAGGCGCAGATCGGGTCGGTTCCCCGGGAGCTCTACTCCGAGCTTGCGGACCTCAAAGCGAACA
>NZ_ASSC01000616.1 GCF_000520735.1 Paenibacillus forsythiae T98
TAGTTGCTGTCAGGCGAGGGGGAGCGAAAGGAAAGCATGGCCGAACAAGGGCACAAACCGGAGCTTAGGGAACCCCGAAGATGTCGGACCATTGAGGGCTGAACCCTCCCTTTTCCGAAGTCGATTCATCCCCTGCATTGCAGAGGAAGGGGTCTTCTCGCCTATTCTGATAAATACAACCTTGTGACCACGCTCTGAGAGCATACCTCAAAATATAAAGACCGGCAAGAGCAGCGCCCAAATCCGCTCCCTTCCGGTCTTCGTTCATATAAATGCAGAATATTTAGAGACTACTGCTTCAACGAGAGGACCAGAGCCTCGTAAGGTTGAAGCTGGAAAGAGCCGGGATTCCTTGCCCCCTCAGCATAATTTCCGATCATCCACGCCGCCGAAGTATAAGAGGCCAGGGAGTCGGGAAATTGAAACCAGGGAGTGCCATCGCTGAAATTACAAATGACCAGCCACTTCTCATCATTCCATGTTCTTGTATAGGCATAAATCTCCTCATGATCGTCCAGAATCAGGTCATATTTGCCGTAGACCATAATCTCATGTTCTTTGCGCAACTGGATAAGCTTCCGGTAGAAGTAAAAAATAGAATCGGGATCAGCCAACACATTCTCGGCGTTAATCGCCGTATAATTCGGATTGACCTCAATCCACGGTGTACCGGCTGTAAACCCGCCATGCGGCGTCCCGTTCCACTGCATCGGAGTACGGGCATTATCCCGGCTTCTGTGATGAATGGCGCTCAGCATCGTGTCAGACGCGATCAAGCCATTGTCGCAAAAGTCACGGTAAGCATTAACCGTCTCAATGTCTCTGTACGCGTCAATTTGTTCGAAATGGACATTGGTCATGCCCAGCTCCTCCCCCTGATAAATATAGGGGCTGCCCTTCAGCATATGCAGGCATACGGCCAGCATTTTGGCGGAAATGACCCGGTACTCCTCACTGTCGTTGCCGAAATTGGACACCGCCCTCGGTTGGTCGTGGTTGCTCCAGTACAGGCTGTTCCACCCGGTCTCCTCCAGCCCGTACTGCCATTTGCTGAAAATCGTTTTAAGCTCAGTCAGCTTCCACTCCCCTACAGACCAGCGTCCATACTCCCCATATCCCAGATTGACATGCTCGAAATGAAACACCATGTTCAGCTCATTCCGGTGATCTCCGGTATAAAGCTTGGCTTCTTCAACATCGACACCGGGCATCTCGCCTACAGTCACCAAATCATACCGGGACAAGACATTCGAATTCATCTCCTGCAAATATTCATGGATACGGGGACCGTTCGCAAAGAACGGCATGCCGTTTCCGTAGGTAAGCCCCCTCAAAACCTCACCGTCCGGAAGATCCGGGACCTTGGAGATAAAATTGATCACGTCCATGCGGAATCCATCCACTCCCTTGTCCAGCCACCAGGCCATCATCTCGTGGATTTCATTCCGGAGCTTGGGATTCTCCCAGTTCAGATCGGGCTGCTTCCTGCTAAACAGGTGCAAATAATATTCGCCGGTCTCCTGATCCCGTTCCCATGCGGAGCCTCCAAAGAATGAACCCCAATTATTCGGCTCCTTCCCGCCATTAGACGGCCTCCAGATGTAGTAATCCCGATAAGGGCTATCTTTGGATGAACGGGATTCCATAAACCAGGAATGCTCATCCGAAGAGTGGTTGACCACAAGATCCATCATAATTTTAATACTGCGCTCATGCGCCGCATCCAGCATTTCGTCGAAATCGGCCATCGTCCCGAATTCATTCATAATATTCCGGTAGTCGGAAATATCGTAGCCGTTGTCGTCATTGGGAGACTGATAGACCGGGGACAGCCAGATCACATCAATTCCGAGCTGCTGCAGATAGTCCAGCCGTGATGTGATTCCCTTCAGGTCGCCAATCCCGTCTCCATTGCTGTCCTGAAAGCTCCGGGGATAAATTTGATAAAACACGGCTTCCTTCCACCATTTTTTCTCCATGATTTATACGCCTCCATTAAATTAATGTGAAGATTTCACCGTTTGCAATTCTTCTACAATATTAGGAAAAATCTTGTCCAGTTTGTAAAAAGCCAGGAATACGATTTGCAGCGCGGCCAAAAGGATCGGGAAATAAATAAACATGAAATGAATCGACCAAAGAGCCGATGCGCTGATGGAAGCCTGACCTCCAACATATCCTCCAATGGCCAGCCCCCAGCCGATAAACGCCGCCCCAAGCCCGCCTCCCGCCTTGGTTCCAAAGCTTCCTGCGCTGTACACCAGACCCTCTGTCCGCATCCCGGTCTTCCATTCGCCATATTCAATCGTATCGGCCAACATCGCGAAGAACGTGCCAAGAATGGCCGCATGGCCCAGCGCTTTGACGATCAGTCCGGAGCAGACAACCGCGAGGTTCGCCGGACTCACGGCAATGACAAGCGAGCCCAGGATTAATAAAAGACTTCCAATAATAGATGAGTTGCGTTTGCCAATTCTTTTTACAATGGGCGAGAGGATCGCATAGCCAAGCAGCGAAGGAGCAAGCAAGGATAACCCCAGCACCCCGACCAGATCGGCGTCATGCAGCACATAACGGGCATAGTATACATTCATTCCTGTGCCGATGGAATTATTGATGAAGTACACTACGGCAAAGCCAAGAATCAGCTTCCAGTATTTGTTGCGGAGCAGCGCGCCAAAGGCACGCTTGAAAGGAATCTGCTTTTGCACAACAGAGGGGGTAACCGTTTCCTTAGTGCTAAAGAATGTAACGAGGAAGAAAAAGGCGCCAAGCAACCCGAAGATGACAAAGGAGATCACCCAGCCTTGTTGACCGCCGCCAAACGCTTTCACAAGCGGCAATGTAAAATAGTTGATGAGCAAAGCGCCCATCGTGGCCAGGGACATGCGGAAAATATTCAGCAAGGAGCGCTGGTACGCATCTTGCGTCATCATGGAATTCAGGACTCCGTACGGGACATTGATGCTGGAGTAGATGAAATTCATCAGTATATACGTGAAGTAAACGTATACAATTATCAGTGTCATATTGGTGTCCGGCACGGTAAACAACAGAATTCCCGAAAGAGCAAACGGGCCGGACATCCAGAGCAGCCAAGGGCGGGCCTTGCCGTGTCTGCTCTTCGTTTTGTCAACCATGGCGCCTATCCCAAGATCAATAAAGGCGTCGAGGATACGCGTAATCAGCATCAGAGTACCAATAATACCGGCATTAATCCCAATAACGTCCGTGTAGAAATAGGATAGAAAAGTCATAGCCGCGGCGAATAGCAGTTGGCTGGCAAAATCGCCAAAACCGTATCCGATCTTTTCTTTTAAACTAATGTTCGGGGGTGCTTCCGGTAGAGCTTCTTCTCTTTGTACAAGCAGATTGCCCATTGCTTTCTCTCCTCTTTTCACCGATATTTTCTTTAGGTCTCCCTGTTCAGAAAACGTTTTCTGATAAAAATCTAAAATCCCTATATTTAAGCGCATTCAATTAGAGAATGAAGGCAATAAAAGACCTAAAGGATGTGAATAGCCCGAAATATAGCGGTTTTCTGAGAAATCGTTTTCTTGGAACGATTATACTCTGCCATTCAAATTTGGTCAAGCGCTTTCTTTTACCTTCTCCTCCCTAACCTGCATCTCTTAATATACCGGATAAATTGCGTATTTAAGTAAACCTGATATAATGAATTTACTTTCAGAAAACCTTTTCTGGATGTGCATCTTCCCTTATCCTATGCATGAAAGTCGGTAAGTGCTTATGAAAATTACGATAAAAGATGTTGCCCGGATGGCCAATGTCTCCGTCTCTACCGTATCCCGGGTGATTAACAACAGCCCAACGGTTGGCAGCGACATTCGCCAGCGTGTGCTGGATGTGCTGGAGGCCACTCAATTCCGCCCAAATGCCATAGCCAGAACGCTCGTAAAAAATAATTCTTCGCTGATAGGCGTGCTGCTGCCGGAAATTAAAAACAATGTTTTGGACGATATGGTTGAAGGAATTAATCAAGTGGCCCGGCTGTACGGCTATGATGTTGTGATTGCGCTGTCGGGAGGAAACGCGGAAAGCGAGCTTCACTATTACAATTTGTTCCGGGAAATGCAGGCCAGCGGGATCATTGTATCCGCGAGCGGTATCCGGGATTCTCTGTTTGAGCTCATTGAGGCTTCACAGATCCCTTGTATTCTGGTAGGCCGGGATTTCCGCGAGAAATCGATTCCGTCCGTACACGTGGACAATGTATCGGCCGCCTATGAGGCGGTGACTTATCTGATTCAGCAAGGTCACCGCGACATCGCCATGCTGCGGGGCGCACAGGGCGATATCTCGGCAGGCAACCACCGGTTCCAGGGCTACGAGCAGGCGTTGACGGCGGCTCATCTGCCTGTTCGGGCCGAACGGGTATTGGAAAGCGCGCTGTCGGTGGAAGAAGGCGCCGCCTCCATGCGGAAGCTGTACGAATCGGGGCCGTTGCCGAGTGCCGTATTCTGCGCTACCGACCGGATTGCCATTGGCGCAATGAACTTTCTGGCGGAGATCGGGGTCAAGGTGCCGGAACAGGTCTCCTTCTTTGGCTTTGACGACATTGATATGACGGTCATTATCCGGCCAAAGCTGTCAACCGTGCGGTATTCGGCATCCGAGCTGGGCATGGTTGCTGCCCGCAATCTGATTAAGCTCATTAGGGGAGAGGAGCTGTCCGCCTTTCACTGGTCCGTCTCGCACCAGCTCAAGATTCGCGACAGCATTGCCAGGTTGAAATAGATGAGGACTAGGGGAAGCCTTGGCAGCGCCGCCGCCAGATCGTCTCTGGTAATGACGGCATCTCCCGGAATCCCCGGATTTCGGGCCGGACTCCGCCTATGGAAGATTCGTGTAAAATGAACTACGGAGTGAAGGGTATTCCTTCTCCGGGGCTTTTACGGTCAGGAGGGGACTATTGGAGAGAGGGCGGTTCGCGGTAATGATGGCGCAGAGCCGGGCTTCCTCCGGACCGTTCCGAAGGAAGCGACGACGGCTTATGTGCATTGTTGCAAGCGCAATGGAGCGAAACGCCTGCTGGCTTCGGGGGAACCGAACACTCCGCAAGCATTGCCCGGCCGGTTCCACCGGCAGCGCCATGACGAGAGCTATGCGCTGGCGCTTATAGCGACAGTGAATATTTTCTCAATAAGCTGCAATGCGCCTCTGTATCCGATGTAGCTTTTGTTCAGAACCACTTCATAGGACGCCGGAAATCCGACTTCGACAATTTTGCCATTCAGCGCCTTGGCCGTATCCCTTTCCCATGTTGTTCCAAAAATAATCGGGGGCTTATGCCCAAAGTCAGTCTCTCTCAATAATTTGCCGACGATATAGCCATCTTCAACAAAATCGACCGTGGTGGCGACATCATGAGCGAGCTTTTGATATTCTTGAGCGATGGCTTCTCTATATTTTTCCGGCGCATTATCGGTGATGATTTGTTTCTTCGGAATTAAGCCGAGCTGATTCACCAGAAACTTGTTCAAGGCCAGATTATACGTGCTGTCCCCGACTACGGCATAGGTTGCCGGCAGCCCCCACCAATATTCGGAGTAGAAATCATTGAAATGCTCCAGGTAATAGTAGTATTCTTGTTCTTCCTGCTCAATAAATGACTCGGAGGTTGCAGGGTCAATGCCCGCGAACTCAACGACCTGTCTAATAAATGCTGCTGTTTGCTGCGCACCGATCGGTAACACCGGGATGTGCAAATACGGCTGATTGTACTTTTGTTCCAAGTGCTTGGCCGTTTTCAGCCCGAGCCATGGCGAGACGACCAGATTAAACTGGGCATGAGGGATCGTCTTCCATTCCTCGACTCCGGCCGATTTGCCGCCGAACAAAATATTGACCCTGAAACCGGCGCCCTCCAGAATCCGCTTCAGCTCGGACAAATCCCCGCGCCAGAAGGTATTCTGATACGGCAGCTCCGACCAGACATTAATCAGCCCTTTTTCCCTGTGGTCCTTGTTAAGCGCAAATTTATCCACGTACTGATCAATGATGGCTGTCGTTATGATCTCATGGCCGACGAAGTTATTGCCCTTAAAGCCGCCGGTTTCGGCATACACAATGGGGACTCCCTGCTTCTGATATTTACTGACGACCGCACCGACATCATCCCCGACCAATTCTCCGATGCACCCGTTCAGCACCACAAACAAGTCGCCCTCTATGATCTTAAGAGTGGATTTAATTAATTCGTCCAGGCGCTTCTCGCCGCCGAACACCACTTCTTTCTCGCCGGCATTGACGCTTGGTGAGACCGAGCCTCCCGAATACCCGCTGCCCTGAAAGCCGTTGTAGAAGGCCAGGCTGGTGTATTGTTTGTCCATGCAGCCCGGTCCGCAGTGGCCGATGGGAACGGCGCCCGGAATGGATACGACGCTGTACAAGGCTCCGACGGCACAGCCGTAGCGCACTTGATTGATTGAATTGGTCTGCCCGTGCTCATTTTTGGTAACTGCCATGGTAGTCTCCTTTTCTATGAAAATCGTTGTTTACGCATCGATCAATTCCGGATGCTTGGCGAGAATGTAGGGGTCTTTTTGTTCAAGCCACCACTGCTTATAAGGGAGCTTTGCGTGCTTTTTCAGATCATCATGGAATTTTTTATGGGCGAGAATGTCCAGAATAGCTTCACCCAGATTAACGATGCCTTCGTAGCCGATCGCGATATGTTCATCGCCAAGCGGGGCAGCCGGGATACCGAGCTTGGAAGCCAGCGGCGCGAGACCGTTATGTCGGATCAGGATGAAATCCGGCTTGACCTCCTGCAACAGACCGTAGAATTGATACTGCTGCCTGTTGCTCACATTAAACGACGGGACCTCCCCGTAATTTTCAATCAGATGCCCCAATGAATCCTCTCTGGGATCGCCGCTGTCATAAACGGGATCATGGTGGAATACCAGCGAGCCGTCTACCTGAATATCCAGCTCTCTCAGGACTTGAATCAGTCCGTGGGCGTAAGCGGAGCCTGTAGCTACGTATCCTTTTAAGCCCTGAAGCTTCTTTTTAAGCTCGGCGATCTTCGGCTTCACTCTGGCGTGTTCCTTCGCGATGTACTGCTCTACAAGCTCTTCCCTATGGGTGACTTTACCAAGCTCGCGAAGCCATGCATCGGTTCCGGCGAATCCGTAGGGCATCGGAGCCTTGACCTCGGGCACGCCAAATTCCTGCTCCAGCGCCGCTGCCATATACGAAGAGAGCGTATAGCAGAAGCCTACGGTTGCCGCCGCTTCAGACAGCTGCTCAAGATCGGAGACGGATGCCATATCCACAACATAATTGACCCTTAGATTAAACTCTTTGAACATGGGGGTAAAGATATCCGAACCCCAAAGACTGATGACATTAACGAGATCCTCTTGCTTTTTCGTGCTTTTTTTCACAATTTGTCGCAAAATGCCATGCTGGGTCGCATCAAACCCGGTACTCCAATGCTTCGATCTGAATCCTTCGCAGAAAAGAGGAATGACGGGAATCCCCAGCTCCTCTTGTTTCTTCCTTGCAACACTTTCAATATCTTCGCCAATAATCCCGGTAGGGCAAGAGGTTCCTATGAAAATGGCTTTGGGTGAATACCTTTCCCAAGCATCGTCTATGGACTGCTTGAGTTTGCCAAGCGCGCCAAACACCATATCCGTCTCCTGCAGGTTTGTATTGATAATTCTAATATTCTCGACTTTATGGCCTCTCATGGCCAATCCATTGCGGTAGATGGAATTGTAAGGAACTTGTCCGGCGCCGCAGCCGATAGGGGAATGCTGGATCAGCACCGCATCTCGGACATTGCCTGCCTGACATTCAACCATTTGCTCACTGCACACCGAGCCTTGAGTGAAAGGTCCTTTCGCTTCACACAGACGGCATCCGTCTTTATTGCTCTTACATCCGCTTCCTCTTCGCTGATAGCCTGATTGCGCGTGCAGATCCGACGCTGTTCCGTTCCAGGCGATAATTGTGCCAAGCCGCCGCTCGCGATTCTGAACTTCAGTCAACCTCAAATTGATCTTGCCCATTCGCTTTCCATCCTCTCTCATCCCATTTGATGCCCGCTCATCTGTAATGGCAGTAGTTGAAGCAATATTTCATACTAAATAGCTAGGAATTATATGCAATGACCAAAGTATATATTTGCGTTAAAATTCTGTCAATATATCCTATGGTTTATTTTGTAAAGCTGCCGATTCTTGTCACTTCGGGGGGCCAGGAGAAAAAAAGACACTGGCGGATTGCCCGGCCAGTAAACCACCGACCCTATGAATCCAATGGCCTCTCACTGAATTTTACTGCTTAGGGTCAATAACTAAATTTATAGAACATTTTTCCTTTTTCTGATAAACTGTGTGACAATGATTGCCTGGGAGAAATGATTACTATCATTTTGGTTTTAATGGAGATTTTCAGGAAATGCCGGGCAGAGAAAATTTTTACATGGAATGTAAAGCTCAACAAATACAAGGCGTCAGGAAAATATGTCGTTCATAGCAAACAGCCCCGGGGAGTCCCTCGGGGCCGTTATATACTTGCTGACAGAAGCTTGAGCATAACTGGCAATTTGTCAAGCTGTGAGTAACGAGCGCTTTGTCGATTTGCTCCAGTTGCTGCTCATCAGGAGGGGGTTCTCACGGCGTTGACTCTCCTGCCGCTCACGTTCCATCTGTGCGCGGCGCTCCGGCGAGATGGACTTCATCACTCTTCTGTTGAATATTCATCTACATTAAAGGTCAGTATCTTATCGAAAATCACGTACTCGGTACGTTTTTTGAACGGCCCTTTGTTCCAGGTTTTGTTGAAGGCGTATTTGGCAGGCCCTACTCCCGTGTCTTTTTGATCGTACCAGTCGATGAAGGCATCCACTTCGGTCATGGAAAGGTCATATTCCTTCTCGGTTCCGTTGGTGAGATAGATGGTAAGGATTGCGCGTCCAGGCATTTCTGCTGCTTGGGGAACAGCGGAAACTTCGTTCGAATATCCAGACTCTATTCCGTTTACCGTCGCACTAACAACAAAATAATAGGTTGTTCCATTTGTTAATCCAGGAACTACATAACCACCATAGACATCCTTTGTTACCGTTACCGTTTTAGTGTAATCACCTGAATTAACACCGTATCTTATTTTATAACTATCAGCTTGTTTGGGTTGATCCCAACTCAACGAAATATTGCTATTACCAGAAGTAGCAATCAGTTCACTCGGAACATTATCAACGATTTCGCCTGTACTGTCTATATCAACTGCATTGATTGTGATAATGCCAGATGCTGATGTTCCTCCTATAATTTCCACACTATGAACACCTTCGTCTAATCCAGTCTTTTCAAAAACCAATGTCTTTTCTTGATTAGTCCCATATTCAGAATAGGTGTACGTAGTTCCGTCAATAATGATTTTGTTGTTTGTATTTCTCTGAGGATAACGATAAGCTATAAGTCTAATTTTCGTACCCTTGAAATTAAAAGATACTTTTGAATTTGAAGTACCTTGGTATAAAGAATATTGAGAGATATACACCCAGGTATTGTCAAAGTAAAAATGATTGTGTGGGGCAGCATTTACTCTCTTCCAACCTGCTTCAGGCCCTGTCAGTTGACTGCCTACGCTGGCTGCAAACGTACTCGTTTGAAATGCAAAAAATGATACTGCCATAATTAAAACCAAAAACAATTTTGATGCTCCACACTTCCAACTCTTCATAAACATCCATCTCCTTTAATATGTATGCATCAAGCCTACACCAAAAAAGGGCGAACAAACAGTCTGTTATTCGACAGAAATTTACAATACACTTAAGGGTTATTGAGGGAAATTTTGGATAAAAATTAAAATAAAAACGCCAGGTAAAAACCTGACGCGACTGCCACAATTATTTTGCAGAAACGAATTGAATAACTCCAATAGCCATTAATAATACAAATACACCTAATATGATCCAAATTACCGTCCTCAGATAATTACGCGGTGAGGGACGATTCATCTTACTCTCAAGCTCGGTCACACGGTCTTCAAGTTCCCGGATTCTGTGATCTCGATCCAAAGGTCAAATCTCCTTCCTACAGAAAAGAGCCAAAAACATAGCCGATTTCATATGAGTTCTTAACTAAAGCATCTATTCCTTGTGCCAAGAGTGTGCCTATGTGGAATATAGCGGTGACCATGTATAAAAAGATGACTGGGCGTAATGCGAGAAAAAATTTCTTCAAGTTTTCTCTCCTCATTAACTCCTCCCCCTCAAAGGATATAATTGTCAGCCACTTCATTTCTCATAGAATATTTCATTTGGGACATCATGTAAGTGAACAAAGTCTCGGCCTGGAAAAATTCAACTAGCAAAAACAACCGCCAAGGTGTGATACATTTGAGCCAGATCCATGACGACTGCCTTAGGATTCAGGCTCAAAAAATCGGGATGCTGCTCAGCATACGCATGTAGCGCGTCCAGCTTGCGCCCAGCCAGCAGGTCTAGCATGGTTTCGCCTCGAAGATCATGAATACCGGTATTGTAGGTGTGCCCTTTTTTGATCGCAAAGTCGTCCATGCCGAGCACCAGTTCTGGCGTGTCTTGGGCTTGGCGCCAAGCCTGCTCGAGCAGACGTTCGTTCTCTGCGGGCAAGGCCTCTTAATGCATGCGCTGAACCGTGCTGGCGGGGGCTTCTTGCATTCTCGCGCTATGCGCTGCCGTAGAGCCGAGCGCCTGGTTTACGGGCTGTGTGCGGAAATGGCGGCTGTATTGTTCCTTGGGGCCAACCCACGCATACAACCAAACAAAACCAATATTTATTACACCGCGAACAGGCCAAGCGCAGCGAGGGAAGTGCAAAAAGCACTTCTTGCCAAAGACGCTGACATGGCGAATCTTGCGTGACTTATTACGGCCGTCCCGCTTCACCGCTTGTTCGGAGCAGCAGATCGGACAGGGCTGTTTGTAGGCCACCGGTGAGGCTTCCAAATGCACTTCCGTTGCACTGAGGGAGAGAACGCTATGAAGTTGTAGCTCTGGTAATCCGAGCATTTCATTGATATATTGGAGTGGCATCTGTCATATCCTTTTTGTTGTTGAGGTAGGACTTACAACAATACAGGAAATACAGATGTTTTTCCATTTCTAGCCTCGTTTTTTTCGTGCTTCGATTTTCAACCGCTAATTTTGGGTTTGAGCCATTTTTCTTGTGGTTATTTTAATAAAGGGTTTCTAAATCTAGGTATAATTTGGATTTTTATTGCAGTCAAAAGATTTATTTGGTATATTTGGGTGGAATAAATAAAAAATGGGGGTTTTTTGGGTGAAAAAAAGAATTTTCCTAGTTTTATTTTGTGGAATTGTTTTTACAATTTTTTTAGCTGGAGCGAGTAAGGAAAGCACAAAGTTTAACCTTAAAGCTGATGCTAATACACAAGCTTTAGAAAATTTAAAAGAAAATCCTGTTTTTCAAAGTAATGAAAAAAAATTCAAAAACCTCGATAAAAAGGCTAAGGTTCTAATTGATTTAAGTTTAAGAAATAAGCAGGAAGTTAAAGAAAATTACGATTTACTTGATGCTAGTATTACCGGAAATATAATACTTGATAAAGCCTATCCATTTACTGGTGAAGGGCAGCTATCTCTAATATCTTTTGACAATAGATCTGTCTATTACGGAAGTATTGATATTAACATGAGGACACCTCTTGGTGACGATTTTGGATCACTGTCCATGAGATATGAACCGGGTACAAATCAGTTAGATATTTCAGTAACAAGTGGTGACATAAATGACTCGGCAATGATCCCATTTGGAACTCCCTTTCTTACATGGGACGATCTTGAGAAAGTTGATAAAATAATGAATATTGAGGAGAATGTTGACAATGAAAGTGTTAATTAAGTGTTTACTAATTACTCTATCCTTTATACTATTATCAAGTTCTTTTATTGTTAAACAGCAAGTTATATCTGCTGCTTCTCTAAACGAAATATATTATTTAAAAGGGGCTGCCTATAATTCTACTTTGAGTAAAATTGGTTCTAGTAATACTGATATCGGTAGTTCTGCTGTCGTAGTAACGGCTTCTACAGCATACGACGGCCGGTCAGTAGGAAAAGAAAGAATTAGAGCTTGGACTAGAAATGCAATTATCGCTAACTATTACAACGCTGGTATAGTTAAAACAAATTATTTGTCACTATCTTTTGGAAGTCCTGATTATGTTATTTTATTAGTTAATGAAAATGAAATACTTCCTCAAAAGACTGAATCATTCGATGAAATACCAGGGTTGAGCTATTATTTAAAAGGGGTTTTGACTCCTATTTATGAATTGTCATTGGCGTTAATCCCGTCGATAAATGGTACTGTAAATCATAATATTTCTGCAAACCAAACCGGAATTAGCTTATCTATTACTTCTACAAGTTCTCAATGGGAGCTTCCTTCTAACATAGGGTATAGGGATGCAGAAAGTTATTATAATGGCATTTACAATACAAGTACAGGAACAACAAGTAAACAGGGAACTTCAAGAGGTGCGTCCGCTTATGTAGGTTATAAATATATACTGCAACCAGGTCAAAGCGGCAATTTATCTGCTTCTGCTATAGCACAATACGAAGTGAGAGTATTTAATGATCCAGTCTCAGGGATTCCATTAATCTTTAACGCTACCAGCGGAAAAGCAAATGTTACACATACTATAACTGGCAGCTAGAAGAGAGCTAGGGAGAAGGCATATGAGAAATACTAAAGTAGCCTATGCTGTATTAATAATAAGTATATTACTTTTTATAGTATCCTTATTTTTTATGAGCAAGTATTTTACCCTTAAGAATGAAATGGAAAGTTCTACTGAAGTCAGCTATAAATCGTTTAATGCACAGTTGGTTGAATTTAAAAAAGCTTTAGAAGACTATATAAATAACAATAAACGATCTGATGAGGAAAGATTATTGGTAATTTCTTTAGCTGAGGCACAGAAATCATTTGAAACTTACGGTGTTTTAGTACACTTAAGTGATAAGATTAATGAGCCACAATACCAACAAAGAAACCAACTTTTCTTACAGCTTTGGGGAATAATTTCGAAAGATTATGGATCTCTTTCCCTTGAAGAATTGAAAAAAATTGATAATGAATCCAGTATTATAATTCAAGCACTTCAAGAGTCAGATAAATAGTATATTTATTAATTCCAGTAAAAAACCTCGGGGATAACCGAGGTTTTTTATTTCTTCTAAATTCTCTCAAGACATCTTTTTAAAAGAGGTGCTATGTACTCACACTCATGATCTCCTGAATCCAGATCCTCTCCGGCTCTCCATCCAGCAGCTGCAGCTTAATCTTTCGGGCATGTTGATAAATAGCCGCCACTATTCCGGTTTAGGACCAGTATTCGAACGGGTCAAAGGTATCTACCATAATCTCTGTCCCTTATTCCTTAGAGGTTTCAAGTGCCCACAGGATACGAGCCTGATGCTCTGGAAGAATGGACTTACTCTCCCATAGCCCACTTTCAAGTTTTTTCATGATGTCCCCTATCTCCGACGCCTCCAAGTTGGCCGGGGTTCTTCTCGTTCCCATGCTTCCAAGATTACCGCTGTCTCTGGCAGCCATTGGATGTATCGCCCTCTACCAACTCCTGCAGCGCCGCCCGGATGTGGCCGTTCTTGATTCTTTTGACCTCAATCTTCCGCTGCGTGATCTTACCGGACCGGTCTATATATAATTAACGCTTTGCAGGAAATGTGATTTTATTGTGTTATTTTTCTCATAATTAAAGCCCCCATAAGGAGGCTTTAATCGTTGGCCGACGTTTTTCTAACATGCAGTCAAAATAAAATTTAAATATAGAACATATAGTTGTCAGTATGCGTCTCTTCCTTGAAGGAGATGAGGTCCGCCAGCGTCGTGGAATCCAGCACATCGGCGATGCTGTCGCGGATACGCAGCCACAGGTCGCGCTTGGCCGGATCATCTTCTTCCGTGAAATCCACGGGAGAGATCGGCCCTTCCAGCACGCGGATAATATCCCCGGCTGTGATATCGGACGCTTCACGGGATAAAATATAGCCGCCATAGGCGCCGCGAATACTCTTGACGAGGCCCGCGTTGCGCAGAGGCGCAATCAGCTGCTCCAGGTAATGCTCGGATAATCCGTTTTTCTCGGCAATGCTCTTCAAGGATGTGGGACCTTCGCCAAATCTGACGGCGAGCTCCATCATGATGGTTAATCCGTATCGGCCTTTTGTCGATATTTTCAAAGGGGCACCTCTTTCAATATAATAGCTGGGTATAGTATAATTAATATTTGGTCAAAACAGTAAGATAAATCAGCGTATTCCGATGATTGCTCTTGAGTTTATGTTATCATATCCGCAGACGGTTTTGAAACTCAAAACGTATTTTTTTTTACAGTTTTGTTCTTCCGTGGCGGACGGCGATGACATAAGGACCTTCGAGCGGCCTGTTCACCCGCTGGCTTTCACCGGTTTGACCGTTCAGGCTTTAACATTCTATTTAAAAAGTTGGTGATCCACGATGGCAAAAGCAAATGAAAATACCCGCGTCGTTGTCGGCATGTCGGGGGGAGTGGACTCCTCCGTTACGGCGCTGCTGCTGAAGCAGCAGGGCTATGACGTCATCGGCATCTTCATGAAGAACTGGGACGACACCGACGAGTTCGGCGTTTGCACGGCCGAGACCGATGCGGAAGATGTGCGCCGCGTATGCGAGCAGATCGACATCCCTTACTATACCGTAAACTTCGAGAAAGAATACTTCGATAAAGTATTCACCTATTTTCTCGACGAATATAAGGCTGGCCGGACGCCTAACCCGGATGTCATGTGCAACCGGGAGATCAAGTTCGGCGAATTTCTGAACAAGGCGCTGCAGCTTGGCGCCGATTATGTGGCGACCGGCCACTACGCGCGCGTCGTGGAGGAAGGCGGGGAATTCAAGCTGCTCCGCGGGGTGGACGCGAACAAGGATCAGACTTATTTCCTCAATGCGCTAAATCAGCAGCAGCTGTCCAAAGCCATGTTCCCGATCGGCCATTTGCCGAAGCCGGAGGTCCGCCGGATCGCCGAAGAAGCCGGACTGTATACAGCGAAGAAAAAAGACAGCACCGGCGTCTGCTTCATCGGGGAACGCAATTTCCGTGAATTCCTGAGCCAGTACCTGCCAGCCAAGTCCGGCGACATGGTGGATATCGCCACCGGCGAGGTCAAAGGACGCCATGACGGGCTGATGTACTACACGCTCGGCCAGCGCCAGGGCCTTGGCATCGGCGGCTCCGGCACAGG
>NZ_ASSC01000617.1 GCF_000520735.1 Paenibacillus forsythiae T98
AGACTTTGCAGCCTCGCTGCCCGAAGCCCCGGCTGCCGTTCCCGCTGTCTTGAAGACGATCGTCACCCCTCTGCCCGAGGTAGTGCCGCCCAGCGTGGACACGCCGTTCTTGGCCTTGAGCTGCGGCGCCACCTTCAGGCTATAGCTGGCGCCGGACTTCAGCGGGTCGACCGGCTCTACAAATACCGCCTGCCGCTGGTCAAAGTTAATCGTATCGTCAATCTTGGTGACCTCGATGGGGACGCTTGCCCCTTTGGCATCCATCAGGGTGAAGCATTCCCGGTTGATGCCCCATACGGTGCTGTTCACAATATTTTTGTCGAACAGCAGCCTCATCTTCGCCTTAAGCGGCACATCCTCCGAATCGATGATACTCGCGCCGCCCTCCACCAGCGAAGCCGAAACGAAGCTTAGCGGCTTGGCGCCGGGCGAGCCCTCCGACGGTCCCGTTCCGTCGCCGTTGTCCGCCCAGGCCGCCTGCGGAATCGCCAGCAGCAGGACAAGCGCAACCAGCAGCGCCCGCAACACGGATCGGCGGCTCCATTTTCCAAGTACAACCATCCTTATCCCACCTCTTCTATTTAAAGCATTCCTTTCGTTCGAGCCAGCGCGAGCAGCGCCAGCATGCCCATAACGATCCATGAAATCCGGTCCGCCCGGCCGCAGCGAAGTCCCTTGGTCCTTGTGGGATGAACTCCCCCCGAGTAGCAGCGGGCCTCCATCGCCACAGCCAAATCCCCCGCCCGCTGCAAGGAAGCGGCCAGCAGCGGGATCAGCACTGCGGACATGCTCTTGATCCGGACCGACGCCTTGCGGGAATGCAGCGGCGCGCCCCGCGAACGCTGCGCCCGGGACACCATCGCCGCCTCCTCGTTAATCACCGGCACAAACCGGAGAGCCAGCGTGATAAGCATGGCGAACTTGTGCACCGGTAGACCGATTCCCGCTAAAGGGGACAGCAGCTTCTCGATCCCCGAAGCCAGCCGGATCGGCGGCGTGGTCATCGTCAGCAGAAAGGAGCTGAACAGCAGCACCAGCAGCCTTAAGACGGTAATTCCGCCTTTGACGACGCCCTCTCGGGCAATATCGACACCGGCAACCTCAAACCATACCGTCCCTTCCGTAAGTGCACATTGGAAGATGAAGGACAGCCCCAGAAGCAGCCATAGCCCGCGCATTCTCCTGATAATCCGGTCCAGCCGGATATGGGCGAGCCAATACGCGCCTATAAGAAGAACCGCCGCGCCAGCAACGATGACGGCATCATAGCCGAGCAGAATCGAGCTGGCCAGAAGCAGGCAGCCGATCAACTTGGTTCGGGGGTCCAGACGGTGAATGACTGTATTCCCTTCTATGTAACGACCCGGCTTTATCCCTCTCATTGCTCTCCCCCTCGACAAGCTGCCAGATTTCTTCCAGGGCTTCCTCCCGGGTAACCGCGTCGCCGCCTGCGGACACTCCCAGCTCCCTTAGCCGCCGGAGCACCTGCAGCCATTCCGGCAGCAGGAAGGAGGACGCGCCTCGGCCGAGCTGCTGCCGGATCACCTCCCTGGCCGTTCCCCACACGGCAAGCCGCCCTTCCTCCAGAACGGCAATCTTGTCCGCCAGCGCCAGCACTTCCTGAATGCTGTGGGAAATCATAATAACCGTAGTGCCCGAGTCCGTCTGCAGTTGCTTGACCTGCCGCAGAATGCTCTGCCGTCCCGGGCCGTCAAGCCCCGCCGTCGGCTCC
>NZ_ASSC01000618.1 GCF_000520735.1 Paenibacillus forsythiae T98
TCATCGAAGTGCTGAGGGAGCGCAAAGGTCTGGCCGCCGTCGGAACGGCTTGAGGAACATTACGAAGCACCTATTCTGAAAGGGAGATGAACGTATGAGCGATTGGAAAGAGATCATCGACGCGGACCTGGTGTCCACGATTACCGACGATGTCGCGGTCGGGCTGGACTTGGGGTCGAGAACGGGAAAAGGCGTGCTGCTTGCCGGAGGCAAGCTGTATACAGCGATTACTCCTACGGGTGTATACATGCAAGAGACGGCGGATAAGCTGCTGGACAGGCTGCTGAAGCAGTCGAAGGTGGCAAGGGAGGACATTGCCTACATTGTCGGCACCGGGTATGGCCGCATAGCGCTCAGCTTCGGCGGGATCGGGCACAAGATCGTGACCGAAATCTCCTGCCACGCCATGGGCTCTCATTACCTGAATGCCAAGGTGCGGTCGATTGTCGATATCGGCGGCCAGGATTCCAAAGCGATTCGGGTGGACCCGGCTACGGGCAAGGTCATCGAATTTATTATGAATGACAAATGCGCGGCAGGAACCGGACGCTTTCTGGAGAAGGTCGCCCATCTGCTGGATCTGACGCTGGAGCAGCTCGGCGCCGAAGCGCTTAAAGCCGATGCTCCCGCCGATGTCAGCAGCCAATGCGTCGTATTTGCCGAATCCGAGGTCATCTCCCTGAAGGCCAAAGGCGTGTCCGCCGCCAATATTGCCGCAGGCATCCACCTGGCTACGGCGCGGCGCGTCCGCAATCTCGTCAACCGGATCGGGCTTGAACCGGATCTTGTCTTCTCGGGAGGGGTATCGAACAATCCCGGAATGACGAAAGCCCTGGAAGAACTGCTCGGCCACCCGATCAGCAAAGTCAAGCTCGATACGATCTATGCGGGGGCGCTCGGCGCCGCTGTGTTCGCCCAGAAGGCGGCATCCCGCAGCGATTCGGATTTGAACGATTTTGCGCTTTTGCAGTCCAAATAAAATCATGGTCTTAAGGAGGAATGTGTCAATGTCGACGGTGCTGACAAGCGAGGCCCAGGAACAGCTCAATCATATCCGCCACAGCCGGGATGTCGTCCATGCGTATTCGCCCGCGATCCGGAAGCTGTTCAATCTCGTAATCGATTATGTGGACGATGCGGAGAAAGCCGGACACAGCGGCAAAAAGGTCATATGGGCCGGTGTGCCCTGGGCGATGCCGCTGATCTACTCCACTGGAGCGATACCGGTCGCTTTTTCGGAAATGGGCCGCATCAGCGGACAAGAGGCGATAACGATCTCGGAGGACCATTATCAAATGCCCGCCGAAACCTGCTCTATGGTCAAAGCGACTGCGGGCGAATGGTATCTGCGGAAGCAGGCAGGCTCTTCCATCACCCGGATTTTCGGTTCCTCCTCCGCCTGCGAGCCGTACAACCTGGCCTGGGAAGTGATGAAGAAGGAAGGCTTCGACGTCTATACCAGCGATGTCGTCTATCGGGCGCCGGGAGTGAATGGCGAGCGTTATGAGGAACTGGTCCATTATTTTGTAGACGAAATCCGGGAGTTCAACGAATGGCTGACCGGGACCCGGGAAATCGACAAGGACAGCTTGAAGCGTGAGATTCTTCGCAAGAACTATCTCATGCGCAGAATACGGGAAATTATGGACCTGCGGCTGAACCACCCGTTCTATGTGAAAAGTCTGGCAATCATGTACCTGCTGAACGGTCTTACCCACTATTTCGGCAAGCCCGAGGAATATACCGAGGTTCTGGACAGTCTGGTCGAGGAATTGTCACGGCTTGAGGCCAACGTGGCAGACCAAGGACGGGCCATTCCGCTGATCTGGACGGGAGGCAGCGGGCAGGAATTCGGGATTTACGATGCGATTGATCATGCCGGCGGGGCGCTGCTCGGATTTGTAAGCTCCCCGTATGCCAAGGATTATAACGAGGACATTGATCCTGTCGAATCGCTTGCCCGCTTCCAGCTCGATAGCCAGATGGCCGGGGCCTCCATTTACCGGCGCCACGTCATCGAGCAGCAGATTGACAAGATTGGAGCCCGCGGCCTCATTCTGTACGGATACCTGGGCTGCTCGTTCGGCAGCGTCACCCGCGAAATGTACAGAGAGTATTTCCATAACAAAGGCATTCCGAGCATCAATCTGGAAGGAACATTTCAGGTCGGACCGCCAAGCGGGCAGATTTTGACGCGGATCCGAGCTTTTATTGAGATGCTGTCCTGAACATAGGAGAGGGGCGTCCCGGGAACGGGCCGTCCTTTTTACATCTGATTAGAACGCCGGTCCCATTCAGGGTTGAAAGCGCTAATATAAAGCTTGCTAAAAATGGAAATCTATCGGACAATAGTCCATGGGGGAAGGATGAATATCTTGTCACAACCGGAATCCCTACTACGTCTTAAAGGAGTGATGATGTTTGAATACGCATTCAATCATAATAGAGCCAGTGAGAGGTCATGATTTGTAGATAAGCATACCTCTCATCAGGGAATGGGAGGCAACCAGGAAATGATGTCTTTAAGAAATATGATTCGAGGATTGGAAAATGATTCACCGGCCAAAGAGCTGATTGCACTATGGGATCATGACGCGGGAACGTTGAAGTTCTGGAGAGCCAGCAGCAATTTTGTTTACGTGTTCGACAGAAACGGGGTAAGACACTACCTGCGGTTTATCCATGAAGAGGACAACACTGCCGGGAATATTCAGGCTGAGCTTGATTTCATGCAGTATTTGCTGGATCAAGGCTACCCGACCGTCGCTCCAGTACGCTCTATCAATGGGGCCTGGATGGAGAAGGTATTAACTGCGAGCGGGCTATATTACGGCGTGGTTTTTGAGCAGGCCAAAGGAAAGCATATTCCGCTTGAACAGATGTCGGATATTCAATTTGAAGAATGGGGCAGATCGCTTGCCGAACTTCATCTTTTATCTGAAAAATATACACCTCAAGCGCCGTACAAAAGTTGGCAGGATGCGCTGGCATTCGTCTCTTCGGTATTGCGGCGGTATCCTCATGAAGCAGGTCTTCGCCAAGAACTTGAACGATTGCGGGAACAACTCTCGGAGCTTCCGGCCGGCGCAGGTCACACCGGGCTTATTCATTATGATTTCGAGACCGATAATATCTTCTACGACGATGAGGAACAGCGCTATTGCGCCATTGATTTCGACGACGCCATGATCCATTGGTACATGATGGATGTTGCATCCGCCGTTTCCGATCTGTATGAACAGGATGGCGAAGAGGGCAGCCGGAGGATCGGACAGTTTCTTACCGGGTACAGATCTATCAAGGCATTGGATGAAAAATACCTGAGCTTGCGCTTCATTTTTCAGAAATTTGCCGATCTCTATATGTTCGCGCGGCTGCTTCGCAGTGTCGAGGATATGGATGATTCCAGCTCGCCGGAGTGGGCCGTTAAGCTTAAAAATAAGCTGCTGGGAGCTTGTGACCGGATACGGGAGCGTTAATACAATGGAGAACAAGGATTCCCGACTGCCGCCGCCTTTTGGCGGCTTTTTTAATATCGCTTCAATCGTCAAATATGAGCGGATACGACAACCTGAACACATTCCTTATTCAGCTTTTCTTTTTTGTTGCGTCTATCGGAATAACTTCAACAGCTTCCTTCTCTCTGGCCATGGAGTCACAAAGTCATATGGCAGGGAGAGCATCTGCACTTCTTGGATTACTGCCTTTTCTGCTAGGAGCATGTACCTCTCCATTGGTTGGCATTGCCGGTGAATACACAGCAGTCCCAATGGGAGTGATTATCTTGTCGACCAGTTTATTGGCTCTCCTTGCTTACTTTGGACTTGCACATAAGTCCCAAACAAGCTTGATAAGCAGTCATAAAGAAGCATCAAATAGCCCCGCCTTCGATGTCTCGATCCGCTAGACCGCTGCACTGGCCTTCGCATCTTATGGCACGTTCCTTCGATTGTTGCCTTTCACCATCCGCCCGTCTTTCAGAAATGCCGTTAGCTTCTCCCACTGGTTCAAGCTGTAGGTGATCGCTTGTCCAAGCAATCTCTTGGGCAAGCTCCATGCAAAGCCTGCGGCATGTACAGGGAGAAGCTTTTTATTTCCCGAACAATCGGGCGGATCTTTCTATTACCGTTAAAACCGAACATTCGCATATATGCATATCCCAATTCAAGAAAAAAAGTAAACGCTTTCGATGTGTGCCTTTTGACTCAGTCCTCCTAATCGACTGATGAATCTCCCGGCTTATATCGGTGCTCAAAATGACTGATCAGGCTTGAACCTTTGCACCTGCAAGCTAGTGATTGAATTCCATTAAGATCCATTCCAACCCATCAGTTAAAATTTGGGACTTATGAATTATGGGAAAATTGTAATATAAATCCGATAAAAGAAGGGTATTGACTTATATACATAAATTATATTAGGAGAAGGAGTTTTAGAATGAACAGTTGTTATGGAATGGCCAGAAAGTCCCTTTTTACCCTGCTAGTCTTCGTATTGGCACTTACCGGAGTTACAGTGGGTAGAGCAAAAGCTGAAGGAGCAGTGGCGGCCCCGTCTGATGATGCTTATGTGTACTATGTATCTAACGGGGATCTGTACCGGGTGCGTACTGATGGAAGCCCCGCGCAGAAAATTCGCGATAATTTCGACGGAGTGGAGCTGAAGCCCGCGGGTAATTATTTGTACTATATGTTCGATGCCGAATCCACGACATTGCTTCGCTTGTCGCTGACGGATGCCCAAGCCAAAATTTCTAATTTTGGCGGAAACAAAAGAATACTTCATTACATAACAGAGGGCGACCTTATTTATTACATGGATGATAAGGGTGGCATTTATCGTGCATCGGCCAACGCCGAGAGATCTACAGACGGTACCTTGATTGCCGACATGGCGGATACGAACTTCCCTCGGTTTACGGTAGTGGGGGGCAGAGTTTATTATAATGCTCTGAAGAATGGGCGTACAACCTGGGTAGCTTCCAAGGCGGCGAACGGCAGCGGATCTGTTCAATGGATTGCCAGCGGAGCTTTTCCGGATGATTATTTTGCGCATACGTACAATAACACGCTTTACCTGATGGTGGATACCAAACCTGCTGAAACTACGTATTCTTTGAACAGCATGGTGCTCTATACGCTACCGGCAAGCGGCGGTACTGCCAAAGCCATTAACGCAAAAGCTCCTCTGGACGCGAATTCGGTAATGTCCGGCTCATGGGCCAACGATTATTACTTGTTCAATAAGGGGATTCGTCTTGACTCTAACGGGGATTATGACTATTCCAAAGGCAAAGGCGTTCTCATGGACAAGACCGGCAAATTCATAACCTTGAATCAAATAGGTGTGAATGAAATAGCCAGTCTGGGAGCGAACAAATTCGCTTATGTAGATGGCAAAGGCAGGGCTTATGTAAGCACGATTGCCAATGGGAAAGTAACAAGCGCCAAGAAGATTCCTTTAACGAATGTCGGCTATATCCGTAACTTAATGAGCGGTGGAAAAGTAAGATCAACCGTTCTGTTTGCCGAGAGCGGAGGTTATGTGCTCAATTCAAATTTAACAGTGACCAAGATGGTTGGCGTGGAATGGGATTTGTGCGTTTATAAAGCGGATATCGCAGGGATTTTCTATGTTAATGCGGGAGATAACGGCCGTTTGTACCGGATGAGCGAGGACGGTAAGACGAAAGTGAAGCTGTCCGATGAGAAGGTATCCCGTATTGTGCTGATTTCCAAGAACTAAATAAAAATGTAACCGAAGTGGAGGATTTCTATATATGCAAATTTTGAAAAAATCCGGTTTGCTGGGCGGAGTTTTGGCTGTTCTATTCATGTTTACGGCATGTTCCGCTCTCCAAACGGAGACAGCGGTCGGGACGAACTCGAAGGCGGCGGGTACGGAAACGAAGACCGAAGGGGCAACGGCCTCAGCGACAGCCGGAGAAGCGGAGGCTGATAAATCCGCAAATCCCACCGATGCCGACAAGCTCGATCTGGAAATTGCGAAATTTAACGCTTATGTCAATCTTAACAATGTGATGACCGGCCGCTTGCAAGATGTGCTTAATGATTATTTTGAAGAATTCGGAGACGGGGCTCTGCCCAAGATCGAGAAGCATTTTAGCGGCTCGCTGCTCTCCATTTCGAGTTACGATGAGGATGCCATAAATTTAGCCTTTCAGTATACGGATAAGGAACCCGCGTTTGATTCGCTGGATTCCGCCGTCATTCAATTGGAGCCCTCGATCAAGAAGTTGGTTGCTGTTCTGGGCGAGGCTTATGACTATTATGACGTTAAAGGGTATGCGGATGATCAATTTGCCAAAGGCAAGCAATTGCACGCGCGAATCATACAGGCTCATCGGGCTTATGAAAAAACGGCGGATGTGTTCTTTGACGGTGTGAATGATCTGGGGCAGAAACGTATGCAGGCCGAGTTGAAGGAACTGTTGGCGAACGATGAACAAATCAGGTATGCGATCTTGACTTTTATGCTTGATGCGGAAGCTCTGTCCGACGTAATGGAGCAGCAGGAGATATATGCCGACAACATTCTCGACCTTGATCTGAAGTCCTTTCAAGCAAAATACAAGGTGCTGATCACCGATCTGCAAAATATCAATAAATATGCGGCGGATAAAGCGCGGGTAGAGAAAGAAGGTTTGCGTGAGTATGCGCTGGAGGCTTATGTTGATGCGGCCAAAGACGTAAAGGTAGCGGCAACCAACATTGTGGAACGAGTGAAAAATAAGAGAGCTGTGGATGAATTTACTTTGAAAAGCAGCTTTTTTCGGCAAAATGAGGACGGAACCCCCGAAAATTACAACGATAAGGTTAGCACATTGATCAGTAAGTACAATCAACTGAATCAATAGTTTCAAAGATTTCAAATCAATGGTCAGGAGGAAAAAAGATCGTGATTGCCCATTCTTGGAACGAATCGGACATATTCGCTACATCCGGAGACGAAGCGGTAGTACTGACACCCGATACCATTTATGTGAAAGTGAAATTGCAGAAGGCGAAGCAAAGCATAAGTGGCCCCACAGAGGAAGTTGGATTTAAGGATCGGTTGCTTTCCGATGAAACGATTTCGATTTCTACCATTACCCGAATTGCGGCCAATAAGAAGACAGGATGGATTCGTTTATTCACTAAAATTAATGGAAAAAAAGACAGCGAATTTATCGTTATTGAAGATGCCCAAGTCAAACAGCAATTTATTGATAAATTATATACATACATGCAGGGGAGCCATACTTATCGGATCGAGGAATACTCCGCCTTTAAGGCTGGAATCAAGCCTTCGCTAACGCTGCTGATTACAATTCTGGTCGGAATGCTCCTGACCTGGCTTGCCATGGATATCGAGAACGGACCTGAGCGCACGATGTATGTAAAATCTTCTGTAAAATTGCTCTATACTCTAGTTTCATTCATAGGTCCTGTCGGCGTTATGATAATCGCCGGAATTGTCGCGCTGATTACCATTTACGTCTTGGTTCGCAGGATCAGCAATCCGCCGATTATGGTCTTGATCGAACCGGACAAGTGAAATAGCTGAAATAGCCAGCGCGTGCCGGTACTCAACCGGTACGCGCTGTTGCTTTCTTTGTTTACCCGATAAATATCTTCTGGAAGCACTCAAGGCAGGAAGGAAGGGGAATGTATGCCCGCAACCATGGAAGCATCAAGCCATCAGGGTAAGGAAGTCCATTTTTTATCTAACCAACAATTCGATCGAAAAGGGATGACAAATCAACTCTTAATCACTGTTTTTCAGCATTGTATTTTGAATATTAAAGAGCATCTTTCAGGTACATATCTGTTTCTTCTTACCGATGAGGAGGGAGCTCTTCTGGCTATGGATTACAGCCCTAACCTAAAGAGCACTATGGATCGTTCACCGATTCACATAGGGATGTTTTTTACTGAACAAAGCTGTGGTGTTAATGCGATTTCTGAAGCCATTGCGCAGGGTTGTCCTGTGTATTTGACGCCTGAACAGCATGAAAGTCCCTTTTTTAAAAACTGGCATTGCTACTCAACCCCTTTAAACGTTGGGCTTAAAAATATAGGTTATCTCGATGTATCTACTGTTAATGCAGATATGAAAAGTGAACTGATTGCTATCGCCAAGCTAATTCCAGCAGATATGCTGGCCGCTTACCAAGCTCAACTCGCTACCCAAGCTGCGGAGCAGTTTCCGGTGCAATTAAGTGAGCGTCAATTAAAAGTTCTAAAACTGATTTCACAGGGATTAACTGGAAAGGCAATTGCCGCAAAATTGAAAATAAAAGAATGTACTGTAAATCACCATAAAAAAATCATATTTAATAAATTGGGTGTACAGTCCAGCACAGAAGCGGTTTCGGTCGCTACTCGGCTGTCTTTTTTGTAGAGCAACCTATAGTTTTATATAGGTGGAAGCATCAACGTTTTATGTTAAACTTTTCTGGTATTGAAAAATAGAGAAATGATTTGCCAGGAGGGTGTTATGTCAAGGAAAAAAATAGGATTGTTGTCAATGGTAATGATGCTGGTATTAGTGCTGGTTACAGCATGCGGGGGGAAAGAGAAAGAAATAAGTTTAGGGGTAACTGAAAGCGGATCTTACACAAATGACTATTTTGGGTTATCGCTAACCTTCCCTAAAGAATGGTTGTACCAAAATGCGGATCAGATGATGGAACTTATGGCTGCTGGTAAAGATGTTATTGCTGGAGATGATGAATCCAAGAAGAAAATGCTGGATTTATCTAAGAGCAAAACGCTTAACTTATTAGTGACTTCGAAATTCCCTGTAGACTCAGGGAAAGTAGGTCCTTCAGCCATAGCTGTTGCCGAGAAGGTAAGCCTGCTCCAAGGCGTAAAAGATGGTAAAGATTATCTGGAAGCATCGAAGAAATTAATGGTCGACAGCAAGCTTCCCTATGAGTTCAAAGATATATCAACGGTTAAAGTTGGCGGAAAAGAAATGTACACAATGCAGGCCTCCATTAATACAGGTCAAGACATTGTCACACAAGACTATTACAGTTCAATTATCGACGGCTATGCTTTTAATCTTATTCTTACTTACATAGACGCTGAGTCAAAGGCTGAAACGGATAAGATCTTGGAGTCAGTTACGTTTAAATAGGGCTTGCTGAACAAGTTCGAAATATACAAGGAAACATGTATTTCCTCTGATTCAATCAACCACATTTTATAAAACTTTTTACTTTATAGTAAAATTTATGCATACGTGATGGCCGTGTACCTTCACCAAATTACAGAACAAGAAGCCCGCGTCTCCCGCGGGCTTCTCCCATATCCAACCCTCTAAACCTCTTCCTCCGTCGCTGCCCGATTATCGCCGTACGAAATCCATTCGCTCCAGCTTCTTACTCCCTCACGAACCCCTATGCTTGAATAGCTCCAAGCCGAAAAAGTGGGGGGGTCCGATCAGCGCGGCGGGAATGCCTCCGAAGATATGCTAATTCCCATGAGCAACGATCTCCCTGACTCGCTTGGGAGCGATTCAAGAGCAAGAACCCCGTAAACGATGGGGCGTATGGACTGTTTGCAAACCTTGACCTATAGTTCTTCGTTAACCTGACTTCTATACTCGAGATGAAGCAGGGGAAATGGCTTGCCCGAACTGTCCAGCTCCGACCGCCCAATCTGTACAAAACCAAATCGTTTGTAGAATGCGCATGCCCCATCGTTTTGCTCATTGACATCGACTTGGATGGTGCTTCCTATTAATTTTTGGGCGTGTCTTATTAAACGGCTGCCTATCCCCATTCCATGGTATTCCGGATCTACGAACAGCATTTCGATCTTGGTTCCGGCAAGCCCAATAAATCCTGTCGGCTCTTGGTTATCGTTTCTTCTTACCCAGATCTCAACTACTCTTAATGCTACGTTTTGAACGATATCGCGGTAAAATTGAATATCCGAATCCGTCAAAAATGTGTGGGTACGACTTACGGCTCGATACCAAATATCGACCAATATATCGTGATCACTTTCCTCGTATGAGGTTATTTCGTCTACCATTGTTGCTCCTCCATTCGCTCAAATTTCAGTGATACAAGCATAATACAATAACTTAGGGGCATACAGAATTTAACATTTATCCAATGCCTTGGATTTCCGACTTCTTGTTTGCATAAGAGCCCAAAGAGGGCCGCAACAGTCCGCCTCCCGGGAATCTGCCACAGCCCCCAAACCCGCGTCCGACGCGGCCTCTCGGCTCTTATTCTTCTCCAATCGCCACCAAATTCTCCTCATAGCTAATCCAGTCGCTCCAGCTTCCCGCATAAAGCCGCACCTTCTCATACCCGGCTCTATGCAGAGCCAGCACGTTCGGGCAGGCGGTGACGCCGGAGCCGCAGTAGACGATGACTTCGCG
>NZ_ASSC01000619.1 GCF_000520735.1 Paenibacillus forsythiae T98
TTCAGTTGGATGACCGACATTCGTCCCGTGGAAGCGCTGAACGGGCAAGGAGGGAAATCCTTTCATTTTTTAGGCTATAAATATTTGAATCCTACGCATATCCAGGTATGGTTTGATAAAAATCTACCCCAGGTCAACGCCAATCCGGAGCAGTTCGCCATCTATGAAGGCCTCAATGCCAGCGGTAAACGCCTTCCGGTGCTTTATCTGGCGTCATCTGCCGAGAAGAATCACAATATCTCCGGTATGCCGGTAGGCTCAAGCTATATATTGGAAGTGTCCGGCGAAAATTCTTTTGTGGCTGGCAAAACCTATACCGTCGTGCTGGACAATCATTTGACCGCCAATAACAAGGTCAGCCTGGGGGCATACTCCTCCAACCGCGATGTCGTGTTCCAGTTTGCCGTTCCGGCGGCGGGCGGTTCCTACCCGGCCTCCGTGGAGCCGCAGGCTCAATACTGGCTTGCGGACGGCGCTTCCGGCGTACCCGTGGAAGGAACCTTATGGTTTTCTCTGAGCCTTCCCGCCGCACATCCCGAGAAGGTGTTGGCCGGTATCTCTCTGTTGGAAAAAGGAAAGAAGCTTCCATTTGACCGGAGCATTGACGCCGCCCCCGAGAGCGGAGCCCGCAGCTATGCTCCCCAAGCAACGCTGGACGGGACGTTCTTCTTTCTGCCGCTTACCGGCAGCGGCGGTTCCGCGCCTTATGATCTGGCTTTCGATACGGAGTACGAACTGACGATTCCGGAGATGGAGGCTATCAACGGGAAGATCATAAAGGGGACGAGTATACGCTTCAGAACGGCCAAGGAGGATGTTCCTCCGCCAATGAGCGCGATCATCGAAGGACACTTTCAGGCTGGACAGGCTTCTCTTAGCTGGAGTCCGCTGGCTTATGCGGCAGGATACAATCTGTACGCAAGCGAAGACCCTTATTGGGGCTATCAGAAGGTGAATGATCAGCCCGTGGCGGACACGGCATACAACATTTCTCTGCCTTCCCCCGGGCAGGTTCGCTACTACCGGATTGCCGGAGTAAATGCGGCGGGAGAGGGAGGGATCTCGGATTGCATCGCCGTGTCGCTGCCGAAGGAGGCGGTGGACGGGGCGCCGTCCTTCTCCGTAGGCTTGCCATCGGGGTCATCCTCCGCTGCAATACCGGGCAGGCTGGTGCAGCCGGGACCGGACGGTATTTTGCGGATGGATCCAAGCGCTGCTTCAGAAGCGGTGAAGGACCCGGCCCAGACGGCGCTGGTCGCGGATGTCTCCGCCTATCCTGAAGCCGATGGCGCGGGAAAAGCGATTCGCTTATCGGTTAATGTGCTCTCCGCTCTGAAGCAGGCAGGGAAGCCGTTCAAGCTAACCGATGGGGTCCTTGAACTGACCGTTTCCCCGGCGTCCATGACAGAGCAGGCCGCCATGACCATCGGGATGCGTACGCCCAACGGGCAAGCGCTGCCGAAAGCGCTGAAGAATACGGTAAGCCGCAAGCTGTTCTCTTTGTACGCCTTGTCCGGTGAAACTTACCTGTATGATATAAAAGAACCCGTCAGGGTTGCGGTTGCCATTCCCCAAGGTACAAGCGATTCCTCAAAGCTGGGCGCTTACGTGCTGAATGCTGACACCGGAAAATGGGAATACAGCGGCGGCCGGATCAAGGATGGCAAGCTGGTATTCGACACAACCCGGTATTCCTCCGTCATGCTGGCGGAATCGGTCGTTTCCTTTGCGGATATGAAGGGGCATTGGGCAAGGAAGCAGGTCGAAGTTATGGCGGCCAGACAGGTTGTGGCCGGCATGCCGTCCGGTCTGTTCCAGCCGGAGCTTCCAGTCAGCCGGGCGCAGTTCGCCGCCATGCTGGTCCGTGCCCTGGGACTGCGGGAAGCATCCGGTGCTGGCAGCGGCGGCTTTGCTGACGTAGACCGGCGGGCCTGGTATGCTTCGGTGGTCCAGGCGGCATCGGCCGCAGGCATTGTGCAGGGAGCAGGCGGCAAGTTCCGGCCCGAAGCCGGCATTACGAGGCAGGAATTGGCGGTGATGCTGGCAAGAGCGCTTGAGCTTCAAGACGCAGTCGCGGCCGTGAGCAATGGGGGATCAAGCCCGCTCTTTAGCGATGCCGGGCAAATTGACGGCTGGGCCATTGACAGCGTAGCGAAGATATATCGTCTTGGAATAGTAAAAGGAGACGCAAGCGGAGCCTTCCGTGCAAGGAGCCAGGCCACCCGGGCAGAGGCTGCCGTGATGCTTAACGCCTTGATGGATAAGCTGCCGCAAGAATAATACATTGACGCCAAGCTTGTTGGAGTTCGAGCCGATCAGGAACCATGCTGATCGGCTTATTTGTTCAGATCGAAATTGGATACGCCGGGCGAATACCATTTCTTTATACCGCCTTGCAGACTTTCCTTCGATTGGTATTTCGATTATATTGTTGAAGGGGACACGGCTGGACTAACATGGATGAGGTGAAGCTAGGACGATGAAAATAATGGCCCGAAACGCCATACTGTGCATTGTCGGTATTCTTTTATTGATATTTCCGGGCGCATACGCCGGAGCGGCAGGAAATCTTTTGCAAAATCCCGGGTTCGAGGAAACGGCATCGGGCGCTCCTTCCTTCTGGACGAGGGATGTATGGGTGCAGGGCGCTCAGGCAAGCCTGTTGTCCGTGGAGTCCGGGGATTTCCATTCCGGTGGTGCAGCCGCCGCCATAGAGAATACGCAGCAGAATCATGCGAAATGGATTCAGACCGTTGCCGTAAAGCCTGACACCCATTACCGGATTTCCGGCTGGGTTAAAGTGGTGAACGCGGGAGCGGAAGGCATCGGGGCCAATATCTTCGTTGTCGGCGTTGGCGGGGGGTATCCCAGCACCAGAGACACCGGCGGAGGCTGGCAGCAGCTTCAGTTCGTGGGCAAGACTGGCCCCAAGCAAAAGGAAATGGGCATCGGCGCCGCTCTTGGCGGCTATGGGAATCTTGCCACAGGCAAAGCGTATTTTGACGATTTGTCCGTGGAGGAGCTTGACGCAGCCCCTGCAGGCGTTCCGGTAATCTCGCTTAACCCCGGGGCGGCAGGCCAGGCCGGGACCGCGGGGAAGCCGGTTAAAATATCAGCCAAAGACATTTTGTTCTTCTCCGCCTTGTTCTCCTGCCTGTTCGCCTGGGTTTACCGGACCGCGCTGCGCAGCAAGCGTCTGCTCAGACGGGAGAGCTATGACTATGGCGCGTGGCTGTGGATCGTTCTTTTCGCGTCGTTTCTCTTGCGCCTCTGGCTTGGCTGGACCTCGCAAGGCTATATGAACGATATGAAGACTTTTATGTATTGGGGCCAGCGGCTGGCTGAGATCGGTCCGGGACGCTTTTATCAGGAAGGCATTTTTGCGGATTACCCTCCCGGGTATATGTATATATTGTATCTGCTTCATCTCATTCAGCAGGGCCTCGGTCTAAGCCCGGATTCTTCAGCGGAGATGCTGCTGTTCAAGCTGCCGGCGATTCTGGCGGATATCGCTCTCGGATGGCTGATTTACCGGATCGGAAGCGAGAAGCTGGGCGGCGGAATCGCGCTTGGTCTGGTTATTCTGTATTTGTTCAATCCGGCCGTGCTGACAGATTCGGCGGTGTGGGGGCAGGCGGACGCCTTTTTCGCGCTGTTCCTTCTGCTCAGTATTCTGGCCGTTTCAGATAAACGTCTTGCCGTTTCCGCGCTCTGGTTCGCGGTGGCTACGGCGGTGAAGCCGCAGGCGCTGATTTTTACGCCGGTGCTGCTGTTTGCCTTCATTCATTACCGTGCATGGAAAGAACTGCTGAGAGGAGCGGTGTACGGGCTTATTGCTTTTTCCCTCATTACACTGCCGTTCTTTTGGGGCAATGGAGGGCTTGCCGGTCTGATCGACCTGTACAGAAGCACGCTGTCCTCCTATCCGTATTCCACCGTCAACGCTTTTAACCTGTACATGCTCGCCGCTCCCAGTTGGACGCCGATTGACCAAATCTGGCTCGGTATTCCATATCGCGCGTGGGGGAATATTTTTATTGCAGTCGCTGTAGCCTTGGCCGCGCTGTTCTCGTTCCGCCGTGACAAAAAGGACTTGTCCAAGTCCTTCTTCATCGGCCTGGTTCTAATTGTGGTTATGTTTGTGCTGGGGACCAAAATGCATGAACGGTATATGTTCCCGGCGCTTGCTTTGAGCTTGTTCGCCTTTATGGAAATCAAGGACCGGCGGCTGCTGACATTGTTCTTTGGCCTGAGCCTGACCCAATACGCCAATGTGGCCTATGTGCTGCTTCATCTGAATGCGGGGCAGAATCCCGGCTCGGACGGCATCGTTCTTGTTACTTCAATCGCCAACGTCGGGCTGCTGCTGTATATGCTGTATATCGGCTGGGACCTGTATTTCAGAAAAAGGGTGCTGACGCTCGCTCCCGCATATACCGACGGACAAATCCGGGAAGCCGGTCTGGCGCTCGCCGGAGAACTCTGTCAGGATAGCCTCCTGCGGGGAAGCGCAGCCTCGCGAATGATGCGCAGAGATTGGCTTTGGATGGCGGCGATTACGGTTCTGTATGGGGCGCTCGCCATGGTTAATCTGGGTTCGAGCCGTTCGCCGGAAACGGCATGGGCGCCTTCGGGCGCGGGAGAAAGCTTCTACGTAGATTTGGGCGCCGCGAGGCAACTGGACAAGGTAAGAATATTCGGCGGCGTGGGAACCGGTGAATTGACGCTGGAATTTGGCGACTCGCCGCAAAGCTGGTCCGCTCCGGTTAAGATTAAGGAGGATGTCGGCAACGTCTTTATCTGGAAAAGCACGCCGCTTAACGCCACGGCGCGGTACGTCAGAGTGGTTGTAAATAATCCGGGCTTCTACTTGCATGAGGTCGCTTTTTACGAGCGGGGAAATCCGTCGCCTCTGAACATCGCCGGAGTATCCGCTGATACGGGAGGGACTCCCAAGCATGGGGTGCCATCGAACCTGTTCGACGAGCAGCGGCTGATTCCGGCCAACTCCGGCTTTATGAACAGCACTTACTTTGATGAAATCTACCATGCGCGCACCGCTTATGAATATGCCCATGGCATCATTCCTTACGAGAATACGCATCCGCCGCTTGGCAAGCTGCTCATATCCGTCGGGATGGCGCTGTTCGGCGTGAATCCGTTCGGTTGGCGGATCGTCGGCACGGTATTCGGAATCGCCATGCTGCCTCTTATGTATGTAATGGCGCTGCGGCTGTTTGGGCGGACTCGCTATGCTGCGCTTGCGGCGGGGCTGTTCGCGCTGGACTTTATGCATTTTACACAGACCCGGATTTCTACCATTGATGTGTACGGCGTCTTCTTCATCATGCTGATGTTCTACTTCATGCAGCGTTACACGGCCATGAATTTCTACCGCGACCCGCTTGGCCGGACGCTCAGGCCGCTCTTTTGGTCAGGGCTGTTCTTCGGCATCGGGGTTGCCTCCAAATGGATCGTACTGTATGGAGGGGCGGGGCTCGCCATTATGCTCGGAATTTCACTCTTTGACCGGTACCGGCAGCACCTGGCGGCCCGGCGCTTGCTTGCCGAAGGAAAGAGCACGGACCCGGAGCTGTCTGCCGCTTGCCAACAGGCCGCGCGAGCCTTCTGGAGCAGAACCGTTATCACTCTGGCGTCCTGTATGGTCTTCTTTATTGTCATTCCGGCTGCGATTTACAGCTTGTCGTTTATTCCCGTGCTGTCCGTCACGCCGGAAGGATATACAATTAAGGGGCTGTTTGAAGCGCAAAAGAACATGTATGACTATCACAGCCAGCTTGTGGCTACCCATCCGTTCTCTTCCCAGTGGTGGCAATGGCCCTTTATGAAGCGCCCGGTATGGTTCTTCAGCGGCGGAGAGGGCTTGCCGGCAGGCCAGACCAGCAGCATCGTGACGATGGGCAATCCGCTGATCTGGTGGACGGGGGTGTTTGCCGTTCTCGCGGTCCTGTGGCTGACGCTGAAGCGCCGGGAGAAGCCGCTATACGTCATTTGGATCGGCTATTTTTCCCAATACATTCCCTGGATGCTCGTTCCGCGCGAGACGTTCCTTTACCATTATTTCGCCATGGTTCCATTCATGATTCTGGCGCTGGTCTATATCCTGAAGCTGTCGGATAGCGCACTTCCGGAATCCCGGTCGAGAGTCATCCGTTATGTGTATGTTGCTGCGGCGGCGCTGCTCTTCATCATGTTCTATCCCGTCTTGTCAGGCATGCAGGTTAGCGGGAATTATGTGACAGGCTTCCTGCGGTGGTTCCCGACCTGGGTCTTTTAGGGACATGTTTGTCCATAATTTAGGAGGAGAAGAAATGAAAGCCAGATACAGCGTGATCGTCCCGATGTATAATGAAGAAGAAGTCATCTCCCATACGTACGAGCGTCTGAAAGAAGTCATGGACCGCAGCGGAGACGCCTATGAGCTGATCTTCGTGAATGATGGCAGCCGGGACCGCTCCGCCGATGTAATCCGGGAGATTGCGGACGGGGACGGGCATGTGAAGCTGATCGACTTCTCGCGGAACTTCGGCCATCAGATCGCGATTACCGCAGGTATGGACTATGCAAGAGGTGATGCGGTGGTTGTGATCGACGCCGATCTTCAGGACCCGCCCGAGGTCATACTTGAGCTTATTGCCAAATGGAAACAGGGGTATGAGGTGGTGTATGCCAAACGGCTGAAGCGCCACGGCGAAACTTTTTTCAAAAAAATCACCGCCAAGCTGTTCTACCGACTGCTGAGCAGGCTGACCAGTGTAGATATTCCGACCGATACGGGGGATTTCCGGCTGATTGACCGCAAGGTATGCAACGTTTTGCGCGAACTAAAGGAGAAGAATCGCTATGTCAGAGGGCTGGTCAGCTGGGTGGGCTTCCGCCAGACGATGGTGGAATATGTCCGCGAGGAGCGCTTTGCCGGGGAGACCAAATATCCGCTCAGAAAAATGATCCGGTTCGCGCTCGACGGCATCACGTCCTTTTCGCACAAGCCGCTCAAAATCGCTTCTTACCTTGGATTTCTGCTTTCGTTCTCCAGCTTTGTCTTCTTGTTCTTCGTGCTGATGCAGAAGTGGTTTACTTCCCGCACGGTGCCTGGCTGGGCTTCCATCGTCGGCGTCAACCTGCTGTTTAACGGGATTGTGCTGATGATTCTCGGGGTAATCGGCGAATATATCGGCCGGATCTATGATGAGTCGAAGGACCGGCCGCTGTATATTGTCCGCGAGGCGGTGGGCTACAGCAATTTGAAGGAAGAGGAGGCCAAGCTCCTGCGGGAAGAGGCCGGACAACGATGGAAGGATGTGCCTCATGAATAGCAAGAATACACGCGGTGATATTTTGCAGTTCGTTAAATTTAATATTGTCGGTCTGTTGAATACGCTGGTGGATATGGCCGTGTTCGCGCTGCTCAACTGGCTCGGATTGTTCTATGTCGCGGCCCAGATCATCTCCTATGGCGCAGGAACGGCCAACAGCTTCATCCTGAATAGCAATATCACGTTCAAGGACCGGAAGCGCTCCAAGGAAGAGGGCTTCGATCATAAGCAGCTTCTGCGTTTTATAGCGCTCAATCTGATTGTGCTGTGCATATCCCTGCTGCTGATGAGCCTTCTGATTGACCGCCTGGGGCTGCAAAAGTTGGCGTCGAAGGTGCTGGTTACGTTTGTTACGGTCATCATCAATTTTTTTGGCAGCAGAAAGTGGGTATTTGTGAATCCGAAGCAGCCTCGGTCTGTCTCCGGCGAGCCAATCTCCGGTACAGGTACGGAGCAACGTTAGAGGGTGAAACTATTGCGCAAGCTTTCTTACATCATTATTATTGCAGGCATTCTGCTGATTCTGTATCCAAAGGGCAGCGAATGGTTTGAAGATTGGCAGCAGCAGAAGCTGCTGAAGGAAGCCGAGCAGAGCTTTGAACAAGGCGCGGAGACCGCCGGGAATTCCATCGATCCCGATTTGCGGCTCAAGTACGCCAAGGTGACCGAGCTGCTTGCCGAAGAATCGGCGGTGGACGAGCAGTCCCGGCTCTCAGCGGATCAAGGCAGTTCAGACGTTGGCGAGAAGGCGATCGCGCTGATCGAGATCGATGCCATTGATGTTAAGCTGCCCGTGCTTGAAGGAGCCACCAAAGCGAATATGAGACATGCGGCCGTGCATTTAACCGAGACTGCTCCGCTTGGGCAAATCGGAAATGCGGCTATCGCCGCTCACCGCGCCCACACCAAAGGAAGATTGTTCAACCGTCTGAATGAGGTGAAGGTGGGCGATACGATTTCCGTCAAGACCAAAGGGAAGGTTTATAATTATTCGGTCTACGACATTTCGATTGTTAATCCTACGGACGTATCTGTGCTTGCGGGCAATAAGAAGGACCGTGTGCTGACGCTCATCACTTGCGACCCGCTGATTAATCCGACGCATCGGCTGATTGTGCATGCGAGGCTCCCGTAGACTGTGGCGGAAAGATGAAAAAACAGGCAATCAGGCAGGTATATTTTCCTAGTTTCCTATTGATAATTTATATAAATATGGTAATCTGATATTAGAAAAGCTAAACACGATAACGGCAAACCTATCGAAAGATAGGGACGCAAAGCTAGAGGGCCTTCCCGCAAGGATGGCAGCCAGCTACCGAAAGGAGTTTTATCCATGAAGAAGTTTTATTTTCTGCTTCTTATATTATTTATTGTAGCCACGTCCGTTCCAGTTACCCCGGCGGCGGCCGCGAGCGGCGGTTCCGAATGGCTGGATACTTCGAATGTAAGCCAAGGCGTTGTCGGCATTCAATATAATGCCCCCCAGGGCAAGCGTACCAAGCTGATGATCACCAAGGACGGCAGCAGCTATACCTACAACCTCTTCGCATCCAAACCCAACGAGTCTTTTCCGTTGCAGCAAGGCAGCGGCTCCTATAAAGTTTCCATTCTTGAGAATATCAGCGGCAACAAGTATAAAGTAATCTATTCCGACTCTATCGACCTGTCGGTGAGCGATCCTAACGCCGTATACCTCAGCTCCGTACAGAACGTGAAATGGAACTCGTCCGACAAAGCGATCCAGAAAGCGAAGCAGCTCACCCGGAATGCCGACACAGACAAAGAAAAGGTAACCGCCATTTATAACTATATCGTCTCCAATGTGAAATACGACTATGCTTTGGCGGCTACCGTACCTTCTGACTATGTGCCGGATATCGACAGAACGCTCGCCAGCAAGAAGGGGATCTGCTACGACTATGCGTCTCTCTTTGCCGCCATGCTCCGCAGCGTGAACGTTCCCGCCAAGCTCGTGATGGGGGAGAGCAGCTATGTATCTCAATATCACGCATGGAATGAAGTCCTGATCGATGGCCAGTGGGCGACTATTGATACGACGGTGGACGCCGGTCTGGGCAAGAGCAATAAAAAGGTTTCCCTGGTCAAAAGCGCAAGCAAATACACGGGTGTGAAGTATTATTAAGCACCTGAAAGCTTCATACAGTAAATGAACAATCCGCTTAAATAATAAGAGGATTGTTTTTTTGTATTTTGGGTATTGCCATATCGCCCGAGAAGAGGTATTATAGATGAGTCGTCTTCGAGAGACAAAAGCTGTTGATGGTAAGGTAAAATAAACTTTCAAAAAAAGCTTGCGTTTCTGAAAGATACATGATATATTATAAAAGTTGCTGCTGACGAGAAGTTG
>NZ_ASSC01000620.1 GCF_000520735.1 Paenibacillus forsythiae T98
TTCAACCCATGGAAACTCATCGCGGCGCTGATGAGTTTCTTTTGGTTATTTTTAGAGGAATTTCACCCTGTCTGCTCGAATACATCACCGAGGTGATTTCCGATGACGGGTAGCCCCGATAAGGCGGTTATGGCACTGATCGGCGTTGGATTGGCGATATGGGTCATCTATCGGATTTATGTATGGCTTCAGAGCTCGCCGCATTCCTTTTTGCAGGATCATATTCCGTTAAATCAGGACATCAATCCTCACCCGGCCGTAGATCTATTGGCGGATGCCGGATATGAGGTTGTCGGCGGCAAGCTGAAAATTCCGCTGTCCTTTAACGTTGACGGGTCTCCGCTGTACAGTCGGCTGTTTGTCGATTACGTCGCGGCTGCGGGGGACG
>NZ_ASSC01000621.1 GCF_000520735.1 Paenibacillus forsythiae T98
GTAGGAGGTTTCGTGCTCCTCGTCCATTATAATCAGCCCCAGATTATTGAACGGAGCAAATATCGCGGAGCGTGCGCCGACGGCAACGGATGCTTTGCCTTCGCGGATCTTGCGCCATTCGTCATACCGTTCCCCCGACGACAGACGGCTGTGCATAACCGCAACCCCGCTGCCGAATCTCCCCTTGAAACGTTCAACCATCTGGGGAGTGAGCGATATCTCGGGAACGAGCACAACAGCCTGGCGGCCCTGTTCAATACAGTGCTGAATGCACTGAAGATAGATTTCCGTCTTTCCGCTGCCGGTTACGCCATGAAGCAAAAAAGTCCCATGACGCTGCTCATCGACGGCAGCCACAATCCGTTCATAAGCCGCTGTCTGCTCGGAGGTAAGCGGAAGCGGCGCGCTTGGCTTGAAGCTGCGGCCCCGGTAGGGATCGCGGTACACCTCGATCTCCGTAATCTCGATCAGCCCTTTGTCCTCCAGCCCCTTTACCGTTGCGGCGGTCACCTGCAGCGTGGACAGGATCTCCTTCAGCGGCATCGGCAGCACGGCTTCCCGCTCGATCAGAAACGCCAGGACCTCCTTCTGCCGGGCGGACCTAGCGGGCAGCTGATTCAGCGCTTCCCGCGCCGATCGCGGCTCCATCGTCAGATCGACGGCTTTAAGCTTCTTCTTGCCCATCTTGTCCTTGATCGATTGGCTTTCCTTCAACGCGCCCCGTCGAAGCATGAACTTTATCGTCTCCGCCCCGTCCGGAAAGGCCCGGGACAGCTGCTTCATCGACACCTCGCCGGCGCGGCGGACATACTCGGAAATCTCTCTTTCCTCCC
>NZ_ASSC01000622.1 GCF_000520735.1 Paenibacillus forsythiae T98
TTCCCGAAGGAAGGTTTTGTACGTCCCAAGAGGGATTCGAACCCCCGACCGTGCGCTTAGAAGGCGCATGCTCTATCCAGCTGAGCTATTGGGACACATGGTATGTATTTCAACAACGTTATTTATTATATAACGGTTGGGCCAGGGAGATCAAGTTTTGCATACGTTACAATTCTTCGAAAATTATAGAAGTTCAAAAAAGAAAAAAATAAGACACATGATATATGAATATTGATTTCGTGTCTTTTTTTGCTATAATTACTTCTAAAGCAACCAAATTTAATCTCTGACTATTTCAACATAATAAAGGCGTGATTACAATAAACAAAACTCAGGAAATCTCCAGGTTTTATGAAATTGTAGGCGGAAATATCCGTAAACACCGCAACATTGGACAACTGAGCCTGCAGGCCCTGGGCGACGCTCTCGGACTAACGAAGAAGACCGTGCAGCGGTACGAAACGGGAGAAATCAAAGTCGATATGGACCGGCTGAGCGGGATCGCTGTGGCTCTGAACGTAGAGCTGGCCGCGCTGCTGGAAGGAACGGAAACGATACTGGGGACAGAGCCGCGAGAGATTAATCTGGTACAACTGCCCGTTGCAGGAAAGATTTCTATTAGCAACGACCACCTTCAGTATCGTGAAATTAAAGGTTATGAACCCACACCCAAGGATTGGGTAAATGAAGGCGAATGTTTTTATCTCCAGGCCAAGGACGACAGCATGTCTGCCGCCGGCATTGCCGAGGGCGATCTTCTGCTGATCCACAGGCAGGACAAGGTGGCGGACGGCGAGATTGCCGTCGTGCTTGTCAACGGCGAACCGGTGCTTCGGCGCGTGTACAACCAGGGCGATCACGTCATTCTTTTATCCGATAATGTCAAGCTCTCTCCAATCATACGTGAAGCCCGGGCAAGCTACGGCTCTGAACTCAGAGTTGTCGGACGGGTACTGAAATCGATTGCTACTTATTGATATTCCAAGGAGGCCCCTACGATGAGCGAAGCTATGTTCGAACGAATTTTGGATGAACTGAAGGTGATTAAAGCGCAGCAGCAAGAAATGCGTGCGGAACAACAGGAAATGCGCGTGCAGCAGCAGGAAATGCGTGCAGAGCAGCAGGAAATGCGTGCAGAGCAACAGGAAATGCGTGCA
>NZ_ASSC01000623.1 GCF_000520735.1 Paenibacillus forsythiae T98
GCTGACGCTGAACGATTTGGCCGGGCGGCTGAGGGTCAGCCCCTCTCATCTTCACCGCGTCTATAAGGAAGTGACCGGCCTGACGCCCGCCGCCAGGCTGGATCGGGTGCGGCTGGATCACGCCTGCGCGCTTTTGCGCCTTGGCCGGATGTCCGTGTCTGATATCGGCGGGACGGTTGGCTTTCGCAGCGCTTCCCATTTTGCCGCCTGGTTTCACCGGCATACGGGAGCGTCGCCCACGGAATACAGAGAACGGGTTGGAGGAGGAATGGCAGATGAGCCAGAAGACAATATACCGGCATACCCTTAGCTTCGGGGACCGGACATGGACGCTTTGGGGCGGCGCGGATGGGCTGTGCCGCCTGTCCTTTCAGCATGACACGGAGCAGACGGCGAAGGCCTGGCTGGACCGCTACGCTCCGGGCAGCGGCGGGGCTGACGATCAGCGGCCCTTTGAAGAGTGGGGAGC
>NZ_ASSC01000624.1 GCF_000520735.1 Paenibacillus forsythiae T98
GAGGATATCGGGATCAAGCTGAACAACGGCTGCAATTTGCGCTGCAAGCATTGCTATGAATGGAATGAAGACGGCTTCCACCGGGAGATGACCAAGGAGGATCAGAAGAAGGAAATTGACATCGCGCTTGTAGAGAAGCTGCTGGCGTTCACCCGGGAGAAGAAATCCAAGGTGTACTTGTGGGGCGGCGAGCCGCTCTATTACAGCCAATTTCCACTGCTGGCCAATCTGTTCGAACAGGATCAGCGGACCGTTACGATTTGTACGAACGCGGTATTGCTGGACCAGCATCTGGAATCACTGCTCAAGATCGGTGAAGGGCTGGTCGTGCTTGCCAGTCTGGAAGGCTTCGAAGCGGAGAACGATGCGATCAGGGGCAAAGGCACCTACAAGAAGGTCATCCAGGCGGTCCAGCTGTTGCTGGAGCTTCAAAGAAAGGGGATTTTCAAAGGCAAGGTCTCGATCAGCCTGACGATGAACGATGCCATGATCCCGAAGCTGTTTGCCTTTATGCAGCATTTTCAGGAGATGGGCGTCGATTCTGTCTATTTTGTCTATCCCTGGTATATTTCCGCCGAGCCTGCTGCCGACATGGATGAGTTATGCAGGAAGGAGCTTAGTTGGCTGAACCCGGCCGAGCCCGGAAGCTGCAGCTGGCATTCCTTCACCTACCGTATCTCACCGGAGAACGTTGAGGCGCTGAAGGAGGAGGTACGCCGCATTTCGGAGCATACGTGGAGAAGCCGCATACGGTTCATGCCTGCGCTGGAGCAGGATGAAATCGGCGATTTCGTGAGCGGGGTTCAGATGACGGGGATGAAGCGGAAGGAGTGCCTGGCCATCTCCACCCGGATGGATGTGCTGCCCGGCGGGAACGTGACGCCTTGCAAATTCTTCCCGGAGCTGGCGGTCGGCAACATAAGCGAAGCGTCCGTCAAAGAGATTTGGCACGGGGAGAATTACGGCAAGCACCGCGAGCTGCTGTCCTGCGGACTCATGCCGGTCTGCTCCCGCTGCGGCCTGCTGTACCATTACGGACGGTAATTCCAACCTATAGAAGAGTAAGGTGATGTAACGATTGGAAGCGATCAAGGTTGAGCAATTGGCCAAGAGCTTTACCTATTATACGAAGGAAGTCGGAGTGATGAACTCCCTCAGAAATCTGATCCGCCGCAAAACCTTGACCAAGCAAGCGGTAAAGGACATTACCTTCTCCATCGGCAAGGGAGAAATGGTTGCCTTTCTCGGACCGAACGGCGCCGGCAAAACAACGACGTTGAAGATGCTCTCCGGCATCCTTCATCCGACCGGCGGCAGCCCGG
>NZ_ASSC01000625.1 GCF_000520735.1 Paenibacillus forsythiae T98
GGGGGAAGGGGCGGCAGAGCCGATAGCGGCTGCCTCGGAACCCGGAGACGGAGAAGCGTCAGGCGAAGCTGCGGGCGAAGAGAGGTTTCCGGAAGCCACATAATCCCCGGCCGCCTTGCTTTCCTCGTTCGCCCGGGGAAGACCGGACGAGAACGAAGACGCCGACGTCTCCAGCTTATCCTTGCCGCATGCGGACAGCAGCAGGATCAGGCATACAGCCGCGGCGGTCAAACACTTGTGTCTTGTCTTCATAAAAGCGCGTACCTCCTAAGATTTAAACAAAGCGAGCGGGTGCAGCCGGTACAGCCGGAAGGCGGGAATTAGCGAGGCAATCAGCCCGATGGCAATCGTTCCCGCAGCAATCCAGCCGTGATCGGCGTTCCACAGATAGGGATTGATTCGGACTCCCGCTTTGGCAAACAGCATCTCTCTAAAGAGCAATGCGGCCAAATGTCCCGCAAGAAAGCCCGCAGCCAGACCGGTCAGCGTCAGAATCAGGCCCTCGCCAACAAGCGTCATCCATATATAGCTCTTCGGCTTTCCCAC
>NZ_ASSC01000626.1 GCF_000520735.1 Paenibacillus forsythiae T98
CGCCATCGCCGAGCGCTTTGCCTCTGCGCGGATGAATATTGTCATTCACTATATGCATTCCCATGAAGCGGCCAATGAGGTGGCGCGGCGCTGTATGAACGCTGGTTCGCAGGTCATGACCGTGGCCGCCGATTTAAGAGACCGAAGTCAGCTTCACCGTATGGCCGAACGGCTTGCGGCCAGCGGCTTGCAGCCGGACATCCTGGTCAACAATGCCGGCCGGTCCCATTACGGCATGCTTGCCGATCTCACCGAAGAGGAATGGGATGACGTGATGGCCGTCAATCTGAAAGGGACTTTTCTGTGCAGCCAGATTTTCATGCCCCATATGGTCTCGCAGCGGTATGGGCGGATTATCAATGTTTCTTCGGTCTGGGGGATTTCCGGCGCTTCCTGCGAAGTCGCCTATTCCGCGAGCAAGGGCGGCGTCAACGCCTTTACCAAGGCGCTGGCCAGGGAGCTGGCGCCTTCGGGCGTAACGGTGAACGCGGTCGCTCCGGGCGCCGTGCGAACGGCGATGCTGGGCAACCTGGCGGAAGACGAGATCCGCATGCTGGAGGAAGAAATACCGGCGGGGGGGGGGG
>NZ_ASSC01000627.1 GCF_000520735.1 Paenibacillus forsythiae T98
GGGGTCTACGTTCACATACGCGGGATTCCCGGCGGCTGACCGTATATAAAGTTCAATATAAAGCTCAACAGCAAATGACCCGGCCAATGGAAGATTGGCCGGGTCATTTGCTTGCAAGGCATATATTTTCGTTAATCGAGCAGATTGAAGCGTCTAGTTCACGCCAGTCAGCATTTTTCTTGCAACGCCGGTCCGGATCGCCGCCGCAGCCACCGCCTTGCGGATGCGTTCAACAACCCGCTTGTCGAAAGCATTCGGAATAATGAATTGCTCGCTCAGCTCGGAAGGCTCGACAGCCGCGGCAATCGCCTCAGCTACCGCGAGCTTCATTTCATCATTAATGTCGCTGGCGCCGCAGTCCAGAGCGCCTCTGAAGATGCCCGGGAAGCACAGCACGTTGTTAATCTGGTTCGGATAATCGGAGCGTCCCGTCGCCATCACCTTCACGTATGGAGCGGCAAGCTCGGGATCAATCTCTGGCGTCGGATTGGCCATGGCGAAGACGATCGGGTCCTTGGCCATTGTCCGGATATCCTCGACCTTCAGCACGTTGGGCGCCGAGACGCCTACAAATACATCCGCACCTGCGATGCAATCGGCTAACGAGCCCTGCTCCAGCTTGGGATTGCTGATCTGCGCAAATTCGGTCCAGTGGGACTTGTCGTACACGTTCAGCCGGTTGATCGCTCCCTCCCGGTCCACGCCAATCAAATTCTCGGCGCCTGCGCCCAGCAGCATTTTAGCGATCGATATGCCTGCCGCCCCGCAGCCGTTTACGACGATCTTGACGTCTCTGATGTCCTTGTCTACCACCTTCAGCGCGTTAAGCAGACCTGCCAGCACCACAATGGCCGTACCGTGCTGATCGTCGTGGAATACCGGAATATCCAGCTCTTCCTTAAGACGGCGCTCGATTTCGAAGCAGCGGGGTGAAGAAATATCCTCCAGATTGATGCCGCCAAAGGTGGGCGCAAGCGCCTTGACGACGGTGATAATCTCCTCCGTATTCTTCGTATCCAGGCAGATCGGCACCGCATCCACATCAGCGAACTGCTTGAACAGGGCAGCCTTGCCTTCCATGACGGGCATTGCGGCCTTCGGGCCAATGTCGCCAAGTCCCAGCACCGCAGTACCGTCGCTGATGACCGCCACCGTATTTTTTTTGGTAGTCAGCTCGTAAGCTCTATCCTGATCCGAAGCGATCGCCTGGCATACCTTGGCCACTCCCGGCGTGTAGACCTTGGCCAAATCCTCCATCGATTCGATCGGACGCTTCAATGTTGTTTCCAATTTGCCGCCCTGATGCAGCAGCATGATTTCCTCCACGTTCATGGTTACCCCTCCTGATTATACGGCTGACCCCGTCCACAATCCCGTTCTTATTCCATTTATCCTAACCTTGATGATTTCATCCCTGATCAAATATAATCACATCCCCGGACAGCTTTCCGCCACATGCGTCACACTCGCCGGATAAACCTCAGAACTTATCCCAGGCCCCTCTCTCCGCCGCTCAATATTTCCGTATTAAACCCAAAAAAGCCAGCCGTGACAACGGAAATCAACTCTCCAATTCTAGCGGATATTTGCGTATACGGCAATACTTTCGGTCGCTAAAATGCCAGTGTGGCCGCGTCATCCCTCATGCGGTCAGATTACAATGGCAGCCTGCTGCATTCTTCGCATTGATGGGATGTACTCATCTTCATTTGAGAGCAGGAATCCGGTTAAGATCATAATCGCAACAACTTCATTTAAAAAAACATTTGCATCTTCCCCCCGCCTTATGGTATTATAAATCTCGTTGCAGGACGGTAGCTCAGCGGGAGAGCACTATCTTGACAGGGTAGGGGTCATGGGTTCGATCCCCATCCGTCCTATATTATCGAAAGCGAAAAAGCCCTTGTAAATCAAGGGTTTTTTCTTTGTTCCTATTGGCATGAAGCGGTTTGAAAATGTCGGATATTTTGAATTGGGGACGGATTGGGGATGAAACTTTTTTTGTGTGCTCATGAAATATTCCCTGAGAATAAGAAGAACCTCACGGAGCACTGTCCAGCACATCCACAGGGTGCTTCGCAACGTCTTCAGCCTCGCTGTTGAGTGGAAACTACTGAAGGCGAACCCGATGAACGGCGTCAAGAAGCCGCGGGACGAGCCGAAAGAGCTGGACGTGTACGATCAAGAGGAGACGGACCGCATCTTCACGCTACTGGAGGGCGAAAAGGATTCCTGGCGGCTCCTAATTATGCTGGCGCTCACGACGGAGCTGTGGGAAGGCGGCGAGCATTTCTTCGTGTTCAACTCCTGGAACGGCAAGCGCTGAATCCCTACAGTGTCAAAACCTGGTGGACAAGGTTCACTAAACGGCCTCCGCTATATCAACTTCCATGCGCTGCGGCATACCTCGGCCACCCTGCTGCTGAACCAAGGGCTCCATGCGAAGATCATTCAGGCGCGCCTCGGCCAGCACTCCCCTGAACATCCGCACGCACGCGCTCCGCGAAGCCGACCAGGCCGCCGCCGGCATCGATAACATGCTGAAGCCAGTAAGCAGAGTTGAAGCTGATTGAAGGCTAATCTTGCAGCTTATTTATTTTTACTTTATAAATTGAAATGTGGTATAGTAAAAGCAGAAAATACGTACAATGCAAAGAGAGCCGTGCGGCTAACACGACTCTCCGGCGCAATATCCGCTTTTAAGGGCGACGGCTTTTAGAGGGTTATCTATTGAGATAGGTCCGCATCCGGGTCAAGGGGCGGCCTATTTCTTTTTGTTTTGGTTAATTGCTACGACGATGGCCACAACCAGCGTCAATAGCGCTATAATAAGCGCACCGAAACCGATCATGAGCGTCAAAGCGTCCTTAACCTCCACAGGCATCACCTCCCTTCCGGAAGATGCGCCGACCGCCCTTGCAAGCCTTTCTATTGCTCCAGTCATTATACCATGGCGGCAAGCAGCCTGGATAGATTTACAACTTAGCGCATTTTCGGCCCCTTCTCCCCTTTCGTATTTATTATGTCGCGACAGATTTTTGCATCTTCCATTTGAAAGTGCGCAGGAATATACTTAATAACCGCCTTTACTAAAGTTATATCAGTGTTTTGGTCAATATAAAATCAATTTGTTCTTCATCCCCCATATAAAAAGAGTGAGTGCCAGTTTGAACAAAAACCATTTTTTTATAAAAGTCAATTGCGTTCTCATTCTTTTCCCAAACTCCTAGCCAGATAGTCTTTTTGTTTTGTCTTATGGCTACTTCCATCGCTTTGTTTATTAGGTGCTTTCCAAGCCCTTTTCTTTGAAATTTGTATCTTATATAAATCCTCTCAATTTCGAGTGACTCATTACCCATGTTTTCGGATTGAGCATCATTAATATTTATCTTTAAATATCCAGCAAGTTCTTCGTTGAAAAAGATGAAAAAGAATTCCGAAGAGATAGTGGACAATTCCTTCTCCAACTGCTTAGAGTCGAATGTTCTTTCCAAATAGGCTTTCATATTTTCAGGTGAATTCTGATCTTTAAATGTATCGTTGAATGTTTCAATACTTATTTCTTGGAGTATTTGCAAATCTTGAAGGCTGCACTTTTTTATTTTTATAGCCATTTTAATATAGCTCCTTTATATAAAATCGATAATTTCTTTTGTACTTATAATACATATACAATAATTATATTGCATTTACAATAAAATAAACAAGCCTTTCTTACCAGAAAGATTTTGTTATCCTTATTCAACTAGCTTGCCCGCATCACGAACCCTGATTTAAACCACACGCCAAAAAAGCCGACCCATAGGCCGGCTTTCCCGCATTTCAGCAATACCTTGCGCCAAATAAATTCTGGCCCATAAGAATCAGCTTCAATCCCTTCAACCATTCGCCTCCCGCTTCACTGCCGAACTCTTAGGAACGGCGGCATTCTTACCCGCTCCCGGTTTCAGAAGAAAGGTTAACGGGAGCGCGGCGACGCCAATTAATGTGGCGATCAGGAACACATCCTGAACGCCCATCGCCATGCCCTGAGCTTTCAGCAAGGAAGAGCCTGCCTCCGCTCCCCCGGTCAGCGCCTTCACATGGGCCGCAGATCTCGCGGCCAGCACCGAACTGAAGATCGCAATCGCCAGCGCTCCGGTGGCCTGACGCGCCCAGTTCGTTACGGAAGAGGCATGGCCCGTATATTCCTTCGAGATGGCGGACATCCCCGCATTGGTAACTGGCATAAAAGCAAGGACAATCCCCACATAACGCAGCGTCATCCATGAGGCCACATAAACATGGGTTGAAGCCAGCGTAAGATGACTGAGTTCCCAGGTCGAGATGACCAGCAGCAGGATACCGCTAAGAATAAGCCAGAACGGGCCTACCTTGGTATACAGCTTGCCGACCACCGGCGATAGAAACGCCATCACCAGCGAACCCGGAAGCAGCACCAGGGCGGTTACCAACGGAGTGGACTGCTGAATATCCTGTAGGAAGACCGGAATCAGGAACGTTCCGGAATAGAGCGAGATGGTAATCGTGCAGTTGATGATCAAGCTGTACGTGAAGCGCTTTTGGCGGAAGACCTTCAAATTAAGCAGTGGCTCCTTCAGAGATAACTCTCTGCGGATGAAGTAGGTCAACACGGACACACCCACCACCAGCAGGAATAACGTCTGCCACGAAGTCCATCCCCAGGAATTTCCTTCACTGAAAGCTAAAATGATCAACGCGCTGCCGAGAATGACGGTTATGAAGCCGGGCAAATCAAACGTCTTGAGCTTGCTGGACTGGCGGTGATAGGGTAGGCATTTGAGCGCTACAATAATGGCAATGATTCCGATGGGCAGGTTGATGATAAACAGGGACTGCCAGCCGAAATACCCGGTCAGCCAGCCGCCAAGGGTAGGCCCGAACGCCGGGGCCAGCATGGAAGAAAGACTCCATAAGCTCATGGCGAAAGCCTGCTTCTCCTTCTCAATGAACTGATAGATCATGGTCATCGTTGTCGGAATGATCAGGCCGCCGAACACTCCTTGCAGGATGCGGAAGCTAATCAAAGAATGAATGCTCCAGGCAATCGTGGACAGCCCTGAAAAGAGGGTGAAGCCTGACAAAGCGCACACATATAGCACCTTATAGCTCCACTTGTCGCCAAAATAGCCGACGATCGGAGCGACAACTCCGGTCGCCAGCAGATAGCCGGTAATCATCCATTGAACCGAGCCAACCTCCGCATGAAAGTCCTTCATAAACACCGGAAAAGCCACATTAATCGTTGTCGAGCTTAAGATAGACATGAAATTACCGAAAAAAACCGCTAAAATAATGAGCCAGAATGAAGAATTGCTGGCATTTTGATTATTCAATGCTTTCTCTCCTCTACGCCGCACCAATACGGAAATCAATAAATAAATATAGGTGTATTATACAACTATTTTTCCGAAAAACAATATTACTTTTTTCACGCTGCTTCATCTCGGATCACGTTGCTTCATCTCCGATTATGTATTTTCATTTGCGGCCGGATATCACTTATAATAGGGAGAAGAGTATAAACCAAAGGACGGAAGGGCTATGGAAGATAAAAATCTGGATTTGATCAGCAATGAGATGATGACACTGATTCGCCGCGCCTCCCTGGACAAGAAGCATGGCGGGCTGGACCGTTCGAGCTATACCCTGCTGTACCATTTGTCCAACCGCGGCAATATCGGGGTTAAGGCTCTGGCGGAAGAGCTCGGCCTCGACACCTCCACAATCAGCAGACAGACAAGTGTGCTTGAATCCAAAAGATATTTGGAACGGATACCTGATCCGCAGGACGGAAGGTCCAGCTATTTTCAGATCACCGAACTAGGTTCGCGGAAGCTGGACGAGGCGAGAAAAATCCGATTGGACCGATACGGGCAAATATTTGAAGACTGGTCGCCCCAGGAATGCCGGACCTTCGGTGACATGCTGGCGAGGCTGAACCGTACACTTGATGGATAACGCCTATTTTTGCTGCCATTTGCATCAGCTTCGTCGCCTCCATCAAACTGCTTGCTCCTCCAGTTCGCCCGAAGCCTCTTCCCCATTCGGTATGTACCTTAATCTGTCACGGTTGAGAAGCGGATAGTCGTACAGAAGCCCCTCGTAGACCGTGTCGAATGCAGGATGGTGCAAAAAGTCGTTGGGCGTTACCAGCGCGGATGGCCGATCCCACAGGGAAAGTCCGCTTTTGCGCAGCGCTTCGGATACAAACTGGGAGCAAAAATAGGCGTTTTTCGTCTCCATGTCAAGGTTCAGCAGCACCCCTAATAATCCGATCAGATTGTAGCGATAAGCATGCCTGTCCTTCTGAAAGGAACGGACGATTCGAATAGCGGCGTCACGCTGCTCTTTGGAAATCCCAAGCCGGAGCAGTACACAGCGAGTGCCGGGATAATGACGGAAGGTCCCCTCGTAGACATCTTCCTTCACGAATCCTCCAGCCCAAGGCTTGCTTGGACATTTCCGGCCAAAGCTGAACACCTGATTCAGCTCCGCGTCGAGCGCGAGAGAGGCATGGTTATACGGAGCGGCGGTGAAGCTTTTGATCAAGGTCGTGAACAAGGTGCCCGTATCGGTCAGCAAAACATAAATGCCGCTCCCCGAATCATATTCTCCCCTGTTGTCGGTCATAGTGTTCACCCCATTGTAAAAAGTTAATTGTTGCACCAGGCATCCTCTTATACCAACAGATTAACAAATGAACAATAAGGCGATAACTGGCTGAGGTTTGGTTTCGTTCTGGACTTTGGTCTTGGTACATGATTTGGCTATCGTCCGGGAATACATGGCTAATAGTGACCGGCGCTGGCCGAAAATTGGCCGAAAAAAACGCCCGCAGAGCGGGCGCAGAAATGGTTACTTCGTATATGTGCTTACTCCTCAAACCTCACAAATTGATCGGCGTTGTCCCGGATATGGGCGGCGATTATTCTCAGGCTTGCCGGAGCAATGTTCTGGAACCACCGGTAGAATCGCTCCACCTGGGCATGTAATGCTTTATCATGGTCGAGGTCCATTATTACGGCGTCCTTCCACGCTAACCCGAGCCTGCGGTTTCTGGTGTCCAGAACTTCTTTCGTTTCTTCCAGCAGACGGAACATGTCCACATCGCCAAAAAAGCTTAATCCGTTCATCACCCCGGACCACATGTCCGGGTTTTGCAGCAGATGGGAGATCCAGCCGTAATACTCCATTTCCGAATTCTTCGCATGACCGTAAAAGACTCTGAACATGCATAGCGCTCGTTGTCCTTCGGAGAGGTCCGCTACTACTCTGGCCTTCACCGCCATTTCTTTGGCGCGGATTTGACTGAAGGTCGGCTCCATGCACGCCCTGCCCAGTCTTTCATCATCCAGCGAATCGAATTCCCGCTTGTTCATTACCGCTAATGTCATTTCATCCCTCCTTTCCATAATCGTACCATAATATTCCTTATGGCGGTTACAGCAAGTACTCCAGTTCAAGCTCATGGCGGATCGGAATACCGTCATACCCAATCAGGGGAATCGACGGCTTCAGCTTGCGCGCTTCCGTAATGGCGTCCCGGTGAACGGCTTTGAGATCGAACCCTCTTTTTTGATAAAAGCGTATCGCCCTTGTATTGTCATTGGACGTAATCAGCCAGACTCTTGAGCAGCCTTCCGCCCGGGCGCGTGCGGTCACCGCCTCGATGAGCCGGGTGCCGGCTCCCCGATTCTCCGCCCTGCTCTCCAGCGAGACAATCTCGCACTCCCCGTTCCGCACATGGTAGAAAATTGCCGCCAGCAGGCTCCCGTCCCCATCCTCGGCGCAGCAGCCGGGCAGCTCCTCCAGCCGGTGAATCTCCCCCCGGGATACCATCAGCGGCCCGGCAAGCTTGGCGGCTTCCTCCCTGGTCCGCGCATCCATCTCTTTAATCCGCATCAACTTGGCCCTCCCCCGTTTTGATCAATGCTTCATTATAAAATAAAACATCCGGATGTGAGGAGGCAAAAACCAGAAAATCCCTCTTGCATAACGAACTCATGTTCGGTATATAATAGAAAATGCGAATAGGTGTTCTTGTGATGGTGGTGTGATGATGGGCGTCAACCCGAGAATTGAAGCAGAAGAGGATTTTCAAATCATTAAAGAGTACACGCTTCTGCCCATATTGCTGGATATGCTGGCAAGAGACATGAATGAGCTGAAGAAGCACAGGGATAAAATGATTTATAATCATGTCCTGATGTATCTCAAAGAAATTGAAGAGGCGATTTATCCCGAGCTGCGGGATCTCAAGAGAAGGATGAGGGCGCGGGATATCCGGATTCTGCACACCGAGAAGAATGCACAGGGCATTCGCGTCGAGTATAAAGTTCGCGGCTATATCCACTATTTTACGATGCTGCGGAGCTTGGTTAAGGCCGAGCTTATGACCCTACTGATGAATATGCGGAGGCGGTCAGGTTGAACGAGAAACGGGAACGGGTTATATTTCTGGCAGACTGCCAGAGCTTCTATGCAAGCGTTGAGAAGGCGGATCACCCGGAATGCAGGGATATGCCCGTTGCTGTGGCGGGTTCCGTCGAGCGCAGATCAGGAATCATTTTGGCGGCCTGCCCCATTGCGAAGGGATATGGAGTAACTACGGCGGAGCGTCTTGGAGAGGCTTTAACCAAATGTCCCGAGCTCGTGGTCATCCGCCCCCGCATGCAGCATTATATGGATGTCTCCCGGATGATTACGAAGATTTATGAGGAGTTCACCGATCTTGTTGAAATATTCAGCATTGATGAGCAGTTTCTGGACATTACGGCAAGCCTGCCCTTCTTCGGAGATCCTGTAACGATTGCGAAGTCCATTCAGCAGAAGGTGCTGAGCCAAACGGGAGTGCGGGTAAGGATCGGCATAAGCTCCAATAAAATCCTGGCTAAAATCGCAACCGATATTTGGGCGAAGAAGAATGAAAATGGCATTTTTACTTTGCCCGCATCCGAAATCGAAACCCTGCTGTGGCCGCAGCCCGTTCATAAAATGTTCGGTGTCGGTTCGCGAATGTCGGCGCATTTTGCCGCTCTTGGAATGAATAGCATCGGAGATATTGCAGGGACGCCTCTTCCCTGTCTAAAGGATAAATTTCGCGCCCGCTTCGGCAGGCAGTCGGATATCCATGCAGAGGTAATGTGGAGGACGGCGAACGGTCTGGATGACAGTCCGGTCAACCCCGGAACCTTTGAGACACCGCCCAAATCGGTCGGGCATATGATGACCTTGCCCCGGGATTACACCGAACCATGGGAAGTCGATACGATTCTCTTGGAGCTCACGGAGGAGGTATGCCGGGACTGCCGCCGCCAAGGTTATATGGGCTTCGTAGTTACAGTCAGCTGCATGTGCAGCCCCTATGAATCGCCAACCGGATTTTCGCGCCAAATGAAGATGACGGACCCCACGAACCATACCAATACCGTAATGAAGACCGTCCGAAGGCTGTTCTACAAATATTGGGATCAAATGCCCGTTCGCCGTGTCGGGGTGACCTTGAGCCAGTTGGTGGACGACCGGACTTATCAGCTCACTCTCTTTGAGGATCAGGTCAAGCTCAGAGCTCTGGACCAAGCTACGGACAGCATCAAAAGCCGGTACGGCAGCGCCGCGATTATAAGAGCCTCATCCCTTACGGATGCGGGGCAAGCCAAGGACCGGTCGCTGAAAATCGGCGGGCACTTTAAATAAACAGATTTATAATTTGGAGCTTGATCTTTTGCCCCGCTGCAGGCACAATCAAATAGATAACATTCAAGGGGAGGATTAAGAAGGTTTGAACAATGCCGAATCGGGGACAACCTATGAAATTATAGATTTATGCCTGCTGGCAGGAAAAATCATGCTCCAGAACGGCGCGGAGACTTACCGCGTGGAGGATACGATGACGCGCATGGCCGCTTCCCTCGGGTTCCCGGGGGCGCACAGCTACGTCACACCGACAGTCATCATGTTTACGACCAGCCGGACGGAACAGCCCAAGCTGTTCCGCATTGAGGAGCGTACGACCGATCTGCAAAAGGTTGCGGAGGTCAACGACATTTCTCGCTGCCTCAGCCAGCGGCAGATCACATCGGCTG
>NZ_ASSC01000628.1 GCF_000520735.1 Paenibacillus forsythiae T98
ATTGCCGGACGCCACATAGGTCAGCACCTGTCTGACATCCTTCGTCAGCACGATTTTGGGCGTCAGCTTGTCCCAAAGCCCCGCATGCCGAAGGAACTGCTGCGCATACATCCCGGCAGGCACCGATTCAGGCTGTCCGACCGCAAGCTTGGCGAAGCCGGAGCCGGTCAAATCCTGCGCCGAGACATTCGCCGGTGCCGAATCGGTCGGCACGATCAGCACCAGCTCATTCGTGAGCAGGGTCCGGGTCAGATCGGAACGGGCAAGCTTCTTGTCTATGAGGGCGTCCATCTGTTTCGTCCCGGCCGAAATGAATAAATCCGCAGGCGCGCCCTGCTCAATCTGCTTCTGGAGCG
>NZ_ASSC01000629.1 GCF_000520735.1 Paenibacillus forsythiae T98
AGCTTCACTGCAAGGTTGCACAGGTGCATCCTGCCAAGAGATTAGAAAGTCAAACGAGGTCGTCCTAAACGCAGCTTGCTTAAGCTCCCGCTGCCTTCAGAACCGCCTCGTTTTTAATTGGGGCCATAGTCCCCGGTCAAGAGCAAAGGAGTTAAGAAGCCATGCTTATCGATCTGACCCACCCGATCCGGGACGGGCTGCCGGTCTATCCGGGAGATCCGTCAACGAAGCTCGCAAGATCCGCCGAGTTCTCCCGGGACGGCTATAACAACCATCTCCTGACGGTCAACATGCATGCGGGAACGCATATCGACGGGCATATGCACATGACGGACTGCACGGAGTACATCAATGAATATCCGCTGGATGTCTTTATCGGGGAAGGCTGTCTGCTGGATGCCCGCAGCTGTGAGGCGGTCCGCAATAAGCCGGAGTATGAGCAGGCTGTCTCCGAGGGGCAGATTGTCCTGGTCCATACCGGCCACGGAGCACGCTTCGAAGAGCCCGATTACTACACGGACTACCCGGCGCTTACGCTTGAATTCGCGGAAATGCTGGTCCGCAAGAAGATCAAAATGATCGGAGTCGACACCCCGTCAGTCGATAAATATCCGTTCGACGTCCATCATCTGCTGTTCAAGCATAAAATCCCGATTATTGAAAATCTGGCGAACCTCCACCTGCTTCGCGGGGCGCCGCGTTTCGAAATCACCGCTCTCCCGCTCAATATCCGCGCGGACTCCTCGATTGCCCGGGTCATTGCAAAAATATTTGAAACGTAAAAAAACGGCCGCGCCGTCCGCAACAGGACAGCAAAGCCGTTTCTTCTTTTGTTAGTCCGCGAGCAGGGCCCGCGGCGCGATCGGTTTGATCCGCCTTGCAATGAGCAGGATGATCAGGCAGGCCGCCGCCGCAAATCCCGCGCAAATCGCCGCTACCGGCAGAGCCGGAATCCGGAAGTTGGCGTTGAAAATGCCCGAGCGAGCAAAGAGCAGCGACAGAAAGCCGTTCGTGAGCAAGGCCCCGGCAAGCCCTCCGGCGGCAACGCCTGCGGCGACAACCGGAACAAAGCCGAATCCCACCTGCAGCATGAGCTGCCGGGTGGTGTACCCGAGCGCCTTCAAAATGCCGAACTCTGTTCTTTGCTTAACAATCAGGGTGTGAATGACAAGAAATAATATCAGCGCAACGACCAGCACGGTCGCCGCCATCACCACTGCCGTCACCAGAAATACAGCGTTAACAAGCGAGCCGATTTGACTGGCCAGGGTAGCCCTGACGTCCATTACCATAAGGAGATGCTTCCCGTATTCCGCTTTCACCTTGCGGATAAACTCCTTGCTGTCCGTTCCTTGCAGATAGATGCTAAGCGAATTTTGCCGATACTCCGGATGGATGCGCCGCAATCCCTCCAGCGTAACGGAGGCCGATTCCGCATTGCCGAACTGCTGGGTCAGACCCGTAATCAGGTACTCGCCGCTCTTCCCGCCAAGCGAGACCTTGACCAGATCGCCTATCCGTTTATCCAGCCTCTGCGACATCACGCCAGATATGGAGATTTCATTGTCATAGACGGGCTGCCTGCCTTCATAAAGCGTCTCCCAGTCCAGACCGCCATAATCGGAGGAGACGTTCATGAGCACCGAACGGCCCTCCAGTCCGGCATACAGCCGGTCCAGCATGCCCGTCTTTTTTACTCCGTCCATATTTTCAATTTCCGTAAATATCTTCCCGGCCGAAGGCCCTGCCTCCGCAACCACCATAACATCGCATTGCTCCATTCCGATGAAACGATAAATGAAAGAGCTGTCTTTCGCCAAATTGAAATAGAGGATGAAGGAACACAGGCTTGTAAAAGTCAGGCCGCCGA
>NZ_ASSC01000630.1 GCF_000520735.1 Paenibacillus forsythiae T98
TGTAAAAGAGTTTACACAAAAATCTTGACAGACCCTAAAAAAGGCGTTGTTGATTGTGTTGTTCTATCTTTAATGTTGGAGTTATAAATAAGTATACTCAAAAATCTATAGCTTATTGCAACAACTAAACCTTTAACTTTTAAAAAATTTGAGATATTTTGTATTCTTCGGACTCCCAAAACATCTACCTTCTGACTTTCTATTGGCAATGCTGAAAAATTCTTTTGCCGTCTCAAAATCACCTAATTCAAAAGCAACTTTTCCTGAAATAAATTCCTTATCACCCGAATCTATGCGATCAAATCCAGTTAAAAATATTTTATCTGCCCATACCTTTGCTTTCTTAAGATCATTTATTATTAAACAAGTGGCCACAACATCCTTCACCAAGTGATAGCTTTCTTCACAATAAATACCTTTTGGGTCGGGTATTAAATTCCAAGCTTCTTCTAACAACAAAATAGAATCTTCATGGTTACCATTATTAAATTGTTCATTACTTTTATTCACAAGACTTTCAAACTTTTCTTTGATGGGTGATTGCAAAGTAGCCATATCTATCCTCCTCAAACCATATCTTTAATCAATTCAAAATACTTATCATCTTCACTAAAAAAGATTTTATATCCTTCTAACATGTAAGTTCTTAACAGATAGTCCTTAGCTTTATCAAGTTCCCCACACTCGAACAAACTCTCTCCAAGTCTCAGTAAAATAAATGGATTTGAAATCCCACCTGGACAGTTTAAAGCATCATAAAAATTATTTTTTGCCATTTCATATCTGTTGGTATGAAAATAAGTGTCGCCTAATGCTGTATAAATCCATGTACTTGTTTGCCAGTTATTCCTCGGTAACGGAACCAGTTCCAGAGCAGCTGTATAACTCTCGATAGCTTTAATAATTTGTCCTTTTTCAGTTAAAGCATTTCCCTCTTTACACAGTTGTAAAATTCGTTCATATACTTGATCATCTAGTTCCAATATTCATTCCCTCCAAATGATTAGTTATCTGGTGGCAAGTAGGTTTCATTTAACTTCGCACCTGCGGATCGGTTCAAACTATAATGATCTAACACCAGGCCTGTTGATTACCCAAATCATGTAAATGGAGT
>NZ_ASSC01000631.1 GCF_000520735.1 Paenibacillus forsythiae T98
CCAGAACCACTCCTTGTTGCTGTAGCATTTGTCCGTCGTCACATTGACCAGCGCCTTGATCTTGCCTCCTTGAGCGTTGTTCCGGCGCACCGCCTCCAGCACATGAACGGTGCCCAGCACATTCACCGCATACGTATCCACCGGACGCTGGTAGGACTCCCTGACGAGCGGCTGCGCCGCCAGATGCAGCACGATATCCGGATCGGCCGCGCGCATGGCCGCCTGAAGATGAGCCAAATCCCGGACGTCCCCTGTAATGGAGGTCAGAAGCTGGCCGGTACGGCCGCACTCATACAGGCTGGGATCGGTCGGAGGCGCGTCTGAATAGCCGGTTACTACCGCTCCGAGCCGATGCAGCCAAATGGACAGCCAGGAGCCTTTAAAACCCGTATGGCCGGTCAGAAACACCTTTTTACCGGTCCAGAAATTTATTTTCTCCACGGAGCATTCCCCGATTTCCATAACTGATCCAGATAATTTTTGTCCCGCAAAGTATCCATCGGATGCCAGAAGCCTTCGAATTTATAACCCATCAGGTGGCCTTCTCGGGAAAGACCTTCCAGCGGCTCCTGCTCAAATACCGTCTTGTCTCCCTCAATGTATTGAAACACCTGCGGCTCAAGCACAAAAAAACCTGCATTAATCCAGGAGTTGTCGCCCTTAGGCTTCTCCCGAAAAGCCTCGACCCGCTGCTGGTCATTCAGCTGCATCGATCCGAACCTCCCCGGAGGCTGGGTTACGGTTACCGTGGCGATTTTGCCGTGGCTCCGGTGGAATGCCAGCAGCGCGTTAAGGTCGATTGAAGACAGCCCGTCGCCGTAAGTCATCATAAACGGCTCCTCGCCGATGAACGGGGCAATTCTTTTCAATCTCCCTCCGGTGAGCGTTTCCAGCCCCGTATCGACAAGGGTAACCTTCCAGGGCTCCGCCTTCCGCTGGTGAATGACCATTTCATTTTGATTGGTATAATCGAACGTGACATCGGAATTGTAGAGATAGTAGTTGGAGAAATACTCCTTGATTACATTGCCTTTATAGCCAAGACAGATTACAAAGTCGTTAAATCCGTAATCGGAATACATCTTCATGATATGCCATAAAATCGGCTTCTCGCCGATCTCGATCATCGGCTTCGGCCGCAGATGCGATTCTTCGCTGATCCGCGTGCCGTAGCCGCCTGCCAGAATTACTGCCTTCATTCCGGACATCCCCTTTCAGGATTTACGTAAAATTACCCTCTCCAAACGCTGTTCAGTACGTCCATCAACGCCAACTGATCGTACCTTCTGGCGGACAGATTCCGGAAAAGGATCTTGCGTATCCATTCCCGTTCGGACCCGTCGCCGCTCCTCCTCGAATAACATAAATTCAGATGAAGCTCCCATTCTTCGGAGGTGGGAACAAGTCCCATTCCATTCAATAAATCCAGGCGAATCCTGTCCGCTTGCCTCAGCTGCTCCAGGCGACGGGTTCTGCTGAGCTGCAGATCATGCTGGCGGTAGTACAGATAGCATTGCTCCAGATTGGCTATACGGGTGATTGCCGAAAGCCTGGCCCAGAGATGATAGTCCTCCGCATGTTGGTAATCCGGATCATACGGCGGACTGTGAAGCCGGTCCAGGACCCGCCTTCTCAGCATTACGGAAGGGTGCGCGAGACAGCAGTTGATCAGCAGCGAACAGGCGACAATATCCGGATCGCAAGGAAGCGCGGTACTCAGGCCTCCGTCTCCATGGGGAGGAGAACCCATAATCCGGTACTGCGTGCCGCAGACCCCGATTTCGGGGTGCAGATCCATGAACTGAATCTGTGCCTTGAAGCGGTCCGGCAGACTGTAATCGTCCGCATCCATTCTGGCAATGTATGCTCCCGAGGCGGCGTTCAAGCCGCAATTCAGGCTGGACACAATTCCGCTGTTCGTCCCGTTATGAATCAGCTTGATGCGAGGATCGGAATACCGTTCAAGAATCTCGAGGCTGTTATCGGTTGATCCGTCGTTAATGACGATCAGCTCAAAATCGGTATAGCTCTGCTGCAAAATGCTCTCCACCGCGTGCTCCAGAAAGCAGGATGCGTTATAGACCGGCATCAGGACAGATAGATTCGCCATCCACATCTCCTCCTCATACAGTAGATTCCTGCGGAGGGATTTTAGATATGGACAATTGCAGCGGGAAATTTGCATATTTTGACCGGCTCAGGCTTGATGATTATTTAGAGCAATAGGCGGACTCCGTATGCAGCGGCGAAACGGGAATCATATGATGTCATAGTCCCATATACAAATGCTCAGTCAGGAGGGTTCTCCATGAGAATTCTGCAAGTCGCGCCAAATCATGAAACCGTCCCTCCCCCCAGGGATGGAGGAACGGAACGCATCATCTATGAGCTCTCTCAAGAACTGGTCAAGAGGGGGCATGAGGTCATTCTATTTGCTCCGAACGGAAGCTATATTTGGGGAAGCGTCATTCCTTATCCATTTTACGGAGATGATGCCATCGCATCTTATGTGGTGGAGAATCTCCCGGAAAATATTGATATTATTCATGACCATACCTTTGATTCCGCGCTCAGCCGGATCGAAATCAATGTTCCGGTAGTCCATACCATTCATCTGCCTGTGTATAATCCTGTTTATTTTCCGATTTATGTAAGCCGCAGCGCCAGGGAAACGATAGGCGGGGGATACGGATTCGATGTGAACAACGGTATTGTCGTTGATGAATATGAATTCAGCCACGAAAAAGGCGATTTTCTGCTCTTTATGGGCAGAATTGTCCGGGAAAAAGGGGTTCTCCAGGCGATGGACCTAGCCGAAATGACCGGACAGCGGCTGGTTATAGCCGGACCGATCCATGACGAAGAAATGTTCATTCAGGAGGTTACTCCCCGTTTGAACCGCAATTCCCTTCTCCAATATGTCGGCCCGGTCGGGGGAAGAGTCCGCCAGGATCTGTTAAAGTATGCCAGATGCCTTCTTTTTCCTATCCAGTGGGAAGAACCGTTCGGACTTGTGCTCATTGAGGCGATGGCCTGCGGAACCCCTGTGCTTGCGATGGCTAAAGGGGCTGTTCCGGAAATACTTGAGCCCTTCCCCGAGATGATGTGCGACTCATTCGAAGAGATGGCAGGAAAGCTGTACGATTATCAAGCCCCCTACCTCCCTGAAAAATTAAGATACTATGTCGGAGAGCGATTCTCGGTATCCAGAATGGTAGACCGCTATCTCTATCTGTATCAATTAGCCATCTCGGGGTACTGGGGATCATAGGAGGGATTGTCCATGTATGAACAGAGCACATTGCAGTTTGACGGCAGCGAATGGATCAAGTTCCAGAGAACCTGCGACATCAGCAATACCTTTACTTATGAATTCTGGGTGAAAGCGGAAGAGGAACAAGCTCTCGACGAGGAACGGAATACAGGAGCGGACGGGACAGGCGGAAGAGCTTATTTGGTGGGTCCCGATTTCTACCCGGAGGGCAGCGCGGGCTGCGGAATCTCCGTCGGCACAAACGGCATAGCGGTCTATGAGCATTCAGTGAATCATCTTCCCGCCAGACTGGTCTTCGCGCATGATTTCTCGGAATGGCAGCATGTTGCCGTCGTATCGGACAACAAGAAGCTGCGGCTGTATATTAACGGAGCCCGGGTAAAGGAAGAAAGCATGGCCAGCAATGTTGAACGGGTTATCCCCTCCCTGGGCATAGGAGGCCATCAGTACGGCACATTTAAAGGCCAGGTCCGGGAGTTTCGTCTATGGTCCGTCGCCCGGAGCGAGGAAGAGATTGGAACCCACATCTTTTCGGCGCTGGACGGGGATGAGGGCGGTCTGTATTTCTACCGCGATCCGGCCAGAGGCGTCGCCGTCAGCGGGGGGACCCCAAGAAATTTTGCCGTAAGCGTCATTATACCTTCCTATAACCGCTGCCCGCTGAACTATTTTTCCCTGATGAGTCTGGAACGGCAGCAATTCCCGCTTCAGCAGATGGAGGTTGTGTTTCTGGATGACGGCTCTACGGATCATACGCCTTCCCTGTACTACTCGCTGTATCCGGAATTTCCATTCATTTATGTGCAGCAGCTTAAGAGCAGGGGAAGATCCCGAATACGGAACATCGGCTCGGGCATTGCAACGGGGCGCACCCTGCTGTTTGTGGATGCCGAGATGATATGCGGGCCGGATTTTGTCATGACCCATGTCAACCACCATCAGAGCGGAGAGCGGAATATCGTATCCGGGGCCATGCGCTCAAGACGCATCTATACGATGACCGATCCCGGTTATTCGGCGCAGCAGAAATCCGTTATGAGCGAGCTGTATTCCGGCAATCCGATCACCGCGCCGATCATTGAGCAATTTATGCAGGGGGATCAGACGCCGGTGCAGCTCCTCCCCTTTGAATTGATGTTTGATCCCGATCACCTCAACCGGTGGAGCAGCAAGAATGATTACTTCGATAGCATCCTGCAAACTTATGGCAGCAAATTCAAGCTGTTTCAATACTCCTGGTTGAATCTCATCACGAATAATCTCTCGATGACCAAGCGTTTTTTTGACGAGATCGGCGGTTTCGACGAAGCTCTTACGGGGTTCGGTTGGGAGGACTGGGAATTCGGGTATCGCGCCGCCAGAAAAGGAGCGGTATTCATCCATGACGACGCCGTGATTAATTATCACCAGGAGCATCCGATTTCACCCGAGAATACCTTCCAGTCCCGGTCCAACTATTTGAAATTCTGTGACAAGAACCCTCAAGCGATGGAGATCAAATTGTTCGCCCTCACCATGGTGCCTGACTGGGTGACCCTGTCCGACCTGAACGATTATTTAATGGAATATAACAAGATCAAAGCGATCTATAAGGATCGTTTCAAGTGGTTCCACCGTTACCTGGAACGGGCCATTGACCTGCTGCTTGAGCAATTGCGGCAGACAGAGACCATCACGCTGCCCATTGCCCCCTCCGTCCTCCGTCCGGAAGAAGAGACGGCTGTCCGTGAGGATGTCGCAGCGATCCGGGAGCTGGACGCATTCCCCAAGCTGCTGGAGATGTTCGAGCGGGTATCGAAATACTATTATTGACCTGTTGCCGAAAAAGAAGCCGTGACGCACCAAGCGTCACGGCTTTCCCCTGAACATCCATCCTCTCAATTTATGAGCGGCCCAGGCGAACATCGTTACAGCCATCATGTCAAAGCAGACATTGAACAGAAACAAATGCTTGCTCATATCCGCGCGCCCGTCGCCGAGGATCGGCACGAGGAACGCGAAAATACCGATGAGTCCGAGCAGCATCATCAGCTCGCAGGCTACCTGCTGTCGCCGGTCCGCGCTTCGCAGCCATTCGTACAACGCTCCGGCATAATATACGGCGTAGAAGATAGCCAGAAATGCGAGGTTATGGGGCAGCACATGAAGTTTAAACCGGCTCCATCCGCTGTACGTATAGGCAAGCAGGCGCGGCGGCTTATTATCCGCCTTCTCGTAATTTCCGAGATAGGAGGGGCGAATCGCCATGCTGTATTTTGCCGCGTAGCGCATATTGTCCAGCAAGCGCCCGGGATGCTTCAGATAGAATGCCAGCACATCCTTGTGGGAAATCCGGCTGTAAAAGTCGGGAACGAGCGAAGGGTCATTCTGTTCGACCGCCGTGCCTTTCTCGAAATAATTGGTGCCCGCCAGCACCTCCAGCTTCTCTGGCAACCCCAATTCCCTCAGATCCCCTTTCACATCCGGCGAACCGTTCAGAATGCCGTAAAATACCGTCTGGTACAGATTGATATGCTTCAATTCCTTCGGTGCGGCGGCGTACATAATCACGGAAATCAGAAATATCGCCACCGAGAAGCGGATGGCCGCTTTCCTGAACGCCCCGCCCTGAAGCGACGCGAACCGCAGAAAGATCAGCGCGAAGGCGACGCCGATGGGCGCGTTCTGGATTTTGGAGCAGGCCAGGAAGAGGACGGCGGCAAAGAACAGCCACAGATCCCTGGCCTCCGGCTTCTCCTTGAAAGCCAGCCTCAGCCCAAGCGCGAAAGTCAGCAGCATGAACACGAGTGAGACCGGCTCCCCGAACAGCGAATTGAAGTACGCGAGATAGCCGATATCATAAAAGACAAACAGCAGCGCACCCGCCAGCAGCAAGCCCGTGACCCAGGAGGCGCGGGCGTTATATTTGACCAGCAGCCAGGTCGCTGCAAGCAGCAGTATGCCGTATACCGCAGCCAGCAGGCGAATGTCGAACCAGCTTCCGTGGAACAAACCGCCCAGCAGCCTTGGCGCCAGCACAACGAAAATCTGCGAAGAGGGATAGAACCCCCGGAACAGATGCTCATACGCAAACCGGGAATGGCTGTAATTGAAAAAACGGTCCGCATACGTTTCGGAAGCGTTGTAATAATGCAGACCGATCGTGTCCATCATTCGCAGAAAGTCGCCGTTGTCGGCCACGCCGACGAACGGCCCGAGGAACAGCAGGCCGAGCAGCAGGCCGAAGCCCGCCGCCACCCCCAGAACATGCGGTTTAAACCATGGTTTCATTAATATTCGCTCCCAGCTTCTTCATCCTTTTGGCCGCTAGCCGGATGGCTAGCGTTTCGGCAGCAGCTTCACATATTCGTCGGACAGGCTCATCCACTGCAAAATATACTTGTAGTCCCGCTCATACCTGGCGAAATCGGCGACCGGCTGGAGCGTCTTCAGCGAGATGGCCTCGCCGTCCTGAAAGCTTTTGCCGGGAACGAACAGGATGTCGTCATTGAAGAAAGATCCCGAGGGCAGATAGTATCTCATCCCCAGCACATTATGCCGGATATTCAGCAGGTCGTGTCCGAATGGCGTAACCCCTTCGCTTTTCAGCGATATGCCCAGCAGATTGGCCAGAGTCGGCATAATATCAAGCTGCCCGCCTGTCGTTTCGACGGTCTTCCCCCGCTCCGAGCCGGGCATGTGAATGATGAGCGGAATGTTGAACCGGCTGACCCGTGAATCGTACTTGATGCCAAGCGCGCCCTCCACCTGCTCCGGCGGAACGCTCTGCGGCTGGAGACCGAAATGGTCGCCGTAGAGCACCAGCACCGTGCTGTCCCACAGTCCGTTTTGCTTCAACCCGTCAATCAGCGTCCCGATGGCATAATCGGTATAGTTAATCGCGGTCAGATAATCGCCGAGCATGGTGCCCTGGAGATGGTCCGGTACGGTAATTCTTTTGAAAGCATCAGGAATCTGGAACGGGTGATGACTGGAGGCCGTCACGAACTGGGCGTAGAAAGGCGTCCCTTTCTTGCCCAGCTCGGCCAGCTTCTGCACTCCCGTAATGTACAATTGTTCATCCGAAGCGCCGAAGGCGTTGAAATGATCGTTCTTATAGTAAGGTTTGTCGTAATAGCCGTTAAAACCGAGCGCCGCGTACAGCTCCTTGCGGTTCCAGAAGCCAACCTTATTGACATGGAAGGTGTAGGCTTCGTAGCCCTTGCTCTCCAGCACGCGCGGCAGGCCCGGCAGCTTCCGGTCCCCGAAGCCCGTAGACATGGCCAGCGTTCCGATGGGATAGATAGACGTATTGCTCATAAATTCGGCGTCCGAGGTATTTCCCGGACCGATCTGCTGGTAGACATGGGGAAAATAAAGCCCTTCATCCGCCAGCCTGTTCAGATTCGGCGTAAGCTCCTGCCCGTCCAGCGACTGATGCAGCGGAAAGTTCTGAAAAGCCTCCATCTGCACGACAATGACATTCTTGCCCTGCATGGCCCCATAATAGGCGGCGGACGGCGTGCCGGACGGCGCTCCCGCATAGTTGTAGGAGGTCTCCAGTTCCTCGACCTTGGCGATTGTATCCTTGATGTTGCCGGTGCCGACCAGCTCGCTGTTCTGGCGTTCCCGGATCGCGGCGACGACCTCATAATTCAGAAATCCCGCGCTTTCCGCCTGCGCCAGCTCGTTCGTGATTCCCGACGAGGCATGAATCGAATAGGCGGACAGCGAGGCCCCTCCGAAGATGGAGAGCATAATAACGGCGGGGTACACCCACCGAAGTCCGGATGGAGCATCGCCCGAACGCATCTCCCCCATGCCCGCTTTCCCTCGGCGCAGCAAGCGGTAAATCCCATACACCGCGATATCCGCAAAGAACAAATAATCGATGGGCTGTATCGTGGACTCTACACTGTCCCTGATTTGAAATACCTGGTGCAGCTCGGCGAGGGCCAGATAGGTCGGCACCGAGCCGAAATGATTGAAGTATACGCTTGCGGCGAACAGCAGCAGCGACAGTATGACATTGAGCGTCCAGAACGCGGCGGTCTTTGCCCTCCTTGGCACCGCAGCAGCCAGAATTCCCATCAGCAGCAGCGCCGGCGCCGCATCGGCCAGAACCCATTCCCAGGCGATCCGGTCGAAGAACAGCATCCGCAGCAGCAGCAGCTTAAGCACCAGCAGCGCGGACACCAGATAGAACCGGCCGGCGTTTCCCATTCTTCTCCTGTACATGCTTTACCCCTCTTACTCGTTGAAATGGTAAAATAACAGACCTTTTTTTGTAAAACCCGACGACTCGTCTAGTATAATGGAAGTTAGAAGAAGACACCAGCCGCATTCCCGCCATATACAAATGAAAAAGGATGGAGTAAGATGATGGCATTCTTTTGACCAAGGAGGGCCATCCATGGCGCAAGCAAAAGCAAAAAAGGTCCCGCCGGTGGACGCGACCATTAATGGATTTGATATTGAACTGAACGAGCAGCACAAAGGACGTATCGACAATCTTGTAGATATTTACGAAAAACGCATCCTCGCCCATCTGGAAGAGGAATACGACAAGCAGACGGGCCTTGGCGGAAAATTGGCCGACCGCATAGCCGCTTTCGGCGGAAGCTGGAAGTTTATCCTGTATTTTTCCTGCTTCTTGGCGGTGTGGATCGTCTGGAATGTGCTCGGCTTCACCCGGCATTTCGATTCGCCTCCGTTTATCCTGCTGAATCTGTGCCTGTCATTTCTGTCGGCATTCCAGGCGCCGATCATTATGATGAGCCAGAACCGGCAGACGGCGCGGGACAAACATGAGGCGATCATCGACTTTGCGATCAACTACAAGGCGGAGCAGGAGATCGACGACATGCAGGGCCATCTGCACCGGATTGAAGCGGAGCTTCAGGAGCTGAAGACCTTGCTCATGAATCAGCAGAAGAGCGGCAAGGATGCGGAATAAGCAAAATGGCTTCGCCCCGCTACTCGGGCGCATTCGGGCGGCGGCGCTCCTTTTAGGAATACTTCCGAATCACAACCACCGCATTATGCCCGCCGAAGCCGAAGGAATTCGACATGCCGATATGCAAATCCCGCACTCTGGCTTCATTCGGCACATAGTCCAGGTCGCATTCGGGATCGGGCCGCTCCAGATTGATCGTTGGCGGGATGACGTTCCCGCACAGGCTTTTGACCAGAGCAATGGCTTCCGCGCCCCCGGCCGCGCCGAGCATATGTCCCGTCATCGACTTGTTGGCCGTGACCGGTACGCGGTATGCGTCCTCGCCAAACAGAGCCTTGATCGCCTTCGTCTCCGATAAATCGCCGAGCGCCGTGCTGGTGGCGTGCGCGCTGATCACATCAATGTCCGCCGGTGTAACCTTGGCGGATTGCAAGGCCAGCTTCATCGCCTGGTAAGCCCCCCTTCCCTTCGGATGGGTCGCCACCATATGGTAGGCGTCGGAGCTGGCGCCATAGCCGATCACCTCCGCGTAAATCCGCGCATCCCGGCGCCGCGCATGAGTGAGCGACTCCAGGACGAGAATGCCCGCCCCTTCGCCAAGGACGAAGCCGTCCCTGTCCGCGTCAAACGGGCGGCTGGCCCGCGTTATGTCCCCGTTTCGGACGGATAAGGCATGGGCGTTGCCGAAGCTGGCCAGCGATATTTCATTGATTGCGGCCTCTGCGCCCCCGGCCAGAATAACGTCCGCCTCGCCGGAACGGATGGCCCGGAAGGCTTCGCCGATGGCCGTATTGCCAATGGAACAGGCCGTAACCGGCGATAGCGCCGGGCCCATGGCGCCATAACGAATGCTGATGGAAGCCGCCGCCATATTAGCAATCATCATCGGCACCAAGGTTGGACTTACCCGGTCCGGCCCGCGTTCGAGCAACACCCCATGCTGGTCCAGCAGCGACCCGATGCCGCCAATGCCCGAGCCGACATACACTCCGAGCCGTTCCCTGTCCATATTCTCCAGCTTCAGTCCCGAATCGGCCAGCGCCTGATCGGCGGCTGCAACCGCGAATTGGGTGAAGCGGTCCATACGCCGCGCCTCCTTGCGGCCAAACAGCGCGTCGGCGTCGAAATCCCGGACAACGCCTCCAAACCTTGCCTTATAGGCAGACGTGTCAAATGCGTCAATTTCAGATATGCCCGATTGCCCGTTTCGCAATTGATCCCAGAACTGCTCCACATCGCTGCCAAGAGGAGACACGATCCCCATGCCGCTTATGACGACTCTTTCCATAATGAATCCTCCTTCATTATCACATCCAACGTCATCATGTCACGGATATTATCCTATTACAAGTTGTAGTTTAAACTAGTATAATAGGTGCTATGATAATGAGTAATGGAGGAATGATTTATGAATGCCGAGACCCGGCTTGAGGCGCTGTCCGCCTTCCTGAAAT
>NZ_ASSC01000632.1 GCF_000520735.1 Paenibacillus forsythiae T98
CATAATGAGTAAAATCGCATTCGTATTTCCCGGCCAGGGAGCGCAGGCGGTCGGCATGGCGAAGGATGTGTTCGAAGCTGTGCCCAAGGCCCGCGCGATATTTGAAACAGGGGATAAAGCTCTTGGCTTTCCGCTCAGCACGCTCGTATTTGAAGGACCAGACAACGAGCTCAAGCAGACAGCCAACGCACAGCCCGCGCTGTTGACCGCAAGCGTGGCCTATCTGGAAGCGCTGAAAGGCAAAGGCCTTGCGCCGGACTATGTGGCCGGTCACAGCCTGGGAGAATACAGCGCGCTGGTGGCGTCCGGCGTCCTGACTTACGAGGACGCCGTCAAGCTGGTGCGCCTGCGCGGCCAGTTTATGGAAGAGGCCGTGCCGGGCGGCCAGGGTGCGATGGCGGCTGTGCTTGGCGCCGGCCGCGAGGCGCTGTCGGAACTGTGCCGCAGCGTATCGGAGCAGGACGGTCCGGTTGCGCTGGCGAACATCAATTGTCCGGGACAGATTGTCGTGTCCGGTTCAGTGGCCGGAGTGAACGCGGTTGTTCAGCGGGTGAGGGAAGCCGGCGGCAAGCGGGCGATTCCGCTGGAAGTAAGCGGTCCCTTCCATTCCTCGATGATGAAACAGGCGGCTGAGCGGCTGTCGGACGAGCTGTCGAAGATGGAGTTCAAGGCCCCGTCCGTTCCCGTTGTTGTTAACGTTAGCGCGCTTCCCGTCACTAGTCCGGAGGAAATCCGCGAGCTGTTGGTCCGGCAGG
>NZ_ASSC01000633.1 GCF_000520735.1 Paenibacillus forsythiae T98
AGGGGTCCCAACCGTAGTCCATCCGCTGGTGCATGAGAATATCTCCGATTTTACGGAGCAGCGTTTCCGCTCAACCTTTACGGGAGAGGAGTTTTTCCTGGCCGATCATGTGGTGAACGGACAGCGGATCCTTCCAGCGGTGGCGTATCTGGAGATGGCGAGAGCCGCCGTCGAACGCTCCTCGAAGAGGAATCAATCAAGAGAGATCAGATTGACGGATGTAGCCTGGATGCGGCCCCTTATTGTGGACAGCGGTCCGATTAATGTGATGATCAGTCTTTGTCCGGAAAACGACGAGGAAATCAGCTATGAAATTTACAGTGAAACAGAGGATGATGATGCGGGAAGAATCGTCCATGCCAGGGGTATGGCGGCTTTCGTCCGGTATGACCATACACCTCGTTTGGATATAACCTATTTGCAGAATCAGTGCGGACAGTACATATTGGACTCCAAAGAGTGCTATCGGATTCTCGCTCAGATGGGCCTTGATTACGGACCGGGACATCAAGGAATCAAGCAGTTGTTTGTATGTAAGAATCAGGTTTTAGCAAAATTATTCATTTCCAGTTCCGCAGCCTCTGACGCAAACCGGTACATTCTGAATCCGGGTTTATTGGATGCAGCTTTACAGGCCGCCGTCGGTATGCAGAAGAACCGCGTGGGGGAGACGATTTTCACCCCTGGGTCCGATATTTGCAAGCCGGCGCTGCCTTTTGCCTTAAAGGAGTTTGAAATATACGGGGCATGTAGGAGTGAAATGTGGGCATACATCCGTTATAGCGAGGGCTGCGGTGAAAATGACCGTGTACAAAAGCTCGATATCGATTTGTGTGACGAGCAGGGACGGGTCTGTGTTCGTTTGAAAGGTTACTCGCCCCGCGTGTTGGATAACGCCGAACTTGGGACAGTAACCCCCGCACCTACCCGTGGAAGTCTGATCCTAAAGCCGGACTGGAAGAGGGGGACACTAACAGAGGGCTCCACCGTCTTCTCTGTGGATGAGCGGTTGGTTGTGCTGTGTGTGCCCATAGGCGAGAACTGGGGGCGGAGTGAAAGCCTTTTGGGAGGAGTCCGCTGTATTAACCTGGAAATGGATGCAGGGGCAGCGGTTGAAAGCTTCCAAACGGGCGCTTCTCGGGTTTTTGACGAAATTCGTCACGTTCTTGGAAGAAGATCGAAGCAAAAAACGCTCTTTCAGATTATCGTGAGCGGACAAAACGACTATTGGCTGTTCTCTGGACTATCCGGAATGCTGAAAACGGCCGGGTTGGAAAATCCCAATTTTATCGGACAAGTTATCGAAGTGAATCCAGAAGAGGACCTAGAGGCGATCACCCGCAAATTGGAAGAGTGCAAGCTGCAGCCGTATGAACAGCATGTGCGTTACATAGATGGGGTGCGTTGTGTACAAGGATGGAGCAGAGTGGAACCGCCTTTGCATGAACCGGTCTCTCCATGGAAAGACAGCGGCGTGTATCTGATAACGGGGGGAGCCGGAGGGTTGGGGCTTCAGTTCGCCAGGGATGCCGCCGAGCGAGCTCCGGGAGCACGTCTCATTCTGGCGGGGAGGTCTGCGCCGAGTCTCGAACAAGAGCATATCCTGCAAGAAATGCGGGGCTTGGGAGCTACAGTTGTGTATAAGCAGGTCGATGTAACAGACGAACGGGCAGTAGAGCGTCTTGTGCAAAACATTCAAACGGAGTACGGTGGACTGCACGGTATCATTCATTGCGCGGGCTTCATCAAGGATAACTATATCCTCAAAAAGACTGCTGAAGAACTGCGGCTTGTTATGGCGCCGAAGGTAGCAGGGGCGGTGTACTTAGACCATACTACCCGGCACATGGATCTCGATTTCTTTGTACTCTGTTCATCAATCGCCGGCAGTTTGGGAAATCCGGGTCAGGCAGACTATTCTGCAGCCAACGCGTTTATGGATGTTTTCGCCGAGCAGCGCAACCAACGAGTCGCTTCAAAAGAAAGACACGGCCGTACGGTTTCTGTGAACTGGCCGATTTGGAAGGAGGGCGGGATGAACGTTGATTCAGCTACCCAGCAGGCCCTTACGGAACGGACTGGCATGCTCGCGATGGAGACCTCGACCGGTATTCGAAGCCTGTATATGGCGATCGCTTCCGGAGAGAGCCGGTTGATGGTAATGGAAGGGGAGCTGGACCGGCTTCGTCAGATTTTTCTGGGCGATATAAGCTTGAATCCCCAAAAGGCTGTTGACGCAGAAGCTCAGCGAACGGAATTTCTCGTATATTCTGGCGAAACGATTTCCGAAAAAGCAGTATCATTTTTCAAGAAATTGCTTTCTTCGGTCATCAAGCTGCCGGCCAACCGCATCGAAGCGGACGCGCCGATGGAGAAATACGGAATTGACTCCATCATGGTTATGCAACTGACTGGTGAATTGGAGAAGGTGTTTGGCACATTGCCCAAAACCCTTTGGTTTGAGTACCGGAATATCCGTGAACTGACGGGCTATTTTCTTGAATTGTACCCCGATGAAATCAATAAGCTTCTGGGTACCGTGCCTGAGATGGAAGCAGCTTTCCCGGCATTCAGGCATGTTCCGCAACATGCGGAATCTTCGAAGGTTGTTCGTAAAAGCGGCCGGAGGTTTGATCGAACACGCGGCTATGAGTCGGAGATAAAGGCAGCGGAGGAAGAAATTGCGATTATCGGGGTTGCCGGCCGTTATCCGGGAGCACAGAACTTGGATCAATATTGGGAAGTTCTGCGTGACGGCAAGGACTGTATCACTGAGATTCCGCGCGATCGCTGGGATGCGGAATTCTACTACGATCGGAATAAGGGCAAAGCCGGAAAGACAAATAGCAAGTGGGGCGGTTTTCTTGATGACATAGATTGCTTTGACCCTCTCTTTTTCAATATTTCGCCATGGGAAGCGGAAAGAATGGACCCGCAGGAGCGTTTATTTTTACAATGTGTTTATGAGACGCTCGAAGACGCAGGGTACACCAGATTCACTCTTGGACAGAGAGAGGGTTCGGGGGGGAGTGTTGGTGTTTTTGTAGGGGTGATGTACGAAGAATACCAGCTCTACGGAGTGGAGGAAACGGCGCAGGGCCGGCCGGTAGCGCTGAGCGGCAATCCTTCTTCCATCGCAAACCGTGTTTCCTACTTTTGCAATTTCAATGGACCCAGCATCGCTGTGGACACCATGTGCTCTTCTTCATTAACTGCGATCCATTTTGCTTGTCAAAGCATCCAGCGGGGGGACTGCGAAACGGCCATTGCCGGAGGCGTTAATCTTTCCCTTCACCCTAATAAGTATCTGCTGCTTGGGCAAGGAAACTTTGCATCAAGCAAAGGACGGTGCGAAAGCTTTGGGGAAGGCGGAGACGGCTACGTTCCGGGCGAGGGAGTGGGTGCTGTACTGCTTAAGCCGCTATCCAAGGCGATTGCGGATGGAGATCAAATCTATGCGGTGATCAAGGGCAGCGCTATCAACCATGGGGGGAAAACCAACGGTTATTACGTTCCTAATCTACATGCCCAAGCTGGAGTAATCGGCCGAGTTTTGGAAAGATCGGGTATAAATCCCAGGGCGATAAGCTATATTGAAGCGCATGGCACCGGCACTTCGCTTGGCGATCCGATTGAACTGGCCGGCTTGACCAAAACTTTTGAAACCTATACGCGTGACAGGCAGTTTTGCGCCCTCGGTTCAGCCAAGTCCAACATCGGGCATTGCGAAAGCGCCTCGGGCATTGCGGGATTGACGAAAGTGCTGCTTCAGATCAAATACCGCAAATTGGTTCCTTCTCTGCATTCCAAGGTACTGAATTCCAATATCGATTTCAGCCGTACACCCTTCGTTGTACAGCAGGATCTTACGGAGTGGAAACGTCCAATCATTGAAATGCATGGTGAAACAACGGTGTTTCCACGGATTGCCGGGATATCATCCTTTGGGGCGGGCGGCGCGAATGCGCATATTATTCTGTCGGAATATGTTGCTGAGGAGCCGGAAACGGCCAATGAGGGAGGCGCATTCCAGCAGCAGTATGTCGTTCTCCTATCGGCAAAAAACAGGGAGCGCCTTCAAGAGCAGGCAAGCAATCTGCTTGATGCTATCCGGAGAAAACGACAGGAAGATCTAAGTTTGGCGGACATGGCCTACACGCTCCAGGTCGGAAGAGAAGCCATGGAAGAACGGATTGCCTTTATCGTCGGTTCAGCGGGGGAACTTGAAGAGAAGCTTCAGCAATTTCTTGACGGTAAAGAGGAGATTGAGAACCTGATACAAGGGCGAATAAAACGGGATAAAGAGGAAGTGGAACTGTTTGCTGCGGATGACGATCTAAAGCAGGCCGTCACGGCTTGGTTGAATAAACGAAAATACCGAAATATTTTGAATTTATGGGTTAAGGGGTTGGAAGTGGATTGGAATCGGTTATATTTCGATATCAAGCCAAGACGGATTAGTCTGCCCGCCTATCCCTTTGCAAAGGAGCGTTGTTGGCTGCCGAAAAGCGGGCCGGGGTCAGCTCTAGACACACATATATTTGAAGCGCCTTCTTACGTGCACCCGTTGCTGCAGCTGAATTGCTCCGATTTTTCAGAGCAGCGTTTTTCTTCAACCTTTACCGGTAGGGAATATTATCTTTTGGATGACGAGACGGGAAGTGGAAAGCGTTTCTTCCCGCATGGCGCATATTTTGAAATGGTGGCTGCGGCCGTAAACTATTCCCTTGGAGAATTAAAAGAGGAAGAGCCGCAGATCAGGCTGCACCGCTTGATTTTACATCAGCCGATTTCAGTGGAATTCGATTCTGTCACTGTGGAAATTTCCCTAACACCGGAGGAGGATGGAACGATTTCATTCAACATTTTCAGCAGGAATGGAAAAGATTGCGTTGTTTACTGCGAGGGCATAGCTGAGCTGGATTTGAAGGTGAATACGGTCTGTTTAAACCTGCAGCAGCTAGAGGCTGATTGTGGAAGCATGAGTGTAAAGTCCCCAAAATCTGAATATAGTCGTTCGTTATCCGAAGCGGGACAATTGCTGGTTCAGTTGTCTGTGCCAGATTCACTTGCCGCTGCGGAGCAAGGGGATTGGCAGATGGATTCCCTTCAACTGCATGAGGTTATGTTAATGCAGAGTTATTTAACGGACAACGGATCGTCAGCGCGGCAGAAGCAGTCGGTTCTGTCCCTTCCATTTACACTGCAGGAGCTTGAGATTCTCGGCCGATGCACGG
>NZ_ASSC01000634.1 GCF_000520735.1 Paenibacillus forsythiae T98
CCCGCCGATGAGGGTGCCATGAACCCGTTCCTTCCTGCACCAGCTCCACGCCGTCGGGGTTCGCCATCGGGACGGCCCATACCGTCCAGTTGCTGAACCAGTCCTCCGGGCGGTGGCCGTTCCAGCTCCGCCCCTTGGCGTAGGCCTCGGCATACTGCTCCAGAAAGGCCAGCAGACATGGCGAGGTCAGCCACTCGTTGGCGTGCAGCGCCGCATTCACATGCAATCTGCGCGGGCCGCTGCCGATCCGCAGCATATGCAGCGGTTTGCCTAGGACGCTTGCGCCTATCGTGTCGGCCGAGATAAAGGGGTATTTTTTTATCAGATGGCCGATGTCGCTCTCCAGTTCCGCCGGCCCGTACTCGCCGCGCAGACTCACGACGGCCGCCCGCTCGGACAACGGGAGCACCAGGGTTCGTCCCGGGGGGCAGAACCCGTCCATAGCTATTCCGGGATTAAGCTGCTCCAGCTCTTCGAGGCTGACCCCGTAGATCGCCGCCACATCCCTCATGCGCTCCCCTTCCTGCGCAATGTATCGCCTCCGCTGGACGGACGGCAGGAACAGCACCTGCCCCGGGAGGAGGTACGGCTGGTCTGCCGCCCAGGGATTCCCCTGTATGATATGCGATGGAGCAAGTCCGTGCGCGGCGGCTACCCGCCTCACGGTATCTCCCTTGCGCACAATATATTGAAGCATAGATTTCACCCTCTCCGCTGCGCATCGTGAACGTTGTGTTTCTTCTTGATTGTATGCGGGTTCTCTTGTCCTACATGCGCAAAGAACGGCCGGGCGCATGCCGCCCGGCCGTCAAGAATACGGATATTATAATAACATCTGACGAAAGAGTTCTCCCGCCTGCCTTCAAACGTCCGAAGGCTCCAGCGAGGATACCTGCCATACAACCGGCGTGCGTCTGATCTGCTCTCCGAGCCAGTCCATGGCGATTCTTTGGAATATGCCGGCGTCGCCGCTGCAGAAGAACTGATGCACCGGACTGTCGTCCCCTCTCGCCAGCTTTCCCTTGTCGTACAAAATGGTGCTGATCTCGCGCGCCGTCTCGTCCGCCGAGCTGATCAGCTTGACCCCGGGCCCCATCACCCGGCCAATGGAATCGACGAGAAACGGGTAATGCGTACATCCGAGGATCAAGGTATCAATCGGTTCATGCTTGATGCCGTTCAGTGAATCGCGCACCGCAACATCGCACTCCTCGGTACGGAACATCCCCTGTTCGACCAAAGGGACAAGCGCCGGACATGCCTGGCTGACAACCTCAACATAAGGAGACAGCTGCTTCAGCGCTGCCGTGTAGGCCCAGCTGCCGATGGTTCCCACGGTGCCAATCACGCCGACCCGGCCGGTCTTGGTCGCGCTGATGGCGGCGCGGGCGCCGGGATGAATGACGCCGATGACCGGAATCCTCACCTTCCCCGATATATAATCGAGAGCGGCTGCGGTTGCCGTATTGCAGGCGATCACGATCATTTTGGGATCAAATTGAATCAGATAATCGACAATCTGCTCGGTAAAAAGCTTGACCTCTCCTGACGAACGGGGTCCGTACGGGGCGCGGGCGGTATCTCCGAAATAAATAATCTTCTCCCTCGGGAGCTGCCTCATGACCTCCTTGGCAACCGTCAATCCTCCGACGCCCGAATCTAGTATAGCGATAGCTTGCTGCACGAACACACGCTTCCTTCATCTTGTTTTGAATAGCTTATGTAAGGCGGAAGCAAAGTGTACCGGGCTTCCTGTCCCAATTGCAGATAATACTCCAATTATCTCCCCAGTTCAAGAGCAGAACACCTCATGCCCCCAGTCTTTCGAGGCTCTCCCGGGCCCGGGCAAGATTGATGCCCTTGAAGAACGCTGTGCAAAAGTTAGCGAAGCAGCGGCCTCAAGGGCATACCGTATAGCTGAATAGCTGTGAAAGCGATAGCTTGCGGGTGTCATCCGGCAGACCCGTCTCCAGGGCGGACCGCCTGCCGGGCTGCCGCCGCCGGGACAGCCCTCACGCCTGATCCCCGGCCTTATCGTCCGCATCCGGCAAAGCCGCTTCATCCTCAAGGCCGGAACCGCCCGGCGCCTGTTCAACAACGTCTGCGGAAATGACCTCCGGCTCATCCCCGGCCTTGGCGAACAGTTGGCTCCAGCCGGCCACCTCTTGAATCGCCTGCTCCACGGAATCCCTGGCTTTGCCGTACCATTCCACCGTCTTGTCTGAGGCCTGATGAACAAGCTCCTGCGCTTTATCCGCAGTTGCTGCGGCGCCGTCCGAGATATCCTTGCGCAATTCTTTGCCGGATTTGGGCGTCAGAAGCAGAGCGGTCACCGAACCGACGGCGCCTCCGGCGACGATTCCCCACAGCAAGCTCTTCGTGTTCTTCTTCATTCTTCATCTCTCCTTTACGGGCGAATGCCTAGATCCTGCTTATATCATAAGCAAAGAGGGGCCGTCCCGTGACTGGAGAGAAAATTTTTTTATGGCTGACGGTTGCCGGTCCTTACAGAAGGTTCTTCGGTTTAATCGAGTATCTGCAGCACTGCCCGCCCTCGGCCATGCAGTCGCTGCGCGAAACCCGGGCATTCAGCAATTCCTCGAACAAATGCTGCTCACACTCGCAGGCCTTGCGGTACTGGACGGCAACCTGGCGGATCGGGCAGTTGTACTCCCGGAGCACGTAAGATCCGTCTCCTACCGTGTCCCATTCGGCCATATAGCCGCCGGAATTCTGAATAGCGGACAACTCCGCCACTCTCTCTTCGAGATCTCTCCGCTCCATCATGGGGCTGTACTGCGCCAGCAGCCTGCGCCTGCGCCCCTCGAACAGGACATTCACGGCCTCGGTCCCGCTGCTGTGGTCCAATTCGCGCAGAAGCTCCAGCGTGAGGTTATGATAATTTTTCGGAAAATAGTCTTCGGCTCTTTCCGTCAGTGAATACATGTGCATGGGCCGGCCCATGGCCTGCCGTACAATCTTGTTTCGGGCCAAGCCTTCCCGCTCAAGCTGCAGAACATGGCGTCTTACTCCCATTTCCGTAATGCCGAGCTCCTCGGCCAGCGCTCCGATGGTCAACGGCCCTCTCATTTTAAGCAGCGTCATGATGATTTGCCTGGTCGAACCGTTTTCCTGCCCTCTCTTCATTTCGGTCCCCCCCTTCTGTCACAGATTCCACCGGCTTCGGCGTTTCTCAGCTCACCGGCAGGGCGGTGCCCAGTTCCTGATTGAGATAGCTTCTGACCTCGGCGGCGAAGCGGAGCAGCAGCTCCGGAAGAACGGACGCCAGCGGATGCAGCTTCTCCCGCTCCCATGCGTAATATTCCTGCACAAGAGGCTTTCTCAGCGACACCAGCTCGATAAGCCGGTCGTACAGCTCCTTGTCGCGAAACACCGACTCCTCATAAATGATCGTGACAATATCCTCGTAGCTCCCCGCATCGCGCATAATAAATCCGTCAATGAGGCAGCTTCCGACATCCGTAACGGCCTCGATCGAGAGATGGAGGCAGCGCTCCTGCACCAGCCCCCAGATTTTTCCTCCGTCCCATGAGGCCGCAGCCAGCCGCAGTCCGTCGGCAAGATCGGGAATTTGTTCCAAAATGCATTCAATTTGCTCGCGGTTCACGTAGTACATCCGGGCGCTCCTTTGCTATTTGCGGCGTTTGCCGCGGCGCTTCAGCCAAACAACCATGACCAGGCAGGCCGCAAAAAATACCACAAGGTAGGTTAACGCTTCCATCGGGTATTCCAGCTCACGCATTCCGCTCACCGCTTTCCGCCATCAGCTGGCCGTGCTTATTACAGTGAAATACCGCTTAAAGCTCGTAGTCCACGGCAAGGGAAAGCTCCTTGACCTCGTTAATATGAGCGATAACTTCCTTATGCGCAGGATGTACCTGGTAAGCGTTCAGATCCTCCAGACTTGCGACAGTCGCGGTCAAGGCGATATCGAACGAGCGCTCGGTGCGCAGAATGTCGGCTCCGATTTCGAGCGAAAGCAGCTGCGGAATTTTCCCTTCCATATTGCGCAGCACGGCTACAGTCTTGGCCACGCTGGCCTCCGAACCATCCTTCAGCTTGAAAAATACAATATGCTTTATCATTTCTTATTCGCTCCCTGTTATTTGGATTGTAATGGTTGCTGCAGTTTAATAAAAATATATCATAACCCCCCGTTTTCTGAAAGGAATCTGCGCCGACAGAGAAGGTGTAAGGAATATCCATTGCCTTGAAACCGGCAAATATTGTAGTATATTTTCAAAAAGAAACGGCTGCTCCATCCTGTCCGGAGGTGACATTCGTTTCATTTGAAATGTAAGGCCAGGGATAAGCGCCAAGCTTATTCTTTCTTATATTTTCAGAAATCGGAGGTAGTATGCCTACAAATCAGTCAGAGCCTTATAAGATTCAGGCGTGGTCCCTGGTTAACCGCAAATATCTGGGAAAAGGCGTCCGGATCAAAAGATTCCGCCGTCCTCAGCGAAGCCAGATCCGCAACCGCGTGCTGCTCGCCGTGCTGATGGCCCGGGATATCAAGCTGTCGCGGTTTGCGGAGGAGCTGTCCGTATCTTCAAGAAGCGTCAGCGCCTGGGTATATGAAAGCCGTATTCCATCCAGGACCAATATTGAAAAAGCCTGCCGCTATCTCGGTTATCCCCAGCATATCCTGTTTAACGAAGCGCTGCTTCGCCAGAGTCCGATCCTGTGCCAGCCGGCTCCTTCCCGGTTTATGAAGCGAAGCCGGAAGTATCCCCGCCGCAGCGACATTCTGACCGGGCTGTGCATGGTGCATGATCTTTCCGTCACCGATGCCGGACGCTGGATCGGAGTTCATCCCGGCACCTTCCGCAAATGGCTGCACAACAGCCAGCTCCCGTCCCCTTCTCTGCAAGAAAAGGCGGAAGCGTTCTTCCGGATACCCCGGGCCATTCTGTTCGCCGATTGCTTCCCGGAGAGCAAGCAACGCTCCTTCTGAAATCCCGCTGTTTCTCTTCTCCCGTACCGGGTGGATGAATTGACGCCCTATACCACAGCGGGCGGTGGATGAAGCGAAAGCTTGCAGGACACGGCTTCACTGGAGTTGGCCCTGGTTGGCGGGTCACGGGAAGCTGCTTCTCCGGGTTACAGCAAGAAACCGGGATACGGGCGGCACGACCTAGCCTTTTTTCCTGGCTGCGATGGTTCTCAAGATATACTCGCGCCGTCCCGCGCCCGGCCCTTCAAGGCTCTCCTTCAAGCTGCCGGTTTCCAAGATATCCATTCCGAAGAATTGCGCCTTAAGTTCGTCCTCGCTGAAAAAGTGGGCGAACTTTCCCTCTTTATAGCGGTAAGTTCCCGGCTCAAGCCGCTCCCCGCGCCCGTGATTTGAATCTTCGTCGGAAAAGGCCGACCCCCCACCTTCCGGTAAGAGAATCGGCCTCGGAGCCTTACGTTATTTCGAATTTGAAGCTTCCCTATTCATTTAAAGCCGCTTTCAGGGCTTCAAGGTTCTGGCTCATAATGCCGATATAATCGAGGTTCTTGCTGCGGTCTTCGTCAGTCAGGCCTTCGATGGGGTTAAGCACAGCCGTTTGGGCGCCAGCTTCCCTGGCAACCGTCTCCGAGACCTTGGAAGAAACAAGCGTTTCGAAGAAAATCGTCTTCACGTTATGCTCTTTTGCAAATTTCACCACGCCGGCCATTTGGGCCGCAGATGGCTCATGTTCCGGGGAGAGCCCAGCGATCGGCACCTGGGTCAAGCCGTATTCCCTGGCAAGATAGCCAAAGGCGGCATGCTGTGTAATGAAGTCCTTGCGCTTGGTATCTTTAAGGCCGTTCTTGAAATCCTGATCCAACTGCTCCAGCTTGGCGATGTAAGCGTCCGCGTTGGCTTTGAAGGTATCTGCGTCGGCTGGTGAAGCTTCCCGCAAGGCCGCCTCAATATTGCGGACTTCCTTGATGGCCAGCGCCGGGGACAGCCAGACATGCGGATCGAGCGCGCCGTGATCATGATCGTCGTGCCCAGCTTCGTCAGTCGCGGCGGCCCCCCCTTCTCCCTCTTCCTCCATGGCGTGACCTTCCATTGTATCAAGACCCTTGCTGGCGTCCACAGCAGCCAGTTTGCCTCCGGAAGCTCCATCCAGCACCTGCTCCACCCAGCTTTCCATACCGGCTCCGTTGTACACCAGCAAGTCGGCATCCGCGATATTCGCGATATCCTGCGGAGACGGCTCCCAGTCATGGGGCTCCACACCCGCAGGGACCAGGATGTCCACATCGGCCAGGTCACCAGCGACATTTCTGGTAAATTCATACATGGGGTAGAAGCTCGTTTCGATCTTCAGCTTGTGCGCACCCGGCGAAGCTGAGGCTTCGGCTGTTTGAGCTGCACCCGAGGGAGCGGCGGTATTGGCGGAGCTG
>NZ_ASSC01000635.1 GCF_000520735.1 Paenibacillus forsythiae T98
GCGAACGCGCGGTGTATCGGCTGCCGGATAATGACGGCTCGAAGCTGTGTGATTAGGGAAGAATACCCCCATCTCATAAACCATATTCAGGGAGGAAATAAGAACAATGGAACAACTGCGCAAGAATGACCCGGAAGTGCTGAAAGCGATGGGACTGGAACTCCAGCGTCAGAAGGCCAATATTGAGCTGATCGCTTCGGAGAATATCGTGAGCGAGGCCGTCATTGAGGCTATGGGCTCCGTATTGACGAACAAATACGCGGAGGGTTATCCGGGCAAACGTTACTACGGCGGCTGTGAGGACGTGGACATCGTTGAGGATCTGGCCCGCGACCGTGCCAAGCAGCTGTTCGGCGCCGATCACGCCAATGTGCAGCCGCATTCCGGCGCGCAGGCGAACATGGCCGTATATCTTGCCGCGCTCAACCCCGGAGATACGGTGCTCGGCATGAACCTGGCCCACGGCGGGCACCTGACGCATGGCAGCCCGGTTAACGCTTCCGGTCTTCTCTATAATTTTGTCGCCTACGGCGTTCAGGAGGATACCTTCCTTATCGATTACAACGAAGTACGCAAAGCGGCTTTCAAGCACCGTCCGAAGCTGATTGTCGCCGGCGCGAGCGCCTATCCGCGTACGATTGATTTCGAAGCCCTCGCTTCGATCGCGAGCGACGTCGGCGCGCTGTTCATGGTCGACATGGCGCATATCGCCGGTCTGGTGGCCGCAGGTCTGCACCCAAGCCCGGTTCCGTATGCCCATTTCGTGACCACCACCACCCATAAGACGCTGCGCGGCCCGCGGGGCGGCATGATTCTCTGCAAACAGCCATGGGCGGCGGCGATTGACAAAGCGGTATTCCCGGGAAGCCAGGGCGGTCCGCTGATGCATGTTATCGCTGCCAAAGCCGTAGCTTTCGGCGAAGCGCTTCAGCCGTCTTTTAAGACCTATGCCGAGAATGTCGTGAAGAACGCCAAAGTGCTGGCCGAAACGCTTATCAGCGAGGGCGTCAATATCGTCTCCGGCGGAACCGACAACCATCTGATGCTGGTCGATACGCGCAATCTGAACATTACCGGCAAGGATGCGGAGAAAGTGCTCGACTCCATCGGCATCACCGTTAACAAAAATGCGATCCCATTCGATCCGACCAGCCCGTTCGTGACAAGCGGCATCCGGATCGGCACGCCGGCGGTTACCTCGCGCGGCATGGATGAGCAGGCCATGGTCGAGATCGGCCAGCTTATCGCCGAGGTGCTTAAGAATCCGAAGGATGAAGCGACGCTGCAGGACGCTGCCCGCCGGGTTGCCGCGCTGACGGATCGGTTCCCGATTTACCCTGCGTTGCAGTACTAAGCACACCTTCGAGTTTAGCTCAATTTTGTGTCAGCCTCCGCGAGTTCCGGTCTGCCGGTCTTGACGGAGGTTTTTTTCGCCGGGATAATTACAGATTTTCCGAACGAGAAAGCCCACTACGGTGCGATAGCCCCCCCTTTAGGGGGGATGAGAGTAAGGTCACATACGAAGTGATTGTGGCACTTCAAATATTTGGAAATACTACTCTTTTTTGTTGTGCCAGTTCAAAAGACAAGGAGCAACGCTGGATGAAAGACCAAGACCACAAAGTAAGTCATGCCATTGTAAATTTTGCACAAGACAATAAGATTTCTGTCATTCGCCTGGAACAACTGGCGAACATCAGGCAGACGGCAAGAACAAGCCGTAAAAACGAAAAGAATCTGCATACCTGGTCATTTTATCGCCTGTCTCAGTTCGTTGAATACAAAGCGAATGTAGCTGGCATTACAATTGAGTATGTGAATCCTGGGATACACAAGTCAAATATGCCCTACATGTTCTGAAAAGAATAAGGCGCAAGACAGAAAATACAAATGCAAATGCGGATTCGAAAAACATCGTGATGTAGTCGGCGCTATGAACATTCGATATGCGCCTGTGATTGATGGCAACAGTCAATCAGCCTAAGATGCTAGATGCACTGTCTTAGGAGGGGCAATGAGATGCCCTCATCTTGAAGACTGTTCAAACCAGAAATGGACTGCGAACGCTTAGTCATTCAAGAATCCCGCCCGTCGCACCGCAAGGTGTAGGGCATGTGGCTTTAGCCGTGGGAGTCTCAAAAATTAGATTATGAATCAGAAATGGTGAATCATGAAAATTATGTAGGGTCGTATTTGTTTGTAATTTCAACTCCGACATCGATCAGCTTGCCATCACCCATGATTTCGAACAGTACTTTTGCTCTGTTTTTATGCTTATCAACCTTTTTGATTCGTTCTTCCATCCCTTTAAGCGGACCGGAGTCGACATGTATCCTTGAATTTTCAATGGTAATCGTAGAGTACTCCAGAACATCTGTAGTCCCCATGACTTGTAGAATAGGCGCCATTTCCTCTTCCGGTATTGTAGAGAAAAAAGAGTAATCTTCCTTGATGCTATTTCCAGAAGCTGCTCTCGCAGGTTTTTTATAAACAGCTCCATTATTTACTAGTTTATATACTTTTGGGGTATTTTTTATTATATGGTAGTACTCAGGACTCATATTTATCTTAATGAAAACATAACCGGGAAAAAGTGTCCTTACCCTATGGTAGGTAATGCCGGACCGCTTTTCGGGGACCTTTTTTTTGGGGTTTATACAAACCAAGGATCTTTCGTCAAATTGTTGCAGAAGCAATTGTCGAACTTGTTCTTCATTACCTGTTTCAACGTATAGAGCATACCAATTCATAGTACAACATCCTTTCATTTGGCACAGCGATCATTAGTAGAAATTTAAATCCTTCCTTTCAGAAATTATAAAAGCAATTTGTTCAAAAAAATGTCGAAATATGTAATCTTATGGTATGAACTTTTTTATTCACTTATTATTTCCGGTATGTTATAGTGAACATAATGTATAATTTCGAGCAAACTGATAAAAATCGACATTTTTTGTATATGTTATATCCTACTTTAGTATGAAAGCTAATCGATGTTTCGGCACGTTAGTGGACAACGTAGGCCTATAATTTGCTGTAGAGTAGTGTGCGGGTTTCCGTAGGCGACCTGGGGAAAGTGTGTTTTTTCACATATCATGGTATAAAAATAAAGGTCTCGGCCCTCGGCTGGGCCTTTTGTTTTTTGTATCCCCAAAAAAGGGAAGGTAATGTATGACTTTAAAACGCTATCCGAGAACGGTAATCAACAGGTTAAGGTTGCAAGTTGATGATCGCAGCTATGAAGTGGCCATATGCTTTTGTTGGTGCGCTGCACTCGATGAATACTTGTCTCTTTCGCATGACTTGCATGAAAAGGAGAGGGAGCGTTTTGATAAGATGGATTATGAACGACGAAGAAAAAGCTATCTCCTTGGCAGACATGTCGGGCGCTCAGCTGCCTCTGCGGTCATTGGCCATGACCAGCGAAGCGACATTTTTATCGATCAAGGCGTTTTTCACCAGCCTATTCTCGTATCGCCCCTGCTGCCCAATATGCAGCTAAGCATAAGCCATTGTGATGATTTAGGAGCCGCGATAGTTTTTCCGGAGGCGGTGCCGATGGGGATTGATATTGAGCGTATATGCCCTGGAAAGAAGGATGCCATAGAAAGTGTAATTACGGAGTGGGAAAAGGAACTTGCCCGGAATTTCCCTTTTGATTACGAAACCTTTCTTTTTTGCCTATGGTCTGCCAAGGAGTCGATTTCGAAAGTCTTCAAAACCGGTCTGACTGCATCCCTTGCTATATATGAGGTTGCTTCTTTAGAAAGAGGGGATAACGAATTCACGTTGTATTACAAAAATATATTTCAATATGTGACAGCCGTCTTTATTATTCATCACTATGTATGTGCCGTTACGTATCCCAAAAATGTAGTTTTGAACAGCGAATCGATGCTCTGTTTCCGCAGGTCCTTACAGGAGTTATGGCAAGTCAATAGTCAGCCGGATCTCACGCAATCAAAAGGTCAAATATTAAAAATGCAGGATGTATGATAAAAAATGGAAAAAACCTATGAGTTGTACACTTATAAAGCCGGCCACAGTACACATTACAATTATATTTACGTTATTGTGGACCGGACATCCAAACAGGCTATAATTGTAGATCCTGCGTGGGAAAAGAAGTTAATTGCAAGAATGTTGGAAGAGCTTCGTGTGGAGCTTACGACTATATTATTGACTCATTCACACAATGATCATGTCAACGAGGCGGAAGCTTTGGCCCGGATGTACAATGCCCGTGTTTACATGTCAGCCCGAGAAATAAGTTACTACGGTTACCGCTGCACCAATCTGCATTCGTTTGAAGACGGTAAGACGATCCCTGTAGGGGATACCTTAGTCACTTGCCTGCTTACTCCGGGACATACCGTCGGAAGCGCTTGTTTTCTCTTGCCTGGAAGTTTGTTTACGGGAGATACAATCTTCATAGAAGGCTGCGGAGTTTGCCATTTTCCGGGAGGTTCGCCGGAAAGCATGTACGAAAGCGTTCAAAGGATTAAAAATACGATTTCTCCTGACATACGGATCTACCCCGGTCATTCGTACGGAAAAGAGCCGGGACTGCCGTTTAGTTACTTGCTCCAATACAATATTTATTTCCAATTTGATGAAAGTGAACAGTTCATCCGCTTCCGTATGCGTAAAAATCAGAAATTCTGGCCTCTGAGGGAATCACCGGAAGGAGGGAGATTTCGTTGATGAAGAAGCCAATGGTTTTTATGTTTTCAGGGCAAGGATCTCAATCCTATCAGATGGGCAAGGAACTGTTCGATCTCTCTCCAGTTTTCAGGCACTGGCTGCGGACTTTGGATCGGATTGCATCCGGCATTATTGGGCAGTCCGTACTAGCCGCCATCTACGATCCTCAAAAAAAGAAGCATGATGTTTTTAATCGGACATTATTATCGCATCCCGCGATTTTTATGGTGGAATATGCACTGGCTGCGACGATGCTTGAGAACGGATTCCGGGCAGATTATGTTTTGGGAGCCAGTCTAGGCGAATTTGCCTCCGCCGCAGTCGCAGGTGTAATCGGACCTGAAGCGGCTTTGTTGGCGGTGCTGAAGCAGGCCGAGTTGATTGAATCCACATGTGCAGAAGGCAGCATGCTGGCGGTCTTGCATGATGCCGGAATGTATGAGGCAAACTCGTTCATTCGAACTAGGAGCCAATTGGCGGCGATCCATTATGCTTCAAATTTCGTGCTTTCGGGCGAACCTGGTGATATTCGGGAAATACATAGCCGGTTGAATGAACAGGGAGTAATCAGTCAATTGCTCCCGGTGGGCTATGCCTTTCATTCTTCCCTGATTGATCCGGCAGAAGAAAGGTATAAAGCCTATTTGAAGAATTTGAAGCTCTCTCCACCGGCTATTCCTTTGGCATCATGCGCGGAAGGGAGACTTCTGCATCAGTTGGGTCCGGGCTATTTCTGGGATACCGTAAGAAAACAGATTTCTTTTGCCGATGTGATTCGTACTTTAGAGCAAGAAGGAAGCTATATATATGTGGATCTAGGACCTTCGGGCTCATTGGCCAACTTTGTTAAAAGATGCTTGGGGGAAGACAGCAAATCGGAGTGTCATTCTGTCCTTAGCTCATTTGGAACAAATCATCATGTTTTGGAATCGCTGCGGCTTACAAACGTAAAACATTCTATTTTTTTTCCGGGGAGGAATAATGAGGAAATGACGACTTGTGTTTTTCCAGGACAAGGCTCGCAATATAAAGGAATGGGTGAAACGCTATTTGATGAGTTTACGGAGCTTACCGCCAAGGCAGAACAAATTTTGGGCTATTCAATTAAGACGCTATGCCTGGAGGATCCTAATGGGCAGTTGGGGAGGACGGATTTCACTCAACCTGCACTGTATGTCGTAAACGCGTTGACTTATCTCAAACTGTTGCGGGAGACCGGTAAGACACCCGATTACGTGGCCGGTCACAGTTTAGGGGAATATAATGCTCTGTTCGCAGCTGGGGCTTTTGATTTTGAAACGGGATTAAAGTTGGTACAAAAACGCGGTCAATTGATGGAGAAAGTTTCTGGCGGCGGCATGGCCGCGATCGTTGGACTGAAAGCTGAGCAAATTCATGAGATTCTTGTCGCAAACGGCTTGACAGCGATAGATGCGGCGAATTATAACTCTCCATCGCAAACGGTGGTTTCCGGTCCCAGGGAAGAGATTGAGCGAGCTCAGCGGATATTTGAAGCGGCAGGTGCAGCCTTGTACTATCCGCTTTCCGTAAGCGGTGCCTTTCATTCCAGATACATGAACGGAGTGAAAAGCGAATTTGAGGATTTTCTGAAATCAGTCCAATTCGGAGAACTTCATATACCGGTTATCTCAAATGTTCACGCCAGACCTTACAAGCAAAACGAAATCAAGCAAAATTTGCTGGAGCAAATCACTAACTCGGTACAATGGTGTGATAGTATCCGTTATCTCATGGGGAAAGGCGAAGTGGAAATTATTGAGGTTGGGCCAAAAGATGTATTGAAAAAGCTCGTAGCTGCAATACGCAAGGAAGCCACGCCGATTGTCGTTGAGGATGATCCAAGTCCGGAAGATTACATAGCGGAGCCGTCGAACCAGATCATCGCGGAGAAGGAGTTACCGTCAACCGAACCGACGGTACGAGCAGCGCAAGTGGCCTCTTCCGATAAGTTCCGGGACATCACTCCATACACATTGGGGAATGCCGCGCTCCGCTCGGATTACAATTTGAAATATGCCTACATGATCGGGTCCATGTATAAGGGGATTTCTTCCGCTGAACTTGTTGTGAAGGCAGGCAAATCCGGAATACTGGGCTTCTTTGGAGCGGGAGGATTAGGACTCGGAGATATTGAGAAGGCGATTCGAACGATCCAGCAAGCTTTGAATAATGGAGAACCGTACGGTATGAATCTGCTTCATCAGCCTAACAATCCTGATCTGGAAGAACAAGTGGCAGACCTTTATTTGAGGTATGGAGTTAGGACAATCGAAGCATCTGCATTCTTTGGCATAACGTCTGCGCTTGTCAAATACCGGGCGAAAGGCTTACAGCGGAAACCCGATGGGACTGTCGGTATTGCTAACCGAATTATAGCCAAGGTTTCTAGGCCTGAAGTGGCCGAAGGTTTTTTAAGCCCGGCGCCTGCCCGCTTGGTGGAGAAGCTGTTGGCGGAGAATAAAATTTCGCATGAGGAAGCGCAATTGCTGAAGCTTGTTCCGATGGCTGACGCTTTGACGGCGGAGGCGGATTCCGGCGGGCATACAGATCATGGGGTTGCATACGCTTTACTGCCAACCATGATTAAATTGCGTGATGAAATGATGGAGAAATACCGGTATTCGGAAATGATCAAGCTGGGAGCCGCAGGCGGCATTGGAACACCTGAAGCGGGGCTGGCAGCTTTCGTATTGGGCGCCGATTATATCGTAACAGGTTCAATTAACCAGTGTACAGTGGAAGCGGGGACGAGCGCGGCCGCTAAAGAATTGTTGCAGAATGCCAATGTGCAGGATACCGATTACGCGCCTGCTGGAGATATGTTCGAACTCGGGGCGAAAATTCAGGTGTTGAAGAAAGGAGTGTTCTTCCCGGCAAGAGCTAACAAACTATACGAGCTATACAACCAATATAATTCATTGGACGAAATCGGTGAGAACACAAAGAAGAGAATTCAAGACAGGTACTTTCGTCATAGTTTCGAAGAAGTCTACGAATTGGTAAAACGTTATAAGCAGCCGGAAGAAATTGAAAAGGCAGAAAAAAATCCTAAATATAAAATGGCTCTTGTTTTCAAGTGGTACTTTTCTCATTCAACACGTTTGGCCATAAGTGGCGATCTGGATCAAAAGGTGGACTACCAGATTCATTGCGGCCCGGCATTGGGTGCGTTCAATCAATGGGTAAAAGGGACAGAACTGGAGAACTGGCGAAATCGGCATGCGGATCGAATTGGCGAGAAACTAATGGAAGAAATCGCGGAGCAGTTGAGACGGCTGGTATTGGCATACATATAATAACCGCTATTCATTAACATTTCCTAAGGATGGAATCGGAAGTCGATTCTTTGAGAAGGTGAAGTCTATGATGAAGTATAAACCAACCGATATAGCCATAATCGGCATGGCCTGCAGGTTCCCGGAAGCGGCGAACGCCGATGAGTTTTGGCAGAATCTCATAAACGGGCGTTCGAGCATTCGAGAGATTCCAGAGGAACGCTGGAAATGGCAGGATTACTGGGGAAATCCTCAAAGCGAAGGCAATTTTACCAATAGCAAGTGGGGCGGATTCCTCAGCGATGTCGCGGCATTCGATCCTGCTTTTTTTGGCTTTTCGGCGCGAGAGGCCGAAATCATGGACCCTCAGCAGCGGCTTGCGTTAGAACTCTCCTGGTCCTGTTTGGAAGATGCCGGATTACGTCCGTCCAGTTTGTCCGGGGACAAAGTAGGCGTTTTTATGGGCGTGTTTAATCATGATTACAAGGAACTGCAGGAGCGGCGGTCCCAGAATATCGAAACCTATTATTCAACGGGAACGGCCTCTTCCGTCATTGCGAACCGGATCTCCCATATATTTAATTTTAGAGGCCCTAGCATTGCTATTGACAGTTCATGTTCCAGTTCACTTTATGCCATTCATTTAGCGATGAACTCCCTGAATTCGGCTGAATGCAGTTTGGCTTTGGCGGGAGGAGTGAACCTTATCTTGACGCCAACCCGTCATATAGCGTTTTCTAAAGCCGGAATGATGTCTCCCAACGGTTCCTGCAAAACCTTTGATGATCTAGCGGATGGTTACGTTCGCAGCGAGGGTGCGGGTGTCATTCTGCTTAAACCTCTGGATAAAGCCCTGCAAGAAGGAGATCGTATACTAGGTATTCTCAAAGGTAGCGCCATTAACCACGGCGGCAAAATGCATACGCTTACATATCCTAATCCCGATGCTCAAGCGGAAGTGATCGTTGAAGCAATTAAGAACGCGGGAGTCGGGATTCGGACAATTAGCTATATGGAAGCTCACGGGACGGGTACCCCCAAGGGAGATCCCCTTGAAATCAAAGGGCTATTAAATGCTTTCGACATACTTGCTCGGGAAGAAGGAGAGAGTGGTCAAACGGGTTATTGCGGTTTGGGTTCAGCCAAAACGAATATCGGGCACACGGAGTCTGCCGCCGGAGTAGCGGGTGTCGTTAAGGTGTTGCTGTCAATGCAAAATAAGCATTTGCCAGGATTACGGAACTTTAATCAGTTGAACCATCGCATTTCTCTTGAAGATAGCCCCTTTTACATTGTTGACCGCCCTCAGGAATGGAAATCTTATATTGAAGCAGATGGGCAGTATGCGCCCTTGCGGGCAGGGGTAAGCTCCTTTGGGTTCGGAGGCACGAATGCCCATGTGATACTGGAGGAAGCGCCTGCTCCCCTTAACTGGCCCGCAGAGGAAGAGCGGAAATATACTTTTTATATGATTCCGTTATCTGCAAAGACGAAAAAACAGCTTATGAGCAAGATGGAAGATTTGGCGGTTTGGCTGAGTGATAAGGGAAACAATTGCCGTCTTCAGGACATCAGTTGGACTCTTCTGGTCGGAAGAGAGCATTTCGATTTTCGCGCAGCTTTTGTTGTAAATGATGTAGCGGATCTGCGTGAATGCGTAAAAGGAGTGCTGGAGAATCGGAAAGTGGAAGCCTGCGTTATGGAGTATGTGCCGAAAAAAGAGCGCAGCAATGAGCCCTCGCTCGTACAACTGGGAATGGAGACCATTGAGGAACTAATAGCCGATGACGGAACTGCTCATGACTGCTTTATGAAAATGATGACGCTTGCAAAATTATTCGTAAAAGGGTATGAATCCGATTGGAAAGCCTGTTTCTCTGTCAGCCACCCCCGCCGGATTTCCCTGCCTACGTATCCCTTTTCGAGAGAATGCTTCTGGCTGCCTGATTCGCCAGTGGACAGCGGTGAAATCTTGCTCAATAAGAGACGACTTCTTCATCCGCTGCTGCATGAGAATGTTTCTTGCTTTCGAGAACAGCGGTTTCATTCAATATTCACGGGAGCGGAATTCTTTTTAAGAGATCATATCGTGAAGAACAGGCACGTTTTGCCCGGTGTGGTGTATTTGGAGATGGCGAGAGCCGCCGCTGAAATATCGTTAGCGAATACACAAGAAAAAGATTCACTGAAACTGGTCGATGTGGTATGGACAAGGCCGGTCACAACAGGTACAAAGCCTATTCGCTTACAGGTGGCGCTTGAGCCGAAAAATAGCGGAGATATCCGATTTACTGTTATCAGTCTTTTCGATACGAAAGAACCAATTATTCACACTGAGGGTACCGTAAAAGTCGTTAACAGCACAAGCGCATCCAGACTGGATATTACGAAGCTGCGAGGAGAATGTGTATTTAAGGAGCTCCCGTCCAGAAAGTGCTATCCCCTTTTGTCAACAACAGGCCTTGATTATGGCCCGGCGCACCGTAGTATTCAGAACGTATATTGCGGATTCAAACAGTTGCTGGCGGAGCTGTCTCTGCCCGAAACTGCGCATGATGCCGAAGGCAAGCTTATCCTTCATCCGAGTCTGATGGATGCAGCATTCCAATCCGCTATTGGCTTTCTCGGTGTTTTCGACGAACCGGTGCCGACAGCTCCGGTCTCCGCTGTTCAGCCGTCTCTTCCGTTTGCACTGCAGGAGCTTGAGA